>NZ_DATFYW010000226.1:0-12773 GCF_035314905.1 Mycobacterium sp.
GGGTTCGTTTCTGCAGGGCAAGACCACGGTGACGATGATCGCGTCGACCACGCCCGACAACGGCGATGTCAATCCGTATGCCATCTGGCCGGTCACCGCCGACATGGGTTCGCTGCACGCGGGAGACGTTCTGGTGGATAACTTCAACAACAAATCCAACAACCAGGGCACCGGCACCACCATCGTCGACGTGCATCCGGACAAGTCGGTCACTGTTTTCGCCGCCCTTCCGCAGACGCTGCCCGGCTGCCCCGGCGGTGTCGGCTTGACGACGGCGATGGTCGTTCTCAAAGACGGGTGGGTGCTGGTGGGCAGCCTGCCCAGCACCGACGGCAAGATCGACACCGCCGGTGCGGGCTGCCTGATCGAGCTATCGCCTACCGGCCAGGTTGCCGGAACCCTGGCCGGTGACTATCTGAACGGCCCGTGGGACGCCACGGTGGCCGACAACGGCGACACCGCAACGCTATTCGTTACCAACACACTCAACGGCATCAAAGACGCTGGCGGCAACACCGTCAACCAGGGCAACGTGGTGCGGCTCAGCCTCAGCCAGACCCCCAGCAAGGCGCCGGTCGTGACCAACCACGTCGTGGTGGCTGATTCGCTGCCGGAGCGCCGGGACGCCTCGGCGTTCGTCAAGGGCCCGACCGGGCTGGCGCTGGACCCCGCCGGCACCCTCTACGTCGGCGACAACCTCGGCAATCGGGTCGCCGCGATCACCAATGCGCTGAACCGCACGGACTCGGCCGGCGCCGGCGCCACCCTCAGCGCGGGAGGTCAGCTGGCCAACCCGCTGGGAATGGACCGCGCACCCAACGGCGATCTGCTGGTGGCCAACGCGACGAACGGCAAGATCGTCGAGATCACCGCGGCCGGTGCGCAGGTGGGCGAGTACTACGCGAACCAGGATGTCGCCCAGGATCCCCCGGGCAACGGCAACCTGTTCGACATCGCCGTGAACCAGGGCCACGACGGAATCTACTTCGTCAACGACGACACCAACACACTCTCGTTGCTGCACGGATGAGCGCTGACGCACCACCACCGTCGCGGCGGCTATCACGGCGCCACATGTTGCAGGGCGGCCTGTTCGTCGGCGGGGCGGTGATCGGCGGGGCCGCCGCGGCCACCGCCACCGCCGCGCTGAACACCGGCGCCCGGCCACCCGGCTCGGAAGTCGAACCGTATTACGGCCCTCACCAAAGCGGCATTGTCACCGACACCCAACAGCACACCGTGCTGGCCGCGTTCGACCTGAACACCACATCGCGCGAGCATGTGACCGAGCTCCTGCGGCGCTGGAGCGACCTGGCCGCGCAGCTGACACAAGGGCGATCGGCGACCATTCCCATCTACGAACCGGCGGACACGCCCAACGCGTACGCCGACACCACCGGCAAGTCCACCAGGTCGGACTCGCTGGAGGCGTGGCAGAGCGGCCCGAACCGGCTCACGCTCACGATCGGCCTCGGCCGGACACTATTCCTGCGCGACGGGACCGACAGGTTCGGGCTGGCCGCCAAGCTGCCGGCGCAGCTGGTCGAGCTGCCGCATTTTCCCGGCGACCAGCTGGCCCCCGATCAAAGCAACGGCGACCTGTTGATTCACGCCTGCGGCGATGACCTGCAGGCCGTTTTTCACGGGGTGCGCTCACTGGCCCGCGTCTCGCCGGACATCGCGACGCTGCGGTGGACCCAGATCGGCTATTCGCCCAGCAACAACGCGGGCACGCCGCGCAACCTGATGGGGTTCAAGGACGGCACCATCAACTCCAACGCGCACCCGCCCGCTGACCTTGACGCGCCCCTGTGGGCAGGCTCCGACGGGCCGGCCTGGATGGGCGGCGGCAGCTACCTGGTCTACCGCAGGATCCGGATCACCCTGGAGCACTGGGACCGGCTGCCGGTAGCCGCTCAAGAGCAGGTGATCGGCCGGCAAAAGGTTTCCGGCGCCCCGCTGGGCGCCTCGGGGGAGTTCGACGCCCTCGATCTGGCGGCCCGTGACGGCGCCGGACAGTTGCACATCCCCGAGACCGCCCATGTGCGCCTGGCCGCGCCGGAAACCAACGACGGGGCGGTGCTGATCCGCCGCGCCTTCTCCTACAACAACGGCACCACGCAGTTCACCGAACGCTGGCCGCCGTGGCGCCAGGCGCTCGAATACGATGCCGGTCTGCTGTTCTTGGGCTACCAGCGCGATCCGCGGACGGCGTTCGTGCCGATCAACAGCCGGCTGGCGATCAACGACGCGCTCAACCAATTCATCACCCACACCGCCAGCGCGGTGTTCGCCCTGCCCCCGGGCGCACCCGCTGCCGGCCACTGGGTCGGGGAGACGCTGTTCGCCTGATCGCGCCCATGCCCCGTTCCGCTATCTCGTCGCCCACCAGGAGACCAATGAACCGGATCATCTCGAACAACCGCGGCCGCCGGCTGATGATCGCCGCGGGGACAGTCGCACTCGTGACGCTGACCGGCCTGGTGGCCTCCTGCGGCAAGCCGTCGTCATCTGGCTCGTCAGGGACCGAGTTGACGCTGTATTCGGCTCAGCACCAGCAGACCACGAACGCGCTGGTGAACGGGTTCACCAAGCAGACCGGGATCAAGGTCAACGTCGTCAACGGTGACGAGGACGCCACCACCGCCAAGATCGAGCAGGAAGGCGCCAAGTCGCCCGCCGACCTGGTGTACACCGAGAACTCGCCATGGCTGGAGCAGCTGGACCAAAAGGGGCTGCTGGCCAGGGTCGACGCGTCGACCCTGGCGGCGGTGCCCAAACCCGACAGCGCAGCCAGCGGTGATTGGGTGGGCGTGTCGGCCCGGATCAGCGGCATCACCTACAACACGAAAAAGCTTCAGGCCGCACAACTTCCGCAGTCGATCATGGACCTGGCCAATCCGGTGTGGAAGAACCGCATCGAGATCGGGCCCGCGGAGACCGACTTTTGGCCCGTGGTGAGTTCGGTGCTGCACACGTACGGCCAGGCGAAAACCCTCGACTGGCTCAACGCGCTCAAGTCCAACGCGGGCAGCAACGACAATGTGCCGTCCAATGAGACTCTGGCCGCCGACATCAGCCAGGGAAACACCGACCTGGGCGTGCTCAACCAGTACTACTACTACCGGCTTCGCGCTGAGGTCGGCGCGAACGTGATCGGCTCCCAGTTCGCGTTCTTCGCCCCCCATGACCCGGGCTACGTCGAGAACATTTCCGGCGCAGCGGTTTTGGCGTCGAGCAAGAACCAGGCGGCGGCGCAGAAGTTCCTGCAGTTCCTCACCGGCCAATCCGGTCAGACCATCCTGGCCGCCAGCGACAGTTTCGAATACCCGCTTGCCAACGGGGTCGCGGCCAACCCCCAGCTGCCCCCGCTAAACACGTTGGCGCCCAATGCGTTCAGCGTCGCCGATCTGGGCACCGGTGAGGACGCCAAAGCACTGCTGCAGCAGGCCCAACTGTTGTGAACCTCGTACGCACCGGATGGCCGCCGGGCAGGCTCGTGTTGACCCTGCTCGGTGGCTGCATGGCGGTGTGCCTGACCGCCCCGATCGCGGTCCTGGTGGTCGATGCCCGTGACGCCGGCTGGCGTGAGATCCGAACAGTGCTCTTCCGCCAACGCTCCTACGACCTGCTGGCCAACACGATCACCCTGACCGTGCTGGTCTGCATCGCCGCCGCGGTGGTCGGCACCGCGGCGGCGTGGTTTTTGGAGCGCTCAGCGGTGCCGATTGCCCGGGTCTGGACCGCGCTGCTGATCCTGCCGATGGCGATGCCCGACTTCGTGGTCGGATTCGCCTGGCATTCCGTGTGGCCGACCATGCCGCCGCTGGCGGCGGCAACGGCGATCATGACGCTTTCCACCTACCCGCTGGTCTTCCTGCCCGTCGCGGCGGCCCTGCGGCGCAGCGATTCGGCCCTGGAGGATGTCGCGCGCGGGCTGGGCACCGGGCCGCTGGCGACTTTCATGCGTGTCACCCTTCCGTCGATTCGGGGCGCGATCGGCGGCGGCGTCCTGTTGGCTGCGCTCGTGGTGATCTCCGAATACGGTGCCTTCGAGGCGGTGCGGTTCCACACGCTGACCACGGAGATCTTCACCGAATTTCAGTTCGAGCCACGCGCGGCGGCCGCATTGTCGATCCCGCTGGTGCTGCTGGGGCTGGTGGCCATCAGCCTCGACGCCGCAATCCCGCGGCGCCCGAGCGGGTTTCGCGCGCAGGCCCGCACCAGCCCGGCAGGCCGGGCAGGTCAGCGGGCCACGGGCGCGGCCAGGTTGGCGATGGTCGCCTTCGCCGTGACCGTCGCGGCGGGGATGATCTTCCCCGTAGTGGTGCTCTTCTATTGGATGCACCAAAGCCAGCGCACCACCTTGCCCGCTGTGGCGGGCCTGGCAACGGCGACCGAGACGACCTTCGCCTACAGTGCGCTCAGCGCCGCGACGGTGCTGGTCCTCGCGACACCGCTGGCTTACCTGGCCGTGCGTTACCCGTCGCGGGTCTCGGTCGCCCTACAGAAAAGCACATTCATCAGCCGCGCGGTGCCCGCGGTGATCGTGGCGCTTACCCTGGTGTATCTGGCGATCAACTACCTCTTCCCGCTCTATGAGACGAGCTGGCTGGTCATCGCCGCCTACACGGTGCTGTTCTTCCCGCTCGGCCTGGTGTGCGTGCACACTTCCGTCGCAGTGCTGCCACGCGAGCTCGGCGAAATAGCCCGGTCGCTGAACCGCGGACGCACCTACGTGTTCCTGACGGTCACGCTGCCCCTGATCGGTCCCGGACTGATCGCTGGGTTCTGCCTGGTGTTCGTGACCGCCACCACCGAGCTGACCTCAACGCTGATGCTGGCACCGGCTGGGGTGAAGACCCTCGCCACCCAGTTCTGGGCGTTTCAGACCGAGAGCTCATATGGTGCCGCCGCGCCGTACGCGCTGGTGATCGTCGCGGTGGCCGCACTGCCGGGTGCGCTCCTCGGCCTGTGGTTCGACCGGCGACCGCGCGCTAGTCGGCCCGACGCAGGAACTGCGGATGGCGAAATAGCAACGCGCAGAACGGCCGCCGTTCGGACCCCGTCGGCGGCCCTGGTCGCGGAGGCGCTGCCGTGAGCGCGATCGCCACTGTGGGCGCCTGCAAGTCCTATGGCACCACACCGGTGCTCAAGGACCTCAACCTGCGCGTACCGGCCGGGACCATCACCGCGGTGCTCGGCCCGTCCGGCAGCGGCAAAACCACCCTGCTGCGCTGCATCGCCGGGTTCGAACGGCTGGACGCGGGCAGCATCACCATCGGGGGCACGGTCGTCGATGACAGCAGAACCGCGGTCCATGCGCAGCGCCGCGGTATCGGCTACGTCCCACAGCACGGTGCGCTGTTTCCGCACCTGCGCGTACACGCGAACATCGGTTTCGGGCTTCGCCGGTCCGACCGCGGGCGGATCGGCGAGCTGATCGACATGCTCGATCTACAGTCGCTGGAACACCGGTTCCCCCACGAACTGTCGGGCGGCCAGCAGCAGCGCGTCGCGTTAGCCCGAGCCCTGGCCCCCCGACCGGAGGTGGTCCTGCTCGATGAGCCGTTCGCCTCACTGGACGCGGCGCTGCGTGTCAGCCTGCGCCGGCAGGTTGCGCAGGTCCTGCGAAATGTTGGCGCCACTGCGATTCTGGTGACCCACGACCGCGGGGAGGCCCTCGCCGTCGCCGACCAGATCGCACTGACACGAGGCGGCCGCATCGCGGCCGTCGGCCGCCCCCGCGACCTGTATGCCACACCGGCCGACGAGCCGGCCGCTCGGTTCCTCGGCACGGCAAACCTGATATCAGCCAAAGTAGTTGCGGGCCAATTATACTGCGATATTCCGATGCCGCGGCGGGTCGTGGACCTGGCCGACGGCTCCTACACCCTCATGTTGCGACCAGAACAACTCGCGATCGCTACCCAACCCACAGCTAACACCATCAAAGCAGTCGTCGTCACCGTCACGTACACGGGCCCCGCATCGGAAGTGCGCCTGCGCATCCACGACGACCCGGCAACCGAACTCGTGGTCGAGGTCCCGGGGCAGGACGAAATCAAAGCCGGACAACCGGTCTGGGTGCACGCCACCCATACCGGGGTCGCCTGGCCGGAGTTATCCACCGGTTAGCTACCCAGTGGTGTGCTCATCGCCTGGTCCGCAAATGCGCCGCGTGCTTGCGGGCGGTGGTCCCCGGTGCAATCCCCGGGTAGGTACTCACCCAACGTGTCGGATTCTCGCTTGTTTGGCGGACGTGGTTTGTCACTTACGTCGGACCGCGGGCTTGCCCCGGGTTCGGATGCGCTTTGTGATGGCTCCTGCTGTTGGGCGGCGAGCAGCGGCGTGAGCAGAAAGTTGTCCTGACCCGGGCCGACGTGCAGGGTGGTGACGCCGGCGAAAGTCTTCGTGGGCCGGTCGGTTTCGTCGGTGTGGAAGAACAGCGTGACCGGGGAGCCCGGTTGCTCGGGGCGGGTGAAGTCGCTGCCGCCGATGGTCAACGCCAGCCGGTATCCGGCGGGCAGGTGCATGCCGGTGGGCCAGATCTCCACGTCGACCGGGTAAATCTGTCCGGGCCGCACGGGCAGCCGTTCGTCGTGGGTGTGCCAGGGCCGATAGGGCACCGACCGGGCGGGGTCGGTCTTGCGATGCGACAGGCGCAGCCAACCGTTGGACAGCACCTGCGCGGCGGCAACGGAACCGATCACGGTGACTTCGGTGCCGTCGGGGGCGAAGACGCGCAAAGTCAGGAACAGGTCCGCATCGGCTGCGGTGGTGGACACCTGCAGCCGCGCGGTCAGCGGTCCGACCAGGTCGACGTCGTGATCGAGCGAGCCGGTGGTGACGGTGATCCCTTGGCCGGACGCATCGAAACCGATCGTGCCCGCCGCGGTCGGAGGCTCCCGCGACAGTAGTCGGTCGGGGTGCAGGTGCAGCCGGGTCCATTCAACCCCGCGCGGCGGCCACACATCGGACGTGCGGCTGCGGTGGCTGCCGTCGGGGTGGGGCAGGTGCATGAGGACGCGCGGGGTATCGGGCCAGCCGTTGTCCTCACCCTTGAGGAAGTGGTTGAAGAACCGTTGCTGCATCGCGACGCTGTCCGGCAGGTAGAACCATTCCTCGTGTCGGCCGGGGTGCACCTCGAGCCACTTGTCACGGGATCCGGCGCCGGTGAAGCCCTCGAAGTTCCCGCGCCCGTGCAGACCTTGGCCGAACCAGTTTGCCGCCGACAGGACCGGCACGGTGATCTTGTCCGGCTCCGGGGTGCGAGCGCGGTACCAGTCATCGTCGAGCAGGTGCTCGCGGGCGGCGGGCAGCGGGTCGGTGCGCCGGGCGGCCAGCTGCTGCTGGGTCAACGTCTGCTTGCCGGTGGCCGGTTCGCCAGTCCAGGGGTTTGTCGGCCCGTTGTCTCCGAGGTCGTGCTGGTTGGACAGAACCTGCAAGGGATACCACAGCTCGTAGAACACGTTGCTGAGGATGCCTCCGTGGCGGGTCATGTCCCGGTAGTGGTCCAGGGCTCCTTCCCAGGGGCAGATCGCCCCCAGGTGCGGCGGTGCCAGGGCGGCGACCCGCCACTGGTTGATGGCGTAGTAGGAGATCCCGCACAATCCGACCTTCCCGGTGGACCATTCCCTGGTGCCGGCCCACTCGACGGCCTGGTAATAGTCGAGGGTCTCCTGCTCGGACAAGACCTCCAGGTGGCCCTGCGAGGTGCCGGCGCCTCGCGAGTCGACCCGCACTACGGCGTATCCGGCCGCCGTCCACAACTGCGGATCGACGGTCTCGAAGGTCATGTAGACACAATCGGACAGCCGCGTAATCTCCGGGTGCTCGGCGATGAGGGTCTGCCAGCGCGCGGCGTACGGCTCGTCCTGGAATCGGCGTGCTTTCCCGTAGGGTCCCATCGTCATGATGACCGGCACCCGGGCATCGGTGTCGGGGCGGTACACATCGGCTCGCAGCACCACGCCGTCCGGCATCGTGATCGGCGTATCGAAACAGACCAGCATCCCGTCGCGAACCGTGGACTCGTTCTCGCTCACCGCACCTGCTCCCCGGCCGGGATAACGGTCAGCTCAGGCTACCCCCTGGGGATTCCGACAAGTTAGTGAGAATCCCCGACCGACATGATTCTGAAATGCTCCAAAACGTGGCGTAGTAGCTCCCCGGTCACCGATGTGGAATTCGGCCCGGGCGGGGCACGCATCGCCTCCAGAGCCGACGACCACACGGTGCGGGTGTGGGACGTTGCGACGTTGCGACCGATCGGAGCGCCGTACAACGCGCACACCCAATACGCGCTTGGGGTCGCGTTCAGCCCGAATGGGAAACAGCTTCTGGTCACCGGCCCGTCCGCCATGCAGGGGATTTTCCCCCGTCCGGCGGTGTCGGCCTGGCCCTCGTTGGTGTGCGCCAAACTGACTCAGAACATGAGTCGTCAGCAAAGGCGCCAACTTGTGCCGGGCGTGAACTATGTCCAACTGTGTCCGGGGCTTCCCATCGCCCCGACAGTCAAGGCTCGTGATCAGTGCGGCATGGCGGTGCATCCCCTCAACCCAACGTCGGCAGTTCGTTGCGCAGGATCTTGCCGGCGGGGTTTCGCGGGATGCTCGCGACGATTCGGACGTCCCTGGGCTGCTCGAAGCGAGACACCCTGTCCTTCAGGTACTCCCGCACCGCTGCTTCGGAGATGCCGCTGCCGGGCCGTGCGACGATGAATGCGGCCAGGCGATGTCCGAACAGCTCGTCGGGGACCCCGACGACCGCGTTGTCGGCGACGCCGGGGTGTTCGGCGAGTGCGTTCTCGACCGCGCGGGGATAGACGTTCTCGCCGCCCGAGACGATCATGTCGTCTTCACGGCCGACGATGAACAACCGACCCGATTCGTCGAGATAGCCCATGTCGCCGGTGCTGGTCATGCCGTCGACGACGGCTTTCGCCCCCCCGCCTGTGTAGCCCTCCGACGCCAGCTCGCCGCCGACGAAGATGCGTCCGGTGATGTTCGGGCCGACGGGGCTGCCGAGGTCGTCGAGGATGCGCACGGGGCAGCCGGCAACCGGTTTGCCGACGGTTTCCGGGGCGTCCCGCAGGTCGGACGGCGTCGCCAGGGCGCCGATGCCGACCTCGGTGGAGCCGTAGCCGTTGTAGAGAATGCCGCCGTAGGTGTCCATGAACCGTTGCGCCAGGCTGGGATCCAACCGGTCCCCGCTGGATATCACCACGCGCAGCGAGGGCACCGGGTTTCGGGCCCGCACCGCGTCGGGAAGCTCGAGGATGCGCGCCAGCATCACCGGCACCGCGGTGAAGGCGTCGGCGCGATGCAGTGACGCCTGCGCGAGCGTCGTCTCGGCGTCGAAGCGCCGGTGGGTCAGCACGGTGCCGCCCAGCGCCGTGGTCAGCATCAGCATGCCCAGACCCAACCCGTGAAACATGGGCACCGCCACTGCGATTCGGGAACCCGTGGTGAGCCGTGTGCGGTCGAGGATGGTCACCCAGACGCCGACGGCGGAACCCATTCGGGGTGTCCGGGGTACCCCTTTGGGCTTGCCTGTGGTTCCTGATGTGAGAAGGACGATCCGACCGGGCGCCGCCACCGCGGGTCGCCGATCACCCCCGCGCGTCTTGTTCGCCGCCGGGTCCACGAGCGTGACTGCCGCCCCGGTGGCCCGCACACCGTGTGCGAACTCGCTGTCGCAGACCATCGTCTCGATCCGGTGCGCGCGCAGCGCGGCGGCCAGCGCATCCGTGCGGAAATCGGTGTTGACGAGCACCACCTCGGCGCCGACCAGCGCCGCAGCGAACACCGCCGCGATGAAGCCGCGCCCGTTGCGACACGAGATTCCGACCGCCCGCCCCGGTTCGACGCCGTGGCGGCGGAGCTCGTGGGCCAGCGCTTCTGTCTTTGCCTGCAACTCGCGGTAGGTGACGGTCCCTTCGTCGTCGATGACCGCCGTCCGGTTTGGCCACCGGGCCGCCGCGACCGCCAGCAGTGTGACCGGATTCGTGCCGCTGCGGCGTGCCTCGCGAAGCAACCGCACCGCGGCAGCCGGGCCCGGGGGACGGAGCAGCCCGGAGCGCAGCAATGCCCGGGCCGCGGTGGTGAGCACGCTCCCGTTGGTCATCGCCGCATCGCCCGGCCGCTGCCGGAGTCGATGGCATACCGGGACCACAGCCGGGCTGCGCGATCGATCGGGCCGGCCAGCAGCACCGAGGCCAGTTCGGCGGGCCACACCCAGGGCGGCGCGATCGTGCGGGGCCGTTCGATGATCGCCTTGGCGACGACGTCGGCGGCCTGATCGGGATCCAGGCCGGGAAGTTTGCCCAGGATCGGTGTGGGCTCGATCATCCTGGTGCGGACCAAGGCGAAGTAGATCGAGGTGACGTCCACGCCGTCGGCGTGCAATTCCGGTGCGACGCTGCGCAGCCAGCGGTCGAACGCCCCTTTGGATGCCTGGTAGGCGCCCCACTGCGGCCCGGGCGGAACGCGCACGGCGACGCTGGAAACATTGACGATGTGCCCGCCGCCGCGCTCTCGCATGGCGGGCAGCAGTCCGAGCAGGAGCCTGATCGGCGCCAGGTAGTTGATGTCGATCGTGCGTTCGAAATCATGCGGCCGGTCGTACTGCTGATGCAGCGACCGGCGGATCGACTTGCCCGCGTTGCTCACCACGATGTGAGGCGGACCGTGGTCTTCGATGATCTGTTTTACGAGCGTGCCGACCTGCGCCTCATCGGTGAGATCGGCCGGATAGGCAACTGCGTGTCCGCCGCCGGCGCGGATCGAGGCCACCCCCTCGTCGAGCTTGTCCGCCGACCGGGCGACCATCAACGCGGTCGCCCCCGCCGCGGCCACCGTGCGCGCCGTCGCGGCGCCAACTCCGTACGACGCCCCGGTCACCAGCACGGTCTTGCCCGATACGGCGCCGCGCAACTTGTCGAAATCGCCCACCTGCGCCGGGTTGGCGAGTCTGTCGATTGCCTTAGCCGCCAGCTTCATCGAACACCGAGCATAGGGCGCGCCATCCGGGCCGCCGATCGACGGCCTGCGCAGCGCCCCGGCTGTTCGGGCTAGCCGACGTCGCTCCCGTTCCACGCCATCGACTCGTCGAGGGTCTCGGGGTCCGGTCGGTGGTGGAACGCGGCCGCGGCCATTTCGGGCGAACCGCCCAGGGCCTCGATGAGCTGCTTGACCTTCACGGCCTCGTCCTCGGTCGGGATCTCACCGGCCTCGAGGTCGTCGAGGAGATCGGCGCGCAGCCCGACACCGTTGGCCGCCTCCTGTGCAGAGATCCTGGCGCGCCGGCGGGCGACGTACAGCCGCTGCCCCAGGGTGGACCCGGGGGCTGCCGCGGCTCGGCCCATCAGGTCGTCGTATTGGCGGCGCACCTCGCTCAGCGCGACGATCACCGCCGGCGTGGTCCGGCTCCGGCCGGCCGCTTCAGTCAGCGAGACCTGCAGCTTGCGCAGGCCCGAGAGAATCACCTCCACCCGGCGGGGAAATTCGAGATCCTCGTGATGAGGCAACGAATCGATCGCCGACACGTACATGTGCATCGCCGCCTCCGCGAGACTGACGATGATTGGTGCTTCGCCCTCATCCGGGTGAGCTTGTGCCATGGCCGCCCTCTAATTTCGTCGTCCGGTACGCAATGCGCGGGATCGTTTGTGCCTGAATCGTCGGCGATCGTGAAGACCTCCGCGGACGAGAGTATTCGCAGGCCAACCCGTTGTATACCGGAAGAGCCGCATCGTGACCGATGCGGACGCCGGCAACCGGAATTCAGGCAGCCGGATGTGCCGACGGCGCCTCGCCGGGCAGCACTGCGGTCAGCGGCGCGGTATCGGCAGAAGACCCCCTGGTGGGCAGAAGGTCAGGATCGGCGTACCAGGTGGGCTTGTTCATCGCCAGGGCGAGGTGGGCGAGGTAGTCGATGAGCGGTTCGGGGCCGCACTCGCGATAGCCGGCGTAAACCTCGCCGTCGAGGAACGACACGTAGATGAACCGGGGACCGATGTAGAACCTGTCGGTCAGCAGAGCGCTTTCGTTGACGTCTTTGAATCCTGCTGTTCGGCCCCGACCCTGTTCCCAGATCTTGCCGTCAGCCGTCAGCAGGCTGCAGAAACCGCCGGCCCTTTTGAGCACGAATCCGCGCGGCGATCGCGAGCCGCCATCCGATTCATCACGAGCGGACGGGTAGCTCGGTGCATCGTGTCGAATCAAGTACTGAGCCAACCCGGCAAGCGCCGCTTTGACCAACGGCACCGCATCGTGCGCCCAGCGCAGGTGTTGCGCGGCACGCTGCGACGACGGCGGGGTTTCCGACACATTCCAGGTCCACGCGCCACCGTCCCACCACCGCAGGGCCGCCTGGTGCCACGGATCCGGGTACCAGTCAGCGGGCGGCACGCTCGGGGCTCTTTCCATATGGGAACAGCATGCGTGATCTTTCTTCCCGCGCGCTAGGAGAGCGGCGCCGGCCCGGAGCGCACCAGATCAACGCTGGCGGTGACTATTTCACCGAGCTCACCTGTGCAGCCGTCATGACCCCATTTCTCGACTGCCACCGCAAGTGCCGCGGAGGCTGGACCTTGGCTGTACCATCTGGTACATGAATACCGTGAGCAATGTCGAGATCGACGCCCCGGCGCCGTTGGTGTGGGAGGTCTTCAGCGACGTCGGGCGCTGGCCGGAGTGGACGGCATCGGTCACCCGCGTTGACGCGCTCGACGGTCCCGGCCTGGGCGTGGGCCGGCGCTTCGCGATCTC
>NZ_DATFYW010000227.1:0-5559 GCF_035314905.1 Mycobacterium sp.
CATGACGGGGTGGGCGGAGCCGACCCCGGCAGGGCGTCGGGCTTGATCGCGGGCGGCGTATGGCGCTGGGCGACGCGTAAGCGGTCCGCCCGCTCGCCCGCGTGGTTGACCAGCCTCAACAAGATCACGCCCGGCAGGGCGGCAGTCCTCGGCGTCGTGCTCGCCGTGGCCAATCCGAAGGTGTTCTTCATGAATGCGGCAGCGGGATTGGCAATCGGCACGGCCGGGTTGGGGGTGGCGGGCGCGGGGACAGCCATCGCCTACTACACCGCCTTAGCCAGCTGACGTTGGCCGTTCCGATTGTGGCGCACGCGGTGACCGCCGAGCGCCTCGATCAGCCGCTCGAGCGGCTCAGGGAGTGGATGGAGCGTCAGCACGCCGTCCTGGCGGCGGCGATCCTCGTGGTGATCGGTCTCGTGCTGCTCTACACCGGGATCCACGTGCTCTAGGGGGCCCGACGTCCCAGTTGCGGGAGCTGTCGCGGACCCACGCGCTTTAGAGGGGCTCGATGTCCCAGTTGCGGGAGCTGTCGCGGACCCACGCCGAGACTTAACCTGCTGCGGCGTATGTCGGCGTTTCGCCGCAACGGTTTAAGTGTCGCGGTCAGGGCTATCCCGAGAGCTCCGGCACACGGCGCGGCATAACCGAGCCGCTATTCCTGTTGCTGCCTATGCGAAGATTGAACAAGTCGTGGATGAAGCCTTGAATCATGGTTTGCGGTCGGCGCCCGCGTTCGCGCCGCCACCAGCACGAAGGCGACCTGGCTCTGATCTGCGGCGGCTTTTGCCGTACTTGCTGCCTTACCGTGCGCGGTGGATTTCTATGGTCGTGGCGGCCGTCACCAGCCTGGTGGCCACCGTCGCGATTCCGCTGATGACCAAGGCCGTCATCGACGGCCCGGTGCGACATCAGGACCAGCGCGGGCTGTGGGTGCTCGGCGCAGCAGCGATGGGGGTCGGCGTCTCCGAGGCGCTGCTGTGGTTCATTCGCCGCTGGTTGATCGCCCGCGGCACGATGGGTGTCGAGGCCGACATCCGCAAGGACCTCTACGCCCGGCTGCAGATCCTGCCGATGTCCTTTCACGGCCGCTGGCAGTCGGGGCAGCTGCTGTCGCGGGTGATGAACGATCTGTCGACCATCCGCCGGTTCCTGTCGTTCGGGCTGGTCTTTCTGCTGCTCAACATCATTCAGATCGTCGTGGTGACGGCGATCCTGCTGGCGATGTACTGGCCCCTCGGCGTGGTCGTGTTGGTGTCGATCGTGCCGATCGCGGCGACCGTGCTGCACTTCGAGCGGGATTTCACCCGCCTGTCGAGGCGGGCCCAGGACCAGTCGGGACACGTCGCAACGCACGTGGAGGAAGCTGCGCTCGGCGTGCGGGTGGTCAAGTCGTTCGGCCGCGAGGCCTACACGTACGACCGCTTCAACGAGCAGGCCACGACGCTGTATGACACCCAGGTTCAGAAGGTGTCCGTCTCGGCGAAGTTCTGGACCCTGCTCGAGGTCATCCCCAACCTCACCTTGATCGTCGTGCTCGGCTTCGGGGCGTACGCCGCCGGTCATGGCCTGGTGACGATGGGCACCCTGGTCGCGTTCATCACCATGATGCTGTCGCTGGTGTGGCCGATCGCCTCGCTGGGTTTCTTGCTGTCGATGACGCAGGAGTCGATGACAGCCGCCAACCGCATCGCCGAGATCTTCGACGCCCCCCGCGAAATCGCCGACGGTCCGCGGGCCGAACCGCCTCGCGGCGGCAGGCTGGAACTGCTCGACGTCGGCTTCCGGTTCCCGGACGCGCGTGCCGATGACTGGGCGCTGCGACACGTCAGCGTCACCGTAGAACCGGGGGAGACCCTTGCGCTGGTCGGGTCGACCGGCTCGGGGAAGTCCGCGCTGGCCGGGCTTTTGTCCCGGCTCTACGACGTCACCGAAGGTGAGATCCGCATCGACGGCCAGGACATCCGCGAACTGTCGCTGCCTGCGCTGCGGAAGGCCGTGGCGACGGCCTTCGAGGATCCGACGCTGTTCTCGATGTCGGTGGCCGAAAACCTGCGGCTGGGCCGGCCGGACGCCACCGATGAGCAGGTGGCGCAGGCCATCGAGGTCGCCGCCGCGGAGTTCGTCTACGACCTGCCGTTCGGCCTCGACACCCGCATCGGCGAGCAGGGGATGAGCCTGTCCGGCGGGCAGCGGCAGCGGCTGTCGCTGGCGCGGGCGATCCTCGCCGCGCCCAGGGTGCTGGTGCTGGACGACACCCTGTCGGCGCTCGACGTGCACACCGAGGCCGTTGTCGAGGAGGCACTGGGCCGGGTGCTGCACGCGGTCACCGGCATCGTCGTCGCGCACCGGGCGTCGACAGTGCTGCTCGGCGACAAGGTGGCACTGCTGGAGGACGGCACCATCACTCACGTCGGGACTCACGCCCAACTGCTCGCCGAGGTCCCGCAGTACCGCTACCTGCTGGCTGCAGACGACGATCTCGACGGCAGCGTGGAGCGCATCTGCGCGTGGCAGGACGACGAGGACCGCGACCGGCTCTGCCAGGCGTACGAGGAGCGGGAGGCGACCGACGCCGCCTGCGCTGACTCACGGCGCTACGCGACGACGAAGGCCGAGGGCCGATGACCGCGACCGATGTTCCGCCTGTCGCCGTTGGCGAGGACACTGCCGATGGGTGGCGCGGCCGCGTCAGAGACAGCGCCGACGACGGTTCGCCCATCGACGAGACGGTGCCGCGGCGGCGTGAGGCCCGCGCGCTGCTCGGCTCGCTGCTGCGCCCGTACCGCATGACGCTCGCGCTGCTGGCGCTCGTCGTTGTCATGGAAAACGCCGCGCGGCTGTCGGTTCCGCTGCTGGTGCAGCGCGGCATCGACCACGGCATTCCACCGATCGCCGACGGCGGCTCGGCGGCCACGCTGATCGCCATCCTCGGGGCGCTGTGTGCGGTGGTGCTGATCCAGGCGGGCAGCCGCGTGCTCTTCCTGCGCCGCTCCGGCCGGATCGGACAGAAGGTGCTGCTGGAACTGCGGCGCCGGGTCTTCCGCCACTTTCAGCGGCTCGACATCGCGTTCCACGACCGCTACACCTCGGGCCGGGTGGTCAGCCGTTCCACCAACGACGTCGAGGCGATCCAGGACATGCTGGAGACCGGCTTCGACAGCCTGATCACCGCGGTGTTGACGCTGGTCGGCACCGCGATTTTGCTCGTCACGCTCGATGTGCGTCTCGGGCTGATGTGTCTGGGCGCGTTCCCGGTCCTGGTCGCGTTGGTGTGGTGGTTTCGCACCGAATCGTCGAAGACCTACCGCAAGGTGCGGGAGAGCGCGGCGCTGGTCATCGTGCAGTTCGTCGAGACGATGACGGGCATCAAGGCGGTCCAGGCGTACCGGCGCGAGCCCCGTAATCAGGAAATCTTCGAAGACGTTGCCGACCGGTACCGCGCCGTCAACGAGCGGACGTTCAAACTGCTGGCCGTGTTCATGCCGGGGGTCAAGCTGGTCGGCAACCTCACCACCGGCGTGGTGTTGCTCTACGGCGGCTACCGCGTGCTGCACGGCCAGATGACGATCGGCACGCTGGCCGCGTTTCTGCTGTACCTGCGGATGTTCTTCGAGCCGATGCAAGACATCTCCCAGTTTTTCAACACGTTCCAGTCCGCGGCGTCGGCGCTGGAGAAACTGGCCGGCGTGCTCGCCGAACGACCCGCTATCTCCGATCCCGCGCGGCCGGTGTCACTGGATGCCGTTCGCGGCGAGATCGGCTTTCACGACGTGCGGTTCTCCTACGTGCCCGCCCGCGCGGTGTTGCCCGATCTGAATCTCACCGTGCCAGCCGGGCAGACCGTGGCGTTGGTCGGAACCACCGGCGCCGGCAAGACCACCGTCGCCAAGCTCATCGCCCGGTTCTACGATCCGACCTCCGGGTCGGTGACGCTCGACGGCATCGACCTGCGCGATCTCGCCCAGAGTGAACTGCGCCGCCATGTTGTGATGGTCACCCAGGAAAACTTCATGTTCGGCGGCACCGTCGCCGACAACATCCGGTTCGGCCGGCCCGACGCCACAGCCGACGAGATCCGTGCTGCGGCAACGGCAGTCGGGGCAGACCGATTCATCGAGGCGCTGCCTGACGGCTACGCCACCGACGTCGCCAAGCGGGGCGGTCGGTTGTCTGCGGGTCAGCGGCAGCTCATCGCGTTCGCGCGGGCGTTCCTCGCCGACCCGGCCGTGTTGATTCTCGACGAGGCCACGTCATCTCTGGACATCCCCAGCGAGCGGATGGTGCAGCGCGCGCTGGAGACCGTGCTGGCCGACCGGACAGCGCTCGTCATCGCCCACCGGCTGTCGACCGTGCAAATCGCCGACCGTGTGCTCGTTCTCGACCACGGCCGGATCGTCGAGGACGGCCCGCCCGACGAACTGATCGGCCGTACCGGTGGCCGGTACGCCGCCCTGCACCGGGCGTGGATGGAATCGCTGGCCTGAATCGTGGGCGGCCCTCGGGGACCGCTGGGGCCAGGAGCCCGACCTCAAACAGCATTGCTGTAATAAATCTCGGTGTAGTTAGCGACCCAGCCCTCGCTGACGCAAGTCATCGGTATGCCATCCGGGGACTGCGCCGCGCCCTCGCTCTGATCGCACGGTGCCCCCAACGGGCGGACGCCGACCAAGGGCTTCGACGGCACCCATTTACCCACAGCAGCGCAGAGCAAGGTGGCGCCCGATGAGGAGTCCAAGCCGAAGACGTAGCGGGTACGAACATCACACGGCGCGTCTTGCGCCACGTTGCGAGCCACGTAGGGCACACAGTTCGCGCCATCGCACTGCGACGGCGTCCCCGACGCGGTTCCGGCGGCCATCACCGGTGCGGCGATGAATCCGCAAGTCAATGCAAGCACATTCACGGGTCTCATGTCCTGTCCCTCCGGTGGTGATCCGCTTTCCCTGCTCTGCTGCTGTTGAGGATCAGCCTAGGTTCCGGGCGGCCACATGGATGCGAAATCGGGTCAGCCCGTGGGACCCGACGATCCGGAGGGTCCATGGAACCCCGGGGGCATCAACGACGTGTGTGGCGGCCCTTGGGGCCGTCACTCTTCATGCAGAACAAAGATTAGGTTATATTCTCCCTGCCGGGCGAAAGTCCGGACCACTCCGGAAGGGTTGGTGATGTTGTTGCTGAACGGCTCGGCCGCGATGCACGCCGATTCGAAGGTCCAGACCGCTTCGACATTCACCGCGACGCCGGTGGGCACCTGAGTTTCGGGCAGGGGCTGCATTTCTGCCTGGGCTCGGCGTTATGCCGCATGGAAGCCCGCGTGGCGCTCGAAGAAGTGATAAAGCGTTGGCACCATTGGTGAAGTCGATTACGACAACGCCGTCGTGGCGCACACCGCAAGTGTGCGCGGGTGGGGACGACTGCCCGTGACTACTTGACAGCGCTCCGGTCGGCGACCCCACGGACCACGGTGTCACGGGCAGTGATCAGCGCCGCGCGCGTCCCTTGGGCGCGCACAATGTTTTCCGGCATCCAGAGCACGTCCATCACGCACCGTGACAGCAT
>NZ_DATFYW010000228.1:0-4562 GCF_035314905.1 Mycobacterium sp.
CCGTGGCCAGCGTCGCCACCGACACCGGTGTGTCGACCACCAGCAACAGCGCCTCGAGCACCGCGGTCAGCTCGTCGTCGTCGAGCTGGGTCTGCGGTTCCAACTCGAGGCCAAGGTCGAGATCCGGGATTTCCTCGCTCATGAGTGGTCTTGCGCCTCTACCAGGTCGTCGGCTGCTGGACGGTCTCCGGTCCACGAAACCTGGAGCACACCAAGTGGTTCTGACTGCTCGAATGCTACCGCGCGGGCCCGGTACAGCTCGAGCAGCGCCAGGAACCGCCCGACGATCTCGAGCGGCTCGGCGCAGTCGGCGACGAGGTCGGAGAACGTCGCCCATGCGCCGACGCCGCGGCGCTCCAGCAGGTCGAGCAGCCGGTGCGCCTGCTCCTGGATCGACACCATCGTCTCGTGCAGATGCTCGGTCGCCACGGTCGGCACCGGCCGCGGCGTGAAAGCGATCGCCGCGATCTGCGCGAACCGCTCGGGGTCCACGCCGAGCATCACCTCTGGCAACAGATCGGCGTAGCGCTCCTCCAGCGACACCGCGCGCGGATAGCTGCGCAGTGCGGCAGCCTCCAACTCGGCGAACATCTCCGCGACGTGCTTGAACGCGCGGTATTGCAGCAGCCGCGCGAACAGCAGGTCACGCACCTCGAGCAGCGCGAGGTCCTCGGCGTCCTCAACCTCCCCAGCGGGCAGCAGGCGTGCGGCCTTCAGATCGAGGAGTGTCGCGGCAACCACCAGGAACGCCGTTGTTTCCTCGAGCTCGAGCCGCGGGCCGATCGCCCTGGTGTAGGCGATGAACTCGTCGGTGACCTGATGCAGCGCTACCTCGGTCACGTCGAGCCGGTGGGCGAAGATCAGCTGCAGCAGCAGGTCGAACGGCCCCTCGAAGTTCGTCAGCCGGACCTGAAATCCGCCCGCGGCTCCGACGTGAGATGTCGCCGGCCCCGCGGCTCCGAGGTTGGATGTGCCCGGCCCGGCGGCTCCGACGTCCGTCACGCGCCGTTGAAGCGGTCGATGACCTCGCGCGCGAGCGACCGATAAGCTTCCGCGCCGCCGGACTTCGGCGCCCAAGTCGTGATCGGCTCGCCGGCGACGCTGGTCTCAGGGAAACGCACTGTGCGGGTGATGACGGTGTCGAACACCAGATCGCCGAACCGCTCCACGACGCGTGCCATCACCTCGCGGGCATTGACGGTCCTGGTGTCGAACCGGGTGATCAGGATGCCGGTGATCCCCAGTTTCGGGTTGAGCCGGTCGTGCACCTTGTCGACCGTGTCGGTCAACAGCGCCAGGCCCCGCAGCGAGAAGTACTCGCATTCCGTCGGGATCACCACACCGTCCGCGCAAGCAAGCGCGTTCACCGTCAGCAGGCCCAGCGACGGCTGGCAGTCGATCAGCACGTAGTCGTACCGATCGAGCACCGGATAAAGCGCCCGCGCCAATGTCTGCTCGCGGCCCACCTCGTTGACCAGCTGGATCTCGGCAGCCGACAGATCGATGTTGCTGGGCACCAGGTCGAGGTTCTTCACGCGGGTGTGCACCATCACGTCGTCGATCGAGACCCGTGCGTCGACCAGAACGTTGTGAATCGTTGCTTCCAGTTCGTAATGCGGCACCCCGAGCCCGGCGCTCAGCGCCCCCTGCGGGTCCAGGTCCACCAACAGCACCCGTCGGCCGTACTCGGCCAGGCTCGCCCCCATGTTGATCGTCGATGTGGTCTTGCCGACCCCGCCCTTCTGGTTGCACATCGCGATGACCTTGGCCGGGCCGTGGCTGGTCTTCGGCCGCGGCTCGGGGATGTTTCGCGGCGGCCGTCCGGTCAGGCCGATTCCTGAGTGGTCTGGGTCGTCGGTCACACCCGACCATCCCTGGTCAGGGGGTGCGCGGTGGTGGCGGACATCCGACCAAGTTTAACGGGGCGGGTGGGCGGAAAACGGTGGACCGCGCCGAACGAGTTCCGCTTGAATCAGCGCATCACCAGCACGAGCAGGCTGGCCGCGCCCGCGAGGACGCAGTAGATGGCGAACGGCGTCAACGTGCGGGTCTTGAAGTAGCGGGTCAGGTAGCGCACGGCGAGATAGGCGCTGACGAAGGAGGCGATGCTGCCGGCCAGCACCTGACCGTGGATGCCGGCGCCCAGCGGACCCGCCAAGTCGGGAACCTTCAGGGCTCCCGCGGCCAGGATGACGGGCGTGGCCAGCAGGAATGAGAACCGTGCGGCGTCCTCGTGCGACAGCCCGCGCAGCAGCCCGGCCACTATGGTGATCCCCGACCGGCTGATGCCGGGCAGCAATGCGAGGATTTGCGCCGACCCGATCAGCACGCCCTGGCCCATCGGCAACCCGGACAGCCGCTCATCGCTGGGATCGAGTCCGTGGCCGCGCCGCTGCTCGACACCGGCATGACCGTCGGCCGCGGGCGTCAGGACCGGCGGCGCCGGCGCGCGCCGGCGCAGTCGTTCGCCGGCGTAGAGCACCACACCGTTGACGATCAAAAAGGCCGCGGCGGGGATCGGCTTTCCCAGCGTCGTGCGGAACAGATGCTCGAGCGCCAGACCGGCGATACCGACGGGAATGGTGGCCAGAATGATGAGCCAGGCCAGCCGCTCGGCGGGTGTCTCCACACGCCGATAGCGCACGGACGTCACCACGCCCGCCACGATCCGCGCCCAGTCGCGCCAGAAGAACACCAGCAGCGCGGCGGCGGTGGCGACGTGCAGCCCGACAATGAACGCGAGGTATGACGACTCCGGCGCCGACACGTTCAGATCGCGGGCCCACCGGCCGCCGACCAGCGCCGGTATTAGCACCGAATGCCCGAGGCTGGACACCGGAAACAACTCAGTCAGGCCCTGGAATCCGCCGACGACGATCGCTTCGCTGTAGCTGAGGGCACTCATCGGTGAGTCACCGTATCGCATTGCGGACATTGTCGATGGCGGCCCGACGCCTATCGTTCACAGCAAGTTGACACCACCGTCGGTGAGTTCGGCGATCGCTGGCCCGGAACCCGACACCCCGACGCGGCCTTTTCCAGGGCCGGTTTGCCAGGTGGCGGTGCTACCGTGCCCTTCTGTGTCGGAGCGCAACCGCCGACGGTTCATGGCGAGCCTGGCTGCGGCCGTGGTGGCCGGGGTGGGTTTGGCTCGCTGGCATGTCGACACCTCATTGCGGCCATCGGCCGCGCCGGCGGCGGTGCCGCCGAGCCCGGCCGCGCAGGTGCGGGCCTCGGCGGGTGTGCTGCCACCGCCATCGACTAGCACCCGGATCCGCCTGCCCGGCAACGGGGTTCTGACTCGCCTGCCGGGTCAGGGTGATCTGCTTGCGCTCACCGTCGACGACGGTGCCAACAGCGATGTAGTGCGCCTCTACACTCAATTCGCCAAGGACACCGGCGTGCGGCTGACGTATTTCGTCAACGGGACGTACGCCTCGTGGGTCGACAACCTCGCCGTGCTGCGTCCCCTGGTGGAGTCGAGGCAGATCCAGCTCGGCAACCACACCTTCTCGCACCCGGATCTGACCACCGTGTCACTACGCCGGATCGCAGACGAAATCGCCCACAACGACACGTTTTTGAAGAAGACCTTCGGGATCGATGCGGCCCCGTATCTACGACCGCCTTACGGTAGGCATAATCCTGCCGTGGATCGGGTGGCCGCCGACCTCGGCTACACGGTCAAGGCGATGTGGTCGGGTTCGCTCGCGGATTCCACTGTGGTGAAAGAGGATTTCATCGTCAAGATGGCGAACCAGTACTTCACGCCGCAGACCATCGTGATCGGTCACCTCAACCATTTGCCGGTCACCCACGTCTACGACCAGCTCGTCGAGGTCATCCGCTCCCGTAACCTTCGCACGGTCACCCTCGACGACGTGTTCCTGCGCCCGGCGAATCGGGCCTAGTGCGCGCGCGGGTGCGCGCCTGCCCAGACTTCCCGCAAGGCGTGCACGTTGGCCAGCGTGTAGATCTGTGTAGTGGTCACGGAGGCGTGTCCGAGCAGTTCCTGCACGACGCGGACGTCGGCGCCGCCGTCGAGCAGATGGGTCGCGAATGAGTGTCGGAGCATGTGCGGCGAGACGGCGCCGGTGATGCCGGCCCGCTCCGCTGCGTCCTGCAGAACCTGCCAAGCACTTTGCCGTGACAGCCGGCCGCCGCGGGCGTTGAGGAAGATCGCGGGGGTGCCGGGGCCGCGCCTGGCCAGTTCCGGCCGCCCGCGAACGTAGTAGGCGTCAAGCGCGTCGATCGCCGGTCCTCCGACCGGGACAAGGCGATGCTTGCCACCCCGGCCGCCCAGTAGCGCCGAGCGGGCCTCGGTGTCAAGGTCGCCTACGTCGAGGCCCACGGCTTCCGAGATCCGCGCGCCCGTCGAGTACAGCAACTCCAGCAGCGCGCGGTTGCGCAACGTGAGCGGGCCGTCCGCCGGGCCGTCACCGCCCGCGCCGGTCACCAGTGCGAGCACCTCGTCGACGGTCAGGCTCTTGGGTAGCCGCCGGCCCGGGGTGGGCGGCTTGACCGCCTTTGCGACGTCGCTGGTGGTCAATCCCTCGGCCGCG
>NZ_DATFYW010000229.1:0-4548 GCF_035314905.1 Mycobacterium sp.
TGATCATCTCCGCCAGCTGTTCGGCGACGAGCGGGCCGGCCGTGGCAGCCTCGGACGCCATCAACTCGGCACCGGCCAGCTCGATCGCGGACCGCCACATCCGTGCCAGGCCCGGCGAGATCGGAACCATGGACGGAAACCGCACTTCCGCGGGGTCACCGTCGACGGCGGCCGCGGCCGATTCGGCGACCCGGTCCAGCGGCAGACGCACCGTCGTCACACATGCGTTACCGGTGATCTCGGTCCAGAACGGGGCACCGATCGGGTACAACAGGCCGTCGCCCGCCGACGCGCGCACCTCGCCGCCCCCGCACCACGCCCCGACTACACCGCTGCGCGCCACCAGCGCCACGACCTGGTCTGTCGGCTCGGCCTCAGCGCGATAGGTCATCGAACACCGGACAGAATCCAGGCCCATCGCATCGGTGTCGGCCGTGCTCGCCGTGTACTCGAAGCCGCCGGTGCTCCCGGAAAACCACGGACGGTGCTCGGCGTACATCGAACTGACGAACTCGACGGCCTCACCCTGGTCCGTCGTCGAGAACTCCGACCTGCGAACGGGTTGTTGCTGCAGAGTGGACGGCATCGTCCCCTCCTCAAGTGGACGCCGTACGGGCCGGCCTCTGTGCGCTACACATGTTCCGCCCCTGTGCATTCAGCCTACGTCGAGGCGCCTCAACGTGTCGACCGAATGACGGGGACCCGAACCGCCTAGATTACTGCTGTGCCCCTTCCAGTCCTGTTCGAACGGCCGAGGTCAGGCCTGGCCGTCGTCACGCTCAACAACCCCGACCGGCTCAACGCGCTGAGCACCGGAATGGTGTCGGCTCTGCACGACGCGCTCGACGAGCTGGCCGGCGACTCACGGTGCCGCGTCGTGATCCTCACGGGCGCGGGCCGCGGCTTCTGCTCCGGCCTGGACCTGTCCGAGCCCGCGGTCGCACCGACCGCACGAGACCGCACCGGCGCCGCTTCGGGCATGCGAACCCAGGAATTCATCGCGTCCCTCGTGCCGAAGATGATCTCGCTGCCGCAGCCGGTGATCGCCGCGGTCAACGGTCCGGCGGTCGGCGGCGGGTTCGCGCTTGCCGCGGCGTCTGATCTGCGGGTCGCCGGGCTCAGCGCAAGTTTCTGCACGCAGTTCATCCGGCTCGGGGTATCCGGCTGCGACATCGGCGTCAGCTACACGCTGCCGAAGCTCATCGGCGGCGCGCGTGCCGCCGAGCTGATCTACACCGCCCGCCGCATCGGCGCCGAGGAGGCCGAGCGCATCGGCTTCGTCTCAGAGGTCGTCCCCGACCGGGAACTGATGTCGCGCGCCGAGGAGATCGCGTCGGTGATGTTGTCGCACAGCCCGTTTGCGCTGGAGATGACCAAGCAGGTGTTCCGGGCCAACCAGGACGCGGCCAACGCGGCGGCAGCGATCGCACTGGAGAACCGCACACAGGTGCTCGCCGGCTCCGGCGGCGATTTCGCCGAAGCGGTGGCCGCACGTTCCGAGGGCCGCGCACCGTACTGGGCGACGGAACAGGACGCCGATGGACGCTGAGCAGCTGCATCGATTGTTCGACTTGTCGGGCCGCACCGCGATCATCACCGGGGGCACCCGCGGTATCGGACTCGCTTTAGCCAGAGGACATCTCGCCGCGGGCGCGAACGTCGTCGTCACCGGAAGGTCGTCCGATCGATGCGCGGGAGCCGAACGTGTTCTCGACGGCGAGGCGCCGGGCCGTGCCGCCGCGATCGCCGCCCATGCCGGCGATGCCGACCAGCTGGAACAATTGGTCACGCAAACGGTTTCGCGGTTCGGCGGTATCGACATCGTGGTCAACAACGCGGCCACCGCGCTTGCCCAGCCGCTGGGCGAAATCACACCCGAGGCATGGCAGAAGTCGCTGTCGGTCAACGTGAGCGGACCGTTGTTCCTGGTCCAGTCGGCCCTGCCGCATCTGGAAGCCAGCGATCACGCCGCGGTCCTCAACGTGGTGTCGACGGCGGCGTTCATGTTCGCGCCGTTCGTGTCGATGTACGCGGCAGGCAAGTCGGCCCTGCTGTCGCTGACCCGCTCGATGGCGGCGGCGTTCGCGCCCCAAGGTATCCGGGTGAACGCCCTGTGCCCCGGCCCGGTGGACACGGACATGGTCCGCAAGAACACACCGGAGTTCATCGAGGGGATGGCGAACTCGACGCTGTTGGGCCGGCTCGCAACACCGGACGAAATGGTCGCTCCCGCACTGTTGCTGACCTCGGATGCCGGCAGCTACATCACCGGACAGGTCCTGCTGGCCGACGGCGGCTCCGTCGTGCCCTGAGCCTGATCACGCGAGTAGCGGAACGTCCGCGTTGCGTGTGTCGGTCAGGATCTCGAACATGGCGCGCTGCGACGCGGTGAGTTCGGCGGTAGCGGCCCCCGACAATCGCAGGCGGCAGGTCGCAATCGCGCTGTTGTAGCAGTACTTCGACGTTCCGTTGGTGTCGGTGTACGTCAGCCCGACGACGTGGCCGGGGTCGGCGGTCATCTCGCCGTCGAGGATCAGCCCGTCGACGCGTGCCCCGAACGACCAGGTGAAGGGGCGGTAGCGAGCCGACGTGTGGCGCGCGGCGACCACGGACCGCACCGCGAACTCCCGGCCGCCATGGCGCAGCGCCAGCAGGGTGACCGGCGGCAGCAACGCGGGGCCCAGTCCGGCCCGCGCCGTCACGACCTCAAGCGTCGACCCGGGCGCGTTGTCGAAGCCGCAGACCTGGCCGAACGCGTAGGCCGGCGTGTGCCGGCGTCCCCAGTTGTGGTTCACGCTGCCGGTCCATCCGTCGACGGCGAGGCCGGTCCCGTCGACGTCGAGGTGGCCGTCGAACCGGGCCAGCGGCGAGCGGACCAATGTCTTCGCCGACGGGACGCGCGCCGCGTACCCGCGCCGGGTCAGCAGCCTGACCGGTTCGTGGGATCGGGAAGTCATCCGAAAATCCCATGCGGCAGTTCGGTCGCGGGTAGTCAACTCACCCCGCGCGCAATGGTCGTCGAGGGTCGTCGTGCCGATCCGTGCGCACCACGGGTCCGTCCGGAAGTCGGCGGCGTCAGCGGGATACGGAACCTTGAGCGCGCTGTTGCCGGCTCCGTCCGCGTCGAAGGCCATCACCCAGACGTCGGCGCTGCCGCTTCCGGTCCGCGGCAGCAGCAACGTCTCACGCAGCCACAGCGCCTGCGGGCGGCTCGGATGGTTGGCCCGGATGTAACGGCTCTCGTAGTAGGGCGCCCTGACGGTCACGATCCCGCGGCCGTGTCGCCGGACTCGGCCAGTCGCTGATGCAGACGGGCACGGATGTCGTCGGGCGTGTACGAGTGGCGCCGTCGCTGGTCGCGTGCCACCAGCACACCGCCCGCCGCGACGCCGACCAGACCGGCCAGGCCGATCCACTTCCACATACTGCGCACCGTCGCCAGCCTAGGCTGCCAACGTGGCCGCAAGCACCGTGTCGCTCGACAAAGCACTCGATGAGACGCGAACCGGGGACATCTGGTTGTTCCGCGGCCGGTCCAGACCGGACCGCGCCATCCAGTCGATGACCAACAGCCCGGTCAATCACGTGGGGATGACGGTGGCCATCGACGACCTCCCACCGCTGCTGTGGCACGCCGAGCTCGGCAACAAGCTCACCGACATGTGGACCGGCACCAACCACCGGGGTGTGCAACTCAACGACGCCCGTGAGGCGATCGAGCGGTGGATCCACCACTACGGCCAGCGATGCTGGCTGCGCCAGTTGACGCCGTACGCCAGCCGCGAGCAGGAAGACAAGATGCTGCGGGTGATCGCGCGGATGGATGGGACCCCCTTCCCGAGCACGCTGCGGCTGACCGGCCGCTGGCTGCGCGGCCGGATTCCCACACCGCACGACGTCACCAAGGGAATTCCGTTGGTGGACGACGTAGTTCGCGACGTTGCGCAGCGCAGGAAGGCGCGGGTGCGGGAGGCCGGCCTGGAGACCGCGTACTGCGCGGAGACCGTCGCGATCACCTACGAGGAGATGGGCCTGCTCTCCACCGACAAGAGCTCGAATTGGTTCGACCCCGGCTCCTTTTGGAGCGGGGACACCCTGCCGCTGGCGGAGGGCTATGTGCTCGGAGACGAAATCGCCGTCGACGCAGGCTAATCATCGAGATCTCGCCAACTTCGAGAATCCCGTCGCGTCACTCACTTGTTGGGTGTCGACGCGAGTGCCCGCGGAGCAAAACAGCTCAGCGCCTTCGACTCCGATGGGGGCCGGAGGATTGCAGTGGCCGAATCGACACGCTAAAGGTCCCCCGTCACCGAGGCCGCGGTCCTTTCCGGTGTGTACCCCGCGGCGTGGCGGCCGTGGCGGCCGGATTCGCTGACTCCGAAACGCTCATGCAGCCGGGCCAACGGGCCGGGCGCCCACCAGTTGGCGCGGCCCAGCACGTGCATGACGGCCGGCACCAACAACATTCGCACCAGCGTGGCATCCACCAGCACCGCTACGGTCAGCCCGAGGCCGAACATCCGCATGAACGACACCTGCGCGGCGATC
>NZ_DATFYW010000230.1:0-11349 GCF_035314905.1 Mycobacterium sp.
GGGTTCGGCGAGCTCGGGCCTGATCGCCTCGGGATTCGGTTCTAGCGCAGCTGTCATCCGGTGGCCTGCTTGTAGATCTTCGTGATGCTTCCGTTGTCCTTGTCGAACAACTGCGGATCCACCGTGTCCCATCCGCCGAGGTCGGCGATGGTCCACAGCTTCTGGGGCGCCGGGAAGTCGGCCGCGAAGTCGGCCGCCACCCCCGGATCCACCGGACGGAACCCGGCCTGCGCCCAGATCTTCTGCGCGTCGGTGGTGTACACGTAGTTCTTGAACGCCGTGGCCTTGTTCAGGTGTTGGGTGGTGCTGACCACCGCGACCGGGTTCTCGATCTTGAACGTCTGCGGCGGCGTGATGTGTTCGACCGGCTTGCCCTGCCGCTCGGTGTTGATCGCCTCGTTCTCGTAGCTGATCAGCACGTCGCCGGTGCCCTGCACGAACACGTCGGTCGCTTCCCGCCCGGACCCGGGGCGCACCTTGACGTGGCCGGTGACCAGCTGCTGCACGTAGGCGAGCCCGGCCTGCTGATCCTGGCCGCCGTTGCTCTTGGCGGCGTAGGGCGCCAGCAGGTTCCACTTGGCCGACCCGGAGCTCAGCGGGCTGGGCGTGACCACCTCGATGCCGGGCCGCAACAGGTCGTCCCAGTCCTTGATGTTCTTCGGGTTGCCCTTGCGCACGACCAGGGTCACCACCGAATCGAACGGGATGCCCTTGGTGGCGTCGGCATTCCACTGCGGCGAGACCTTGCCGGCCTTCACCAGGCGGGTGACATCGGGCTCGAGGGAGAAGTTGACGATGTCGGCGGGCTTGCCGTCGACCACGGCGCGGGACTGGTCGCCCGACGCACCGTAGGAAGTGGTCACCGCAACGCCTTTGCCGTCAGGGGTGGCAGCGAACGCCGGGATGATCTTGCTCCACCCCGGCTCGGGGACCGAGTAGGCCACCAGGGTGAGCGTGGTGCTCGCACCCTGCTGGGCGCCGCCCCCGGCGACGTCGCTGGAGCCGCCACCGCAGGCGGCAACCACAGCCGCGGTCAACGCGAGCGCGGCGGCGGACCGCCAGTTATGCGCGGAGGTGCCGATCGTGTACATGGAAGACCTTTCGTTGCTCTGCGATGGTCGGCAGGACTCGACCCGTATCGCGGGAAAGGCGATCGATCAACATGTCAGTGGATTGACAGCCACCGCGCACGGGAATGCGTCAGCGACAACAGTGCACATCGGCGACAGCGCAATCACCCACGGCAATGAGCGCCAATATGTGGCAGCCCTTGTTGCCGGTCGCTGTTCGCATGGCGCGAAGCCTAACAGAGTCTTACCAGGTTGCTCGTCGGCGGCTAGTGGCTAAGCAGCCAGGTCACGATGACCAGCAGCACCAGGATCACCAGAATCAGCGTCACCCGCGACTTGGGCAAACCGCTCACAATCCGGTCGGGTCACCGTGGCGCATCCGCCGCAACAGCCGGATGCCCCGGCCCAGCACCCCGTCGCCCAGCACCGCGATGCCATAGGCCAGCGCCAGCACGACCGGCATCACGACGATGGTCTGCAGCACGAAGCCCAGGCCCGAGAGCCACAGCTCCACGCCGTCCCACCAACTCAGAAAGCCGGCCATCCGGCCAGAGTAGGCGCCGGCCGCCAACGTGAGATAGTGGGGTGTGCCGGCCGCCGCGGATTCCACCACATGCGCGATCGCAGGAGGTGGGCCCGCAGGCATGGTGCTGGGCCTGCTGCTGGCGCGCGCCGGGGTGCCGGTGACCGTGATGGAAAAACACGCCGACTTCCTGCGCGACTTCCGCGGTGACACCGTGCACGCCAGCACCCTGCGGCTAATGGACGAGCTGGGCCTGGGCGGCGAATTCGCAAAGATGCCCCACCGCATGATCGACACGATCCACATGGAGGTGCAGGGCGTGCCGATCGACATCGATCTGCACCGAATTCCGGGCCCGCACAAGCACATCGCGCTCGTGCCACAATGGGACTTCCTCGAATTGCTGGCCACCGCAGCCGAATCCGAGCCCACGTTTCGGCTGATGCGCAGCACCGAGGTGCTTTCCCCGCTGCGGGAGGCCGGACGCGTGGTCGGGGTCAGCTATCGCGACGCCGGCGGCGACACCCGCGAGATGCGGGCGGTGCTGACCGTGGCGTGCGACGGCCGCTCGTCGACGCTGCGGTCGGCCATGGGCCTGCGGCCGAAGAACTTCGGCGCGCCGATGGATGTGTGGTGGTTCCGGCTGCCGCGCCACGACGGCGACCCGCACGGACTCAACGGCGTGTTCCAGGCCGGCCACGGCTGCGCGGTGATCGACCGCGGGGACTACTACCAGATCGCCTACATCATCCCCAAGGGCGCCGACGCGGCGATGCGCAGGGAGGGCCTCGACGCGCTGCGGCGGCAGTTGACGGTGCTGGTGGGTTGGCTGGGCGACCGGGTGGACACCTTGGCGTCGTTTGACGAGGTGAAACTTCTTGACGTGCAACTCAATCGGCTCAGCCGCTGGTACACCGGCGGGCTGCTGCTGATCGGCGACGCAGCGCACGCGATGTCGCCGGTGGGTGGCGTCGGCATCAACCTGGCGGTGGCCGACGCGGTCGCCGCCGCCGCCCTGCTGGCCGGGCCGCTGCGTGGCGGGCACGTGAGCACGTCGCAGCTCGCGCGCGTGCAGGCCCGGCGGTGGCTGCCGACGGTGCTGATCCAGGCCATCCAACGTGCCATCCACGCCCGCGTGATCGCGGCCGCGGTGAACGGGGACGTGTTGCCCGCCCACCCACCGGCGCCGCCGCGGGCGGTCCGGACCGTGCAAAAGCTGCCGGGGCTGCGCACGCTGGCCGCCTACACGGTCGCGATAGGCCCGCTGCCCGAACACGCGCCCGCGTTCGCCAGGCGATGAAGAACGTCATCAAACACGCCCCAGTTAAGTGGACGGAACACGCTTGCGCGGTCGATGATGGCTGAATGGTCCTGAGCCCGGAGTCCGCCCAGCAGGCGACCGAACCCCCGTTTGCGGTCACCAGTCCGGTCCCATACATCCAGAGCTCATCGACCCGCAACCCGTTCCCCCCGATCGCCGACTACGCGTTCCTGTCGGACTGTGAGAACACCTGCCTGACCTCGTCCAACGGCGCCGTCGAGTGGCTGTGCGTGCCACGGCCCGACTCGCCGAGCGTGTTCGGCGCCATCCTCGACCGCGCCGCCGGGCACTTCCGCCTCGGCCCGTACGGGGTGTCGGTGCCGGCGGCGCGCCGCTACCTACCGGGCAGCCTGATCCTGGAGACCACGTGGCAGACCCACACCGGGTGGATCATCGTCCGCGACACCCTGGTCATGGGCCCCTGGCACGACATCGAGACACGTTCGCGCACCCACCGCCGCACCCCGATGGACTGGGACGCCGAGCACATCCTGCTGCGCACCGTGCGGTGCGTCAGCGGGACCGTCGAGTTGGTGATGAGCTGCGAGCCCTCCTTCGACTACCACCGGATCAGCGCCAGCTGGGAGTACTCGGCGGCCGCGTACGGGGAGGCGATCGCACGGGCCAACCGCGATCCCGACCAGCACCCGAAGCTCAAGCTGACGACCAACCTGCGCATCGGGCTCGAAGGCCGCGAGGCGCGGGCACGCACCCGGCTCACCGAGGGCGACAACGTGTTCGTCGCGCTGAGCTGGTCGAAGCACCCGGCGCCGCAGACGTATGACGAGGCCGCCGACAAGATGTGGAAGACCAGCGAATGCTGGCGGCAGTGGATCAACATCGGCGACTTCCCGGACCACCCGTGGCGGTCGTTCCTGCAGCGCAGCGCGCTGACGCTGAAGGGCCTGACATATTCGCCGACCGGCGCGCTGCTGGCGGCCAGCACGACGTCGCTGCCCGAAACCCCGCACGGCGAACGCAACTGGGACTACCGCTACGCGTGGGTGCGTGACTCGACGTTCGCGCTGTGGGGCCTCTACACGCTGGGTCTCGACCGCGAGGCCGAGGACTTCTTCTCGTTCATCGCCGACGTGGCGGGCGCCAACAACGGCGAGCGCCACCCGCTGCAGGTGATGTACGCCGTCGGCGGCGAACGCACCCTCGAGGAAGAGGAACTGCACCACCTGTCGGGCTACGACGGGGCGCGGCCGGTGCGCATCGGCAACGGCGCGTACAACCAGCAGCAGCACGACATCTGGGGCACCATGCTCGACTCGGTGTATCTGCACGCCAAGTCGCGCGAGCAGATCCCCGAGGCGCTGTGGCCGGTGCTGAAGAACCAGGTCGAGGAGGCGATCAGGCACTGGCGCGAACCCGACCGCGGCATCTGGGAGGTGCGCGGCGAGCCCCAGCACTTCACGTCGTCGAAGATCATGTGCTGGGTCGCGCTGGACCGCGGCGCCAAGCTGGCCGAATTGCAGGGCGAGAAGAGCTACGCCCAGCAGTGGCGCGCGATCGCCGAGGAGATCAAGGCCGACGTGCTGGAGCACGGCGTGGATTCCCGCGGCGTGCTCACCCAGCGCTACGGCTCCGACGCGCTGGACGCGTCACTGCTTTTGGCCGTGCTGACCCGGTTCCTGCCACCCGACGACCCTCGGGTGCGCAACACGGTGCTGGCCATCGCCGACGAGCTGACCAAGGACGGACTCGTGCTGCGCTACCGGGTCGAGGAGACCGACGACGGGCTGTCCGGGGAAGAGGGCACCTTCACGATCTGCTCGTTCTGGCTGGTGTCGGCGCTGGTCGAGATCGGTGAGATCAGCCGGGCCAGGCACTTGTGCGAGCGGCTGCTCTCGTTCGCCAGCCCGCTGGATCTCTACGCCGAGGAAATCGAGACCCGCACCGGCCGGCACCTGGGCAACTTCCCGCAGGCGTTCACCCACCTGGCGCTGATCAACGCCGTCGTGCACGTCATCCGCGCCGAGGAGGAAGCCGACAGCACCGGGGTGTTCGTCCCGGCCAACGCGCCGATGTAGGAACGGTCACCGCCCGGCCTCCGCGTGGTCAGCGAGGGCGCCGCGTCGTAGTCGGCGCGCAGCCGGTCGACCGCGGCATTACGACACGTTCGCCGACATCTCGTCGACGATCGTGACCGCCTGGTCCGCGACGTCGTTGCTGCACGCCGTCGCCTCGATCACGACCGCCGACACCGCCGAAAGCGCGTGCTGACAACCCCATCCGCCGGCACCCTGTTGCAGCGCGGTCTGATTGATGGTCCGGCCGCTGATGATCAGATCGCCTATTTCCCAACGGGTTACGTCGGCGCCGCTGGTGAGCGCCACCTCTTTGCCCGAGCAGTGCGACCAACTGCTCAGGGAGGAGCCGACAAACGCCTGTGCGGGGCCGGCGCCGGGAAACCCGACGGCGGTCTGCTCCACCCAGTGGGCGTTGTCGTCACCGGGCTCCTGGAGCACCTGATCGCGCACATCGGTCCAGCCGCTGCCCTGATAGACCGAATCCTCGGCGTTGTACAACGCCCCGAGGCAGTCCGGCCGGGACACGTTCTCGGTGGTGCTCTGCATGTCCTGGGAGGCTTCGACGACCCGGATCCCCGTGGCGGCCATGATCGTGTTGACCTCGTCGGCATTCAGCAGGACGGCGTCGAGGCCGCCGCCCGGCGTGGCGCCGCCGCCACGATCGGCCGGTTGGGCCGTGCCGCCCACGGTGTGGGCACAACCGGCCACCAGCACGCCGACCGCCCCGCAGGCAAACGCCCCAGCCAACCGCCGCACCGCGTCACCTCGCTTCTTACTTCTTGGACCTGTCCCCCGCCGCGTCGGTGGACAGCGCCGCCACGAAGGCCTCCTGCGGCACGTCGACCCTGCCGATGGTCTTCATGCGCTTCTTGCCTTCCTTCTGCTTCTCCAGCAGTTTGCGCTTGCGGGTGATGTCTCCGCCATAGCATTTCGACAACACGTCTTTGCGCAGCGCCCGAATGTTCTCTCGGGCAATGATTTTCGAGCCGATCGCGGCCTGCACCGGAACCTCGAACTGCTGGCGGGGGATCAGCTCCTTGAGCTTGGCGGTCATCTTGTTGCCGTAGGCCGACGCCGCATCCTTGTGCACGATCGCGCTCAACGCGTCGACCGGTTCGCCCTGCAGCAGGATGTCGACCTTCACCAGATCGGCCTCCTGCTCGCCGGCGTCCTCGTAGTCGAGGCTCGCGTAGCCGCGGGTGCGCGATTTCAGCGAGTCGAAGAAGTCGAAGATGATCTCGCCCAGGGGCATCGTGTAGCGCAGCTCGACCCGCTCCGGCGACAGGTAATCCATGCCGCCCAGCTCGCCGCGCCGGGACTGGCAGAGCTCCATGATCGTGCCGATGAATTCGCTGGGCGCGATGACCGTGGTCTTGACGATCGGTTCGTAGACGGTACGGATCTTGCCCGACGGCCAGTCCGACGGGTTCGTCACGGTCTTCTCGGTACCATCCTCGAGCACCACCCGGTAGACCACGTTCGGCGACGTGGCGATCAGGTCGAGGCCGAACTCGCGCTCCAACCGCTCGCGGGTGATCTCCATGTGCAACAACCCGAGAAAGCCGCAGCGGAAACCGAATCCCAGCGCCACCGAATTCTCCGGCTCGTAGGCCAACGCGGCGTCGTTGAGCCGCAACCGGTCCAGAGCGTCACGCAAGTCCGGATAATCCGACCCGTCCACCGGATAAAGCCCGGAATACACCATCGGCTTCGGTTCCCGGTAGCCCGTCAGCGGCCGGGCGGCGCCATGACGCGCCGTGGTCACGGTGTCGCCCACCTTGGACTGGCGCACGTCCTTCACTCCGGTGATCAGGTAGCCGACCTCGCCCACGCCGAGGCCCGCGGCCGGCTTGGGTTCGGGTGAGACGATGCCGACTTCCAGCAGCTCGTGCGTCGCGCCGGTGGACATCATCGCGATCCGCTCCCGCGGCAGGATCTTCCCGTCCACAACGCGGACGTAGGTGACCACACCGCGGTAGATGTCATAGACCGAGTCGAAGATCATCGCCCGCGCCGGCGCGTCGGGGTCGCCCCGCGGCGGCGGAACCCGGCGCACCACCTCGTCGAGCAGCTCGCGCACCCCCTCGCCGGTCTTACCGGAGACCCGCAGCACGTCGCCGGGCTCGCACCCGATGATGTGGGCGATCTCCGCGGCATACCGGTCGGGGTCGGCGGCGGGCAGGTCGATCTTGTTCAGCACCGGGATGACCGCCAGGTCGCGGTCCAGCGCCAGGTACAGATTCGCCAGCGTCTGCGCCTCGATGCCCTGAGCGGCGTCCACCAGCAGCACCGCACCCTCGCACGCCTCCAGCGCCCGCGACACCTCGTAGCTGAAGTCGACGTGGCCGGGAGTGTCGATCAGATGCAGAACATAGTCGGTGCCGCCGACCTGCCACGGCAGCCGCACGTTCTGCGCCTTGATCGTGATGCCCCGCTCGCGCTCGATGTCCATCCGGTCCAGGTACTGGGCGCGCATCGAGCGCTCGTCGACCACGCCGGTGAGCTGCAGCATCCGGTCGGCCAGGGTCGACTTGCCGTGGTCGATGTGGGCGATGATGCAGAAGTTGCGAATCTGCGCCGGCGCGGTGAAGGTCTGGTCGGCGAAGCTGCTGATGGGAATCTCCAGGTGAAAGGGTGTCTCGCGGGATTGATCTCCCATCAAGGGTATCGAGGTGGACCCCTTCGCTCACAATCGCGCCCGGGCCGCCTCGCCTATGCTTTTGCCATGGCGTCGCAGTGGAAGACGTTGCAGCGGCGATTGGGGAAAGTCGCGGAAAACCTCGTCTTCAACGAGGGCCCCAAGCTGATCCGGCAGCTGCAGAACTCGCCCTCCCTGCAGCGGGGGATCCAGCAAGGCATCCGGATCGGCCTGGAAGCGATCGCCGGCGCGGCAGAGCAGGCTCCCGCCATCGCCACCGGCCGCCCGGTGACCGACCACAGCGTGCCAACCGCGCATCGGGCCCGGAAGGTGGTGTACTCACCCGACCTCGACGGCCGCGCCGATCCGGGCGAGATCGTCTGGACGTGGGTGGTCTACGAGGACGACCCGTCCGGCGGCAAGGACCGTCCGGTGCTGGTCGTCGGCCGGGATCGCCGCACGCTGCTCGGGTTGATGCTGTCGAGCCGGGAACACCAGGGCGAACCGCACTGGATCGGCATCGGCTCCGGCAGCTGGGACTACGAGGGCCGGGCCAGCTGGGTGCGGCTCGACCGGGTGCTCGACGTGCCTGAGGAAGGCATCCGGCGCGAGGGCGCGATCGTGGCCCGCGAGACGTTCGAGCGGGTCGCGGCGCGGCTGCGGGCCGAGTACTCGTGGAGCTAGCGGGCACTCGTGGCTGTCGCACCGTTACCTGCTTGCGCGCGAGATGGGTATGTGGCAGGCGGAGGCCGACCGCACACAGAACCGACTCGATGACCTCCAACAAGGCGGCTCTGAGGCGGCAATAGAGCAAGCCTGGTACGACTACTGCTTTCGCAAACACGAAGAGGTGGCGTGGGAACTCGATAAGATCGAGAACCCGCAGAAATATTCCGGACCGACGTCGCGCGCGACAGTCTTGACGACCTCGATCGCCAAACAGAATGAACGGGGTCGGCCCGCCACCCAAGCAGGATGACGGGCCGACGGTTTACCGCGCGGGTGTTCCTCGGCGCGCGGGCCGCGCCGCCTTACCGGCGCGGGCGTGCTTTAGGACAGCGTGATTGGGTGCTGCTCGCCCCGCGTTTAGTGTGTATCGCGGTTCAGCCGATCGAGTCCCGGAACTTGATGGCCTCGGTCGCGATCTGGACCGCCTCGGCGATGTCCAGGACGGGCTGGATCTGCCACTCGGCGAACGGCGCGAACGTGGCGACGTCGGCCAGCTCGGTCGGGTTGTCGGTCTCGATCACCGCGTACCCGCCGTTGCCGTCGGCGCGGCCGAGGAACTGGTGATACGTCGTGCCCTTCGGCGGCGTCCACTTCGAATACAGCGCGAGGATGCGTTTGGCGGCGGCCTCATTCTCACTCGCGGAGCCGCCGAGCCGGAACGTCCAGGAAACCATGTATTTCATTGATTCCTCCTAGGGATAGGGTCCTGCACCGGTTTCTGGTGCGGAAAACACGCGTAGAGGTAACTGCCAGCTTCCGAAACATACGCTTCGACATTCAGGCAAGCGTCAGAATGAAAAAATTGTCAGGATCGTAAGTTACTGAGGTCGTTGGACCATTCATGATCGACGGCGCTCACCGTGTCCGTGTGGACCGCGTACTAGAGGTAAATGTCCCCGTTGATCACGGTATGCTCCCAGGCGGCGTCGCTTACAGCCGAATGGCGAAGGATCCGCAGCCTGTTCACATCGAGACAACGTGGGCGACGGACTCCATAACTTAAGCGTCGGCCCGCCACCCAAGCAGGATGACGGGCCGCACTGATGTCCCTTCCCTGGCGTCTATGCGCGGTGCCGACCCGCGGCGTCGTCGGGCGGCGCCCAGAGGCCCTCGCTCTCCTCGACCCACCCCTGTTCCCTCAGATGCTCCTGCATCCGGCCGAAGGTGGGCTCTTCGGTGGCGAGGCGTAACTCGTAGCGCAGCGGGTCTTCCGACACCATCCTGAAGGGTGTGAACCAGCGGGCGGTGTCTACGGCCGCCTTGAAGTCGGTCATGTTGTGATGGTCGCAGCGCGCTCGTCGAGTTGGGGGCAGCGCCGTGGCCACACCGTGGCCACGGTCTGGCCACAGTTATAGATAACTCATGTGAACTACCGTGATGTTTTGTTGCACTTCAACCGGATTTTCGCCCTCTGACCAGGTAGCTGAATAGAGTTGTCACGTGGCGTGCTTGGGTGCGTGGCCCGAGCCTCCCGTGAGCCCGGCAGCGATCTTCGACAGGGTCGAGCCGACGTCGTTGCCGGTTGCGCTAACGGCGGTTACAAGGCCGCCGCCGGCTGTGGCGCCGCTTGGCCGGCTGGAGCGGGAGGATCGATCAGCGTCGCGATCGCGGCGGTTGCCGGCCGAAGCTGACGCACGCCGCGTGAGTAAGGGCGGGCGCACATGCGTATTCTGCGGCGCACCAGCGGTGTAGGGCAGGTATTTAATCGATCGATTGACCGGGATCATCCATGCCAGGCAAATAATGGACAATGGACTCCATCGTTGAGGACTCAGCCCTGGGCGCCCGCGCGAGATGACCGGCTGTCGCCACCACCGCCCTATCGTGCTTATCGTGGCTGTCGCCACATCGGCCACATCGTCGGGCCGCCGTTCGGCAGCACGATCTCGCCGGTGACCTCGAAGCCGAACCGCTGGTAGTAGGGGACGTTGTCGGGTTTGGTCGACTCCAGGTACGCCGGCGCGTGCCCGGCGTCGACCCGGTCGAGCCGGGAGGCCATCAGCGCCTGCCCGAATCCTTTGCCACGCACCGACGGGTCGCTGCCGATCACGGCCAGGTACCAGTGCGGTTTGCCAGCCGTCCTCGCTATGCGTGACCTGCGAATATGCAGGTAAATCGAGGTTACCCGGTACCTCCGTGCATCGCGGTATCTTTGGGATAGCTAACCGCTGGCGAGCAGGCGGACGAGAGAGCGGCCGCGAAGATTCACCCCACCGCCAATGCGCACCCATGAGGCGACGTAGACGATATTCACGGCCTCATTCTTCCTGGCTCTCCCCGTTATACTGAAGCCCCTTCACGAGACGCCGTCGCCAAGCTCCGACTGGACGGCACGCCAACCCCACGCTCGCTGGGTGGCTCGGATGACGAAGCGACCGACACCAACCGGTGACGGCAAGAGCGCCTCCCGCCGGGAGGCCCGAATGAGGGACGGGCAATGACCGACACCAAGCCGAACGGCGACCGCGACCGTCCCTCCGACCGCGAGGCCGCCAAGAACCCGCGCGGACCCGCCATCGGCCCACCCGAAGGCACAGCGTCGTCGGGTAGCACGTCACCGCCGCTCGACATGGCATTGCTGCGCGAGCTGGCCGACGAGTTTGGGTTTTGGCCCGCCACCACCGACGAGGCCGACATCGAGCGGCACCGTGAGCACAACAACAATGCCGACTTTTGGTTGGCGCGCAGCCACAGGTTCGACCATCTGAAAGCTGCCCTTCGCCGACAAGAGCTATAGGAGAAATGAATGGGAGTTAGCGTTAGGGGCAATACGCACGAACATCTGCATAGCCCGTGCCCGCGCTGTGGGTTTGCACGGCGCTTCAAGCAATGGCCGGTGACCTGCGCTTGTAGTCGCGAACATCGCCCTGATCTCCCGCCACCACCGGAGTCCGAACCTTGTCGTCTGGGCGAGCTTCCTGACGGGAAACTGACGTGCCTGACGCATGCCCGGAGCGTAGGAGGAGCCGATGGATGACTGGCGCGCCGTGGATAGTGGGAAGGTCAAGATGAAGAAAATCGACCATGATGCC
>NZ_DATFYW010000231.1:0-33496 GCF_035314905.1 Mycobacterium sp.
GCGGCAGCGGGTGGCGATGGGTCGCGCAATCGTGCGCAATCCCAAGGCCTTCCTGATGGACGAGCCGCTGTCCAACCTCGACGCCAAGCTGCGCGTGCAGATGCGCACCGAGATCGCCCGGCTGCAGCACCGGCTGGGCACCACCACCGTCTACGTGACGCACGATCAAACCGAGGCGATGACGCTCGGCGACCGGGTTGTGGTGATGCGCGCCGGCGTGGCTCAGCAGATCGGCACGCCCCAGGAGCTGTACGACAAACCGGTCAACCTGTTCGTCGCGGGCTTCATCGGGTCACCGGCGATGAACTTCTTCCCGGCATCGCTGACCGATGTCGGCGTCAGCCTGCCGTTCGGCGACATCACGCTGACGCAAGAGGTCCACGACGTGCTCGTCGCGCACCCGACACCCAGGAAGGTGATCGTGGGTGTTCGCCCGGAGCACCTCGCGGACGCGTCGCTCATCGACTTGTATCAGCGGCTGCGAGCCCTGGTGTTCGAGGTCAGGGCAGAGATGGTCGAGTCGCTGGGCGCCGAGAAGTACGTGTACTTCACCGCGCCCGGGGCCGGGGCTCAGGCCGAGCAGCTCGCTGAGCTGGCCGCGGACTCCGGTGCCAGCGAAAACGAGTTTGTCGCAAGGGTTTCCGCGGAATCCAAGGTGACCAAGGGTCAGCCGTTGGAGTTGGCGTTCGACACCACCAAGATCGCGATCTTCGACGCGGACACGGGCGCCAACCTGACGATTCCACCGATGAGCGACTCGCGCGAAGAGCAAACGGCACCGATGAGCGACTCGCGCGAAGAGCAATCGGTGCAGCCACCGGAGTGACCGATGTCCTCGCCGCTGCGCGCGGGCATCTGCGCGCGCACTTCACGGACCTGGGCGTCACCGCCGAGCCCGACTCGGCCGGCGTGACATTCCTTGGGGTCCAACCGATCCACGTGCTGCGGTTCGGCCCCGACCGGCACGGCGCCGTCCACTACGTGTCACTCGGTGCGTCGCGGCACCCGATGGGCGACCCGGCCGCGGTCGCCGCCGATCCGGTGCACGGCCCGCGGGCCGAGGTGGTGGTCAGCCTGCGGCCGGTGGCCACCACAACCGGCCTGGCGCGCAGTGTGGCGGTGCTGGCCGCCGCGCCGGCCGTCGAGGGACTGGTCCTGACGGCCGACGCGCTCGTCGACCTCGGCGAGAGACTGTGGGCCGGCGGTCCGTTCAGTGCATTCCTGTTGGGGCACAGCGACATTGATGAACTGCCCGCCGACCCGCCGCGCGACCCGGTGGTGTTCGTGAAGGCCACGCCGATCACCGCGACCGAGGCGGCGTGGGTGCGGCTCAAGGGCGCCGAAGCGCTGCGCAGCGCCTGGGAACAGGACGGCGTCGACGTGCTCGACCCGGGCCGGCCCGCCGGCTCGCCCGGCGTCTAAAGCCAGTGGTTCCGCCGGAACGTGGTGTACAGGGACACGCAGATCAGCAGCATCACGCCCAGCACGATCGGATAACTCCACGCCCAGTGCAGCTCGGGCATCTGGTCGAAGTTCATCCCGTAGATGCCGGCGATCATCGTCGGCACCGCGGCGATCGCCACCCAGGCCGAGATCTTGCGCATGTCGACGTTCTGCTGCATGCCCACCTTGCCCAGCGCGGCCTGGACGAGAGAGCTCAGCAACTCGTCGTAGCTGGTGATCCGGTCCGATGCCTGGATGTTGTGGTCGAGCACGTCGCGCATGTACCGCCGCACCTCGACCGAGATCATGTCGTTGTGGTCGGTGCTCAGGCGCTGCAACGCGATCGTGAGTGGAGCGACGGCACGGCGCATCTCGACGACTTCGCGTTTGAGCAGATAGATGGATTCGATGTCGGTTTGCATCCGCGGCGAGAAGACGTCCTCTTCCATCGCGTCGATGTCGGTCTCGATGAGGTCTGCCACGCCGAGGTAGCCGTCCACCACGTGGCGCGCGATCGCGTGCATGATCACGTATGGACCCGGTTTCATCAGAGCGGGCGAGGCGTCCATGCGCTTGCGCACGTCGGCCAGCCCACTGTGCTCGCCGTGGCGCACGGTCACCACGAAGTCCCGGCCGACGAAGACCATGATTTCGCCGGTCTCGACGATCTCGCCGGCATTCGTTATCGACTCGTGTTCGACATAGTTCACGGTTTTCAGCACCAGGAACAACGTGTCGTCGTAGCGCTCGAGCTTCGGGCGCTGATGGGCGTGCACCGCGTCGTCAACGGCCAGTGGGTGCAGCCCGAACACGTCGGCGACGGCCTGCATCTGGTGATGGTCCGGCTCGTGCAGGCCGATCCAGACAAACGCCTGCTTGCCTTCCCCCTCCAGTTCACGCACCTTCCCCAGCGCCCCGGCGTGGGTGTATTTGCCGGGCATCCGTTGGCCGTCGACGTAGACGCCGCAGTCGACCATGGCCCGCGCGACGGGGATGTGAATCGACTTGGCGTCCGTCTCGGCAAGCCGGGCCCGCACGGCTGGTCGCAGCGGCGGCGGCAGCGCGCGAAACGATGGCATCGGGTCAATCTCCCGTCGCGGCGCAAGTCTGATCGAGCGTCGGTCAATGCTACGCGTGTTGCTGTCCAGACTGGGACCGGAGATTTCGGGGCGGCCGGGGTGCGCTAGTTTCGACCCCGAACCCATCCCTGCACCCGGACATTCTCACCACGAGGAGCAGCTGACGTGAGCACAACTCCCATCAAGGTCGCCGTCACCGGCGCAGCCGGCCAGATCGGGTACAGCCTGCTGTTTCGCCTGGCGAGCGGCTCGCTGCTCGGCGCCGACCGCCCGATCGAGCTGCGACTGCTCGAGATCGAGCCCGCCCTCAAGGCGCTCGAGGGTGTCGTGATGGAGCTCGACGACTGTGCGTTCCCTCTGCTGGCCGGCGTCCAGATCGGGTCGGACCCGACCAAGATCTTCGACGGTGTGAACCTCGCCCTGCTGGTCGGCGCCCGTCCCCGCGGCCCGGGCATGGAGCGCAGCGACCTGCTCGAGGCCAACGGCGCGATCTTCACCGCCCAGGGCAAGGCACTGGGCGAGGTCGCCGCGGACGACATCCGAGTCGGCGTGACCGGCAACCCGGCCAACACCAACGCGCTGATCGCGATGACCAATGCGCCGGATATCCCGCGCGAGCGGTTCTCGGCGCTGACGCGTCTCGACCACAACCGGGCGATCTCGCAGCTGGCCAAGAAGACCGGCGCCGCCCTCACCGACATCAAGAAGATGACGATCTGGGGCAACCACTCGGCCACCCAGTACCCCGACGTGTTCCACGCCGAGGTCGGCGGCGAGAACGCGGCCGCGGTCCTCGACGACCAGGCCTGGATCGAGGACTACTTCATCCCGACCGTGGCCAAGCGTGGCGCGGTGATCATCGAGGCGCGGGGCGCCTCATCGGCCGCCTCGGCCGCCTCGGCGACCATCGACGCCGCCCGCGACTGGCTGCTCGGCACCCCCGAGGGCGACTGGGTGTCGATGGCCGTCATCTCCGACGGCTCCTACGGCGTGCCGGAGGGGCTGATCTCCTCGTTCCCGGTGACCACCAGGGCCGGCGACTGGTCCATCGTCCAGGGCCTTCAGATCGACGACTTCTCCCGCGGCCGGATCGACAAGTCGACCGCCGAGCTCGCCGACGAGCGCAAGGCGGTCACCGAGCTGGGCCTGATCTGAGCCAAGCCCGTAGCTGGCTTCAGGACTGCGCACAGTACCCTGAGGCCGTGTTCGAAATCGTGCCGCAAGCGGTGAAAAGCGCCCCGGAGAAATGCCCCCAGGTCGTCGTCGCAGACGATGAGATCTTCGAGGCTCACGTCGGTGGGAAGCTTTCCGTACAGCTGAAGGCCCCGCTGGACACCCGGCGCGCCCTGTCGATCGCCTACACCCCGGGCGTGGCTCAGGTCAGCCGCGCGATCGCCGCCGATCACACCCTGGCCGCCCGCTACACCTGGGCGAACCGGCTGGTGGCCGTGGTCAGCGATGGCAGCGCGGTACTCGGCCTCGGCGACATCGGCGCGGCGGCGTCGCTGCCGGTGATGGAGGGCAAGAGCGCGTTGTTCAAGGCGTTCGGCGGCTTGGACTCGATCCCGATCGTGTTGGACACCAAGGATCCCGACGAGATCGTCGAGACCCTGGTGCGGCTGCGGCCCACCTTCGGCGCCGTAAGCCTCGAGGACATCGCCGCGCCCCGCTGCTTCGAGATCGAGCGCCGCGTCATCGACGCGTTGGACTGCCCGGTGATGCACGATGACCAGCACGGCACCGCGATCGTCGTGCTCGCCGCGCTGCTGGGCGCCTCGAAGCTGCTCGACCGCGACATGAGCGCTCTGCGGATGGTGATCTCCGGCGCGGGAGCGGCGGGCGTCGCGTGCGCGAACCTGCTTCTTGCCATGGGCATTTCAGACATCACCGTGCTCGACTCGCGCGGCATTCTGCATCCCGGCCGCGACGGCATGAACAGCGTCAAGGCCGAGCTGGCCCAACGCACCAATCCCTCCGGTCGCACCGGCGGCATGGTGGAGGCGCTCGACGGCGCCGACGTGTTCCTCGGGGTGTCGGCGGGTCTGGTTCCAGAGGAGCTGATCGCCACGATGGCGCCCGGCGGGATCGTGTTCGCTCTGTCGAACCCGGACCCCGAGATCCATCCCGACGTGGCCGCCAAGTACGCGGGGGTGGTGGCCACCGGCCGCAGCGACTTCCCGAATCAGATCAACAACGTGCTCGCCTTCCCCGGGGTGTTCCGTGGCGCGCTGGACACCGGGGCCCGAAGGATCACCGAAAAAATGATGGTGGCCGCGTCCGAGGCGATCTTCTCGGTGGTCGGCGACGAGCTGGCCGCCGATCGGATCGTGCCGAGCCCGCTGGACCCCCGTGTCGGGCCCGCGGTCGCCGAGGCGGTGGCGATGGCGGCCCAGATAGAGGTGTGAGGCGATATCGGCTGGCCCCGGTACTGGTCCTGGCGCTCGTCGCGGTGCTGGTGGCCGCCGCGTGTGCCGGCCGCCGTGGTGCAGGCGAACTGGTGGTGGGGTCCGGGCCGGACGCCGAGTCGGCGGTGCTGGCGGAGCTCTACGCCGGCGCGCTGCGGTCCTACGGGGCGCCGGCCCGCGTCGAGTCGGCACCCGATCCGCTGACCCGGCTGGACACCGGCGCATACCAGGTGGTGCCCGGCCTCTCCGGCCGGCTGCTGCAGACATTCCAGCCCGGCGCCACGGCGGTGTCCGACGAGCAGGTTTACCGCACGATGGTGGCCGCGCTGCCCGAGGGCGTTGCCGCCGGCGACTACACGCCCGCCGCGCAGGACACGCCCGCCGCAGCGGTGACCGAAGCGACCGCGACGGCATGGGGCGGTCGCGATCTGACCACGCTGGTGCGGCACTGCCCGCAGCTGGCGATGGGGACGGTGGCCGGCGCCGGCCTGCCCGCTCGCGTCGGCGGATGCACGCTGCCGCAGGCCCGCGAGTTTCCCGACCACGCAGCGCTTTTCGACGCGCTGCGGGCGGGTCGGATCAGCGCGGCGTGGACCACCAGCGCCGATCCTGACGTGCCGCCCGACGTGGTGGTGCTGGCCGACGGGCAGCCACCGCTGGTGCCCGCCGAGAACGTGGTGCCGCTGTATCGGCGCAACGAACTCGGCGAACGCGAGGTGCTGGCGCTGAACGAGGTGGCGGGCGAATTCGACACCGCCGCGCTGGCCGACATGCGGCGGCAGGTCGCGGGCGGCGCCAGTCCGCGCCGGGTCGCCGGGGCCTGGCTGGCGGCCCACCCGCTGGGCCGGTAGGAGCGGGTGATATCGCATGCGCTATCACTTTTGCGATTCATGTCACAAAAGGCAGAGCGGTGCTGGTGTGGCGGATGTGGCCTGTGGGACCCGAGGTGATTAACGGGCCGGCATCGCCCGTGCCGCCACGGCCGCGAACAGCCGCTGGTACCCCGATCCGGTGACGCGCACGATCAGGTCGAGCACCTTCGCATCGGTACCCACCAGAACGCGCGCCTTGTTCTTGCGGACCCCGTCGAGGATGATCCGCGCGGCCTTCTGCGGGGACGTGCCGGCCAGCTTCTTGTCGAACGTCCGCGCCAGCTCGTCCTTGTTCAGGCCCTCCACCGCAGTCATGTTGCGCACGATCGCGGTCTTGATCCCGCCGGGGTGCACCGTGGTCACTTTCACCGGATGACCCGCAAGGACCATCTCCTGGCGCAGCGCCTCGGTGAACCCCCGCACCGCGAACTTCGCCGAGTTGTAGGCGGCCTGGCCCGGCACCGAGAACAGGCCGAAGACGCTTGAGATGTTGATGACGTGGCCGTCGCCCGATGCGATCAGGTGCGGCAGGAACGCCTTGGTGCCGTTGACGACGCCCCAGAAGTCGACGTCCATCACCCGCTCGATGTCCTTGAACTGGCTGACCTCGATGTCACCGGCGAACGCGATGCCTGCGTTGTTGTAGATCTGATTAACGACGCCGAAGTGCTCGTTGATTGCGTCGGCATACGCGATGAACGGCACACGTTCGGTGACGTCGAGGCGATCGGCCTTGACCGCGGCCCCGATGGCCTTCACCCGCTCTTCGGTGCCGGCGAGCCCCTCGGTGTCGACGTCGCTGATCGCCAGCTTGGCACCCGACCGGGCCAGCTCGATGGCCAGCGCCTGGCCGATGCCCGAGCCTGCCCCGGTGACGACGGCGACTTTGCCCGCGAAGCCTTCCATGAAGACCCTCTCTAGCCGAACGCCTCGTCGATGATCTCCTGCTGCTCGACCGCATGCACCTTCGACGAGCCTGATGACGGCGCCGACATCGCCCGCCGCGAGATCCGCTTGATGTTGGCAAGCGGATCCGGGAGCACCTCGGGCAGGGCCAGGCCCACCGTCGGCCACGCGCCCTGGTTGGCCGGCTCCTCCTGAAGCCAGAAGTAGTCCTCGGCGTTCGGGTAGCGATCCAGCGTTTCCTTCAGCCGCCGCTTCGGCAGCGGGGCCAGCTGCTCGAGCCGCACGATCGCGACGTCGGCCCGCTGGTCCTTGGCCTTGCGCGCGGCCAGTTCGTAGTACAGCTTGCCGCTGGTCAGCAGCACCCGGCGGACCGTGCTGCGATCGCCGTCGCCGTCCTCGTAGGTGGGTTCCTCGAGCACCGAGCGGAACTTGCGCTCGGTGAAGTCCGCCACCTCGCTGACCGCCGCCTTGTTGCGCAGCATCGACTTCGGCGTGAACACGATCAGCGGCCGGCGGATCCCGTCGAGGCCGTGCCGGCGCAGCAGGTGGAAGTAGTTCGCCGGGGTGGAGGGCATCGCGATCGTCATCGAGCCCTCCGCCCACACCTGCAGGAACCGCTCGATGCGGGCCGAGGTGTGGTCGGGCCCCTGACCCTCGTGGCCGTGCGGCAGCAGCAGCACTACGTCCGACAACTGGCCCCACTTCGCCTCCCCGGACGAGATGAATTCGTCGACGATCGACTGGGCGCCGTTGACGAAATCACCGAATTGGGCTTCCCACAATACGATTGCCTGCGGGTTACCCACCGAGTAGCCGTACTCGAATCCGACTGCGGCGAACTCCGACAGCGGCGAGTCGTAGACCATGAACTTGCCGCCGGTGGGGGTGCCGTCCTCGCTGACCGTCAGCCGCTGCAGCGGCGTGAATTCCGCGCCGGTCTTGCGGTCGATGATCACCGAGTGCCGCTGGCTGAACGTGCCGCGGCGGGTGTCTTGGCCGGACAGCCGCACCGTCTTTCCTTCGGCCACAAGCGATCCCAGTGCCAGCAACTCGGCGAACGCCCAGTCGATCTTGCCGTGGTAGGCCATCTCGCGACGCTTCTCCAGCACCGGCTTGACTCGGGGATGCACGTTGAAGCCCTCGGGCATGTCGACGAACGCGTCACCGATGCGGGTCAGCATCGCCTTCTCGACAGCGGTCGACAGCCGCGCGGGGATCATCTGGTCCGACTCGACCGACTCGCTCGGCTCGACCTCGTGCTTCTCGAGCTCACGGACCTCGTTGAACACCTGCTCGAGCTGGCCCTGGTAGTCGCGCAGCGCGTCCTCGGCCTCTTTGATCGAGATGTCGCCACGGCCGATCAGCGCCTCGGTGTAGGTCTTGCGGACGCCGCGTTTGGTGTCGATCACGTCGTACATCGCGGGCTGGGTCATCGACGGGTCGTCGCCCTCGTTGTGACCGCGGCGGCGGTAGCACAGCATGTCGATGACGACGTCCTTCTTGAACTTCTGCCGGAAGTCCACCGCCAGCCGCGACACCCACACGCACGCTTCCGGGTCGTCGCCGTTGACGTGGAAGATCGGCGCGCCGATCATCTTCGCCACATCGGTGCAGTACTCCGATGACTTGGCGTCGCTCGGCGACGTCGTGAAGCCGATCTGGTTGTTGACGACGATGTGGATCGTGCCGCCGGTGCGGTAGCCGCGCAGCAGCGCCAGGTTCAGCGTCTCGGCCACCACTCCCTGCCCGGCGAACGATGCGTCGCCGTGCAGCATCAGCGGCATCACCGTGAAGCCGTCGTCGCCCTTTTCCAGGATGTCCTGCTTGGCGCGCACCAGCCCTTCCAGCACCGGGTCGACGGCCTCCAGGTGCGACGGGTTTGCCGTCAGCGACACCGCAATGTCGTTGTCTCCGAACATCTGGATGTAGTTTCCGGTGGCGCCGAGGTGGTATTTCACGTCGCCGGAGCCGTGCGCCTGCGACGGGTTCAGGTTGCCCTCGAACTCGCTGAAGATCTGTGAGTACGGCTTGCCGACGATGTTGGCCAGCACGTTGAGCCGGCCGCGGTGCGGCATGCCGATGACCGCCTCGTCGAGGCTGTGATCGGCGCCCTGGTCGATCACCGCGTCCATCATGGGGATGACGGTCTCCGCGCCTTCCAGCGAAAAGCGTTTCTGCCCAACGTACTTCGTCTGCAGAAACGTCTCGAACGCTTCGGCGGCGTTGAGCTTGCTCAGGATGTACTTCTGCTGTGCGACCGTCGGCTTGTCGTGCTTGACCTCGATGCGTTCCTGCAGCCACTTCTGCTGCTCGGGCTCGAGGATGTGGGTGTACTCCACACCGATGTGGCGGCAGTACGCGTCGCGCAGCAGGCCGAGCACGTCGCGCAGCTTCTTGTACTGTGCCCCGGCGAACCCGCCGACCTTGAACACCCGGTCCAGGTCCCACAGCGTGAGCCCGTGCGTCAGCACGTCGAGGTCTGGGTGGCTGCGGAAGCGGGTCTTGTCCAGCCGCAGCGGGTCGATGTCGGCCATCAGGTGGCCCCGGTTGCGGTAGGCGGCGATCAACTCGATGACGCGGGCGTTCTTGTCGCCGATCGGGTCGGGATTGTCGGTGCGCCACCGGACCGGCTCGTACGGGATGCCGAGCTCGTGGAAAATCTCGTCCCAGAAGTCGTCGGAGAGCAGCAACTCGTGCACGGTGCGCAGGAAGTCGCCCGACTCGGCGCCCTGGATGATGCGGTGGTCGTAGGTCGAGGTCAAGGTGACCAGCTTGCCGACGCCCAGCTCGGCAATCCGCTGCTCGCTCGCGCCCTGGAACTCGGCGGGGTACTCCATCGCGCCGACCCCGATGATCGCGCCCTGCCCGCGCATCAGCCGCGGCACCGAATGCACGGTGCCGATCGTGCCGGGGTTGGTCAGCGACACCGTCACACCGGCGAAGTCCTCGGCGGTCAGCTTGCCGTCACGGGCCCGCCGCACGATGTCCTCATAGGCGGCGATGAACTGGCCGAACCGCATCTTCTCGGCGTTCTTGATGCCGGCGACGACCAGCTGGCGGTTGCCGTCCTTGCCCTGCAGGTCGATCGCCAGCCCCAGATTGGTATGTGCAGGCGTGATGACGTTGGGCTTGCCGTCCACCTCGGCGTAATGGCGGTTCATGTTCGGGAACTTCTCGATCGCCTGCACGATCGCGTACCCGAGCACGTGGGTGAACGAGATCTTGCCGCCGCGGGTGCGCTTGAGGTGGTTGTTGATGACGATGCGGTTGTCGATCATCAACTTGGCCGGGATCGCACGCACGCTGGTTGCGGTCGGCACCTCCAGGGATGCCGACATGTTCTTGACGACGGCCGCGGCGGCGCCGCGCAGCACCTGCAACTGGTCGTCCGGCTGCGTCGAAATCGCCGGTGCCTTCGCCGGTGCCTGGGCCGGAGCCGTCGCCGGCTCGCGCCCTTCTGCCTTGGGTTTCTCGGCCGGCACCGCCTGAGCGGGCGGCTCGACGGTCTTCTCCGCCGGCGCCGGGGTGCCGGGCTGCCCGTTGCCCGCCGGTTCCGGCGAGTAATCGACGAGGAACTCGTGCCAACTGGGGTCGACCGACGAGGGATCGTCCCGGAACTTCCGGTACATCTCCTCGACCAGCCACTCGTTCTGCCCGAATGGGGAAGGTGAACTGCTCACAGCAGTTGCTCGCCTCGATTCATCTGTCCAGCAAGCGTCGTCGCGGCGCTCGCCCACCCTGTCAATCGCATGGGGACGGTCCCTGCTGTTTCCGCCGCCTAAAAGGCTAACGCCTCGGTCATCCGGCGACCACGAGAGCAGGGTTTCCCGGACCCGTCATTTCCAACAGTACGTCCGTTATGTGAACGTGTCAGGCGGTGGGTCTAATCCGGGATGCGGGCGGGACGGCAGCACGTGCAGCGAGACTGGCCACCGGCTCGGAGCGGGGCCGAACGCCTTGCGGGCGTTGGCGATGATCTTCCGGCCCATCATCCTGTTGCCGCCGCCACCGACGACGGCGCCGATGCCCATCGGCAGCATCTTGCCGAGCATGATGGTGCCGCGCCGCAACGCATACCGCCGGACGAAGTACTTCAGGAGCCGGTTGTTGAGTTGTGACACCGCGGGCAGCGGAAGCGAGGCCGCCGACTCGCTCAGCCAGGCGCCACGGGTGCGGCCCGGGCCGACGAGGTCGGCGATGGCGCGCTTGCTGTCGTCCCCGACCAGCACGGCGAGCACCAGGGCCCGGCGCAGTTCGCGGTGCTGAGCCGGGATGGCGTGCACCTCGGCGACCGCCAGCACGAACACCGCGGTGGCCTCGAGGAACACGACGGTCTCGCCGGCGACCGCGGACAGCGCGGCAAGGGTGCCGATGCCCGGCATCGCCGCCGCGGAGCCGACCGCCACACCGCTGGCCATGACCGCGGCGAGGTAGCGCTTTTCGAGCTTGGTGATGATCTCGGTCGGCGACGCGTCGGAGTTCGCGCGGCGAAGCCGCCGCACGTAGGCCTCGACCGCCGGGGCCTGCACCCGGGCGCTGCGCTCGAGGATCTGCGACAACGCCCGCGCGGCCGCGCTGGGGTTGTCGTCGGCCGTGGCCGGCAGCGGCGGCGGGCTTGATCCCCGGCGTGCGGCGTTCATAGTGATCCTTCCTGCGTTCGAGCAGTGCCCTCCAGGCTAACCCGATCTTGACCGGCGGCCCGGGGGCCGCCTCGAGTTGTCCCGTGCGGCGCCAGTTTGTAGCGTCGCACCCGATTACTCCACCTGGAGTAGTCGACGCCGGAACGACGAAACGGACCCCGATGGCCTACCAGGTGACCTCGCTGGGCATCTCCGTGCTGGCGCTGCTGCGCGAACGACCGATGCACGGCTACGAGATGTTCCAGACGCTGGTCACCCGGCATGGCGACCGCATCCTGAAGGTCCGGCCCGGCTCGCTGTATCACGTGGTCTATCGGCTGGCCGACGAGAAACTGATCCGCCAGACCGGCACCGGCCGCTCGGGCAACCGGCCCGAACGCACCACCTACGAGCTGACGGACGCCGGAGCGGACGCGCTGACCGATCGGGTGCGGGAGCGCCTCGCCCACCCCGTCAACGAGTTCGACAAGTTCGTGGTCGCACTCGCCGAGATCCACCACCTCGACCCGATGACCGCGGTGGGGGCGGTGCGGCACAGGATCGCCCTGCTGGAAGCCGGTGCGGATGAGTTGCGCGCGCTGGCCCGCGCCGGCCGGCCCGGGCACCTGGTGGCGCTGGATTACCTGCTCGCCACCACCACCGCCCAGATCGACTGGCTGCGCCGGTTCGTCGAGACCCTGTGGCCCGCCCGGGGGGTCGGGACATGACCGCCGACGACATTCAGCCCTGGCGGGCGCTGTGGGCGATGATGGTCGGCTTCTTCATGATCCTGGTCGACTCGACGATCGTCGCGGTCGCCAACCCGCGGATCATGGAGAAGCTGAACACCGACTACGACGCGGTGATCTGGGTGACCAGCGCCTATCTGCTGGCGTACGCGGTGCCGCTGCTGGTCGCGGGCCGCCTGGGCGACCGGTTCGGCCCCAAGAACCTCTACCTGGTGGGCCTGGCGGTCTTCACCGCGTCGTCGTTGTGGTGCGGCCTGGCCGGCTCGATCGACATGCTGATCGCCGCGCGGGTGGTCCAGGGGCTGGGCGCGGCGCTGCTGACCCCGCAGACGCTGTCGACGATCACCCGCATCTTCCCGCCCGAGCGCCGCGGTGTGGCGATGAGCGTGTGGGGCGCCACGGCCGGGGTCGCCACCCTGGTCGGCCCGCTGGCCGGCGGCGTGCTGGTCGACCGGCTCGGCTGGCAGTGGATCTTCTTCGTCAACGTGCCGGTCGGCCTCGTCGGCCTGGTGCTGGCGGTCTGGCTGGTTCCGGTGCTGCCGACCCACCGCCACCGCTTCGACATGCTCGGCGTGCTGCTGTCCGGGGCCGGCATGTTCTTGATCGTGTTCGCTCTGCAGGAGGGCCAGTCGCACGACTGGGCGCCCTGGATCTGGGCGATGATCGCCGGCGGCGTGGGCTTGATGGCCGTCTTCGCCTACTGGCAGCTGGTCAACAGGCGCGAGCCGCTGATCCCGCTGGAGATGTTCCGCGACCGCGACTTCAGCCTGTCGAACTTCGGGATCGCGGTGATGGGGTTCGTGGCGGTCGGGATGGTGCTGCCGCTGATGTTCTACCTGCAGGGCATTTGCGGCCTGTCGCCGACCCGGGCGGCGCTGCTGACCGCCCCGATGGCGATCGCGACGGGAATGCTGGCCCCGATGGTCGGCAGAATCGTCGACCGTGCTCACCCGTCGCCGGTGATCGGTTTCGGTTTCGCCGTGCTGTCGATCGCGCTGACCTGGCTGTCGATCGAGATGACGCCGGCCACGCCGATCTGGCGATTGGTCCTGCCGATGGCGGCGATGGGTGTCGGGATGTCGTTCATCTGGGCGCCGTTGGCGGCCACGGCGACCCGCAATCTTCCCGCGCGACTGGCCGGGGCGGCCTCCGGTGTGTACAACGCGATCCGACAGGTCGGCTCGGTGCTCGGCAGCGCCGGCATGGCGGCGTTCATGACGGCCCGGATCAGCGCGGAGCTGCCCCCGAGGCCGGACGGCGCGCCATCGGCGGCGGGCGCGGTGACGCAGTTGCCCCGTTTCCTGCACGAGCCGTTCTCCGCGGCGATGTCGCAGTCGATGCTGCTGCCTGCCTTCGTGGCGCTCTTCGGGGTCGTCGCCGCGGTGTTCCTGGTCGGGGCCCGGTCCCCGGCGCCTGAGCGCAGGACCGCGCCGGCCGCCGGCGACATGACCGCCGACGATCCGGAGCGCACCGACGTGATCCCGGTGATCGACGCCGGCTACGTCCAGCACTTCGAGGACGACGACGACTACTTCGAGTACACGATCCCCCGTCCCGGGCCGGCGCCGGCCGCGCCCGGCGCCGACGAAGGTGACACCGAGCCGATGGCGACCAGAGCCGAGCCGGCCCGCGGCGAGCCGGTGGATCTGTGGCCCAGGGCACCGATGGAAACCTTGCACCGCGACCCGCTGCACAGCTGGCACCGACCTGCCGAACAAATTGGTCTCGCGCACAATGGTTTTCACGTTGAGCACGAGCATCGGTTCCAGGACATCTACGACCGGCTCCGCGGCGAAGGCGACCTGGGTTCGGGCCGTGCCCGGCACCGCCTGGACCCGGATCACCATCGGCCGGACCCCGGCCAAAAGACCTACGGGCGCCACTCGATGCCGACCCGCGATTAGTCGAACATCACCGCCGCGTTCAGGTAGCCGGTTGGGTCGAACGCGGCCTTGACCGCTCGCATTGCCGCGATGTCGGCGGGCTCACGCGACATTCCGATGTAGGCGCGCTTGCGGCTGCCGACGCCGTGTTCGGAGCTGACGTTGCCGCCGAGGCCGGCGATCAGCTCCATCATCGCCGTGTAGAGCGCGCCTTCGCCGTCGGCGTCCAGCGCGCAGCGCAGCACGTTCAGATGCAGGTTTCCTTCACCGACGTGGCCGAACAGCAGCGGGATCGCGTCGGGCGCGTGCTGGGCGATCAGCTTCGCGGACCGGTGGGCGAACTCGTCGACCGCCGCGAGCGGCAGCGACACGTCGAACTTCAGCGGCGGCCCGTAGACACCGAGGATCTCGGTGATCGCCTCCCGCAGCCGCCACAGCCGCTGCTGCGCCGCCGCGTCCACCCCGACCGCCGGTTCGCCGCACAGCTCGACGGTGTCCAACGCGTCGGCGAGCGGTTCGGTGAGGTCGCGATCTCCGGCCAGCTCAACCAGCAGCAGCCACCGGCCCTCGACAGGCGTCGCGACGCCGAGGCGCTCGGCTGTGATCGCAGTGCCGGTCGCGTCGATCATCTCGAGCGCGGCAATGCCGTCGAGGTCGCGGAACGACCGGCCGGCGGCCACCAGCGCGGGCAGCCCGGCGAACCCGCACACCGCGGTGACCCGGTGTGCCGGCGTCGGGTGCAGCCGCAGGTCCAGTTGGGTGATCACCCCGAGCGTTCCCTCGGCGCCGACGAACAGCGACGCCAGGTCGTAGCCGGTGTTGTCGCGGCGCACCCGGCTGTGCCTGCGCACCAGCGACCCGTCCGGCAGCGCGACCTCCAGCCCGAGCACCTGGTCGCCCATGTTGCCGTAGCGCACGGTGCGCAGCCCGCCCGCGTCGGTCGACGCCATCCCGCCCAGCGTGGCCGTCTCGCGGGCCGCCAGGTCGACGCCGAACTCCAGGCCGGCCGCCGCGGCGGCACGCTGAAGCGCGCCCAGCGTCACGCCGGCACCGGCGCCCACCCGTCGCTCGCCGGTGTCGACCTCACCGATGCCGGTGAGCCGCTCGGTGCACAGCAGCACGTCGTCGTGCTCGGGCACCGTGCCCGCGACCAGCGACGTGCGGCCGCCCTGGATCGTCACGTGCGCGCCGGCGTCGCGGCAGGCGGCGAGCACCGCGGCGACCTCTTCGGCCGAGCCGGGCCGCACCAGCGCGGCGGCGCGACCGCGGTAGCGGCCGGTGTGGTCGACGCTGCGTCCGGCGAGGACGTCGGGGTCTGTGACCACATGCCCGCGACCGACGATGCCGCCCAGCCGATCCGCGGTGCTCATCGCGCCGGTGTATCGCACGGCGACAGCGACAGAAAGGCGCCCAGCTCGATCAGTCCGTGCGGGGTCGACGGCAGATACTGCGTCAACGCCGGGGACCGGACGATCACCGCGAGGTAAATCGCCCGGCTGATCGCGACGTTGAGCCGATTGCGGTGCAGCAGAAACGAGATCCCGCGGGGCACGTCGTCGACGGTGGAGGCGGCCATCGACACGAACACGACCGGCGCCTGTCCGCCCTGGATCTTGTCCACGGTCCCCACCTGCACGTCGACGAGACCGGCATCGCGCAGGTGGCGCCGCACCTGCAGCACCTGCGCGTTGTACGCGGCGACGACCAGCACGTCGGCGCCCGCCAACGGCCGCGTGGTGTCGCCGTCCGTCCACGGGGTGCCGATCAATCCGCGGATCTCCTCGGCGATGCGTTGGGCTTCCTCGGCGCTGGCGGTGTCGTTGTCGGTGTGTTCGACGCACAGCGTGCGAAGGCCGGGGGCGTGTCCCTCGAGGCGCCTCGTCGCGGTCACCGGATGCGGTTGCAGCCTGTTGTCGTAGGACAGCGCCGAAACCGCCCGGCACACCGCGGGGTGCATGCGGCGAGTCTGCGCGAGGAAGTAACCGAATTCGTCTGGCAGCACATCGCGTCCGCCGACCAGCCAGCCCAGCGCGGAGGTGTCCACCGGTTCGGGGTGGATGCCGGTGCTGACCTCGGCGAGCTGTTGCGGATCGCCGAGCAGCAGCAGATTACGGGCGGCGCGGGCGACGGCGACGGTGTTGGCGAGCGAGAACTGGCCGGCTTCGTCGATCACCACCAGGTCCAGGCTGCCGGGCACCACCCGGTTGTCGTTGGAGAAGTCCCATGCGGTACCGCCGACGACGCAACCGGCGTTCGCGTCGATGAAGGCCGCGTACTGGTTCTCGTTGATCCTCTGCCACGCGGGTGCGGGATCGTGCGGCGTCTTCTTGGCCACCACCGAAGGGTCGACGCCGGCGCGGACGACCTCTCTGAGGACGTTCTCGACGACTGCGTGTGACTGCGCGACAACGCCTATCCGCCAGTGGTTTTCGTTCACCAGCCGGGCGATGACCCGTGCGCCGGTGTACGTCTTGCCGGTGCCCGGCGGCCCGTGCACGGCGATATATGACCGGTCGAGATCCAGCAGCGCCGTGGTGATCGACTCGATGTCGGAATCGGCGCGGGGCAGCACAGCCCCCGACGCGGTGCGGGGGGCTCGGCGGCACAGGATGTCCACCGCGGCGCAGCGCGGCAGCTGCGGAGGCGACTCCTGCAGGGCCGCAGCGGCTTCAGCGGCCAGCGCGTCGACAGCCCGCTGCTGGCTGTCGGTCTTGATCGGATAGCCCGGTGTGATCGCCATCGGAAGGTGATCGAAGGGTCCCGCATTGCCCCCCGTCTCCTCGATGAGGACCTGCACCGGCACCCCGGCCACTTCGTGTGTGATCTCGCACAGCGTGGCGGTGCCCGCGGCTCGCCGATCGGGGTGGGCATCGTCCAGGCCGGGCGGCGCGGGCCGGTCATAGAGCACGCAGACTTGCCTGCCCGTGACAAGCGCGCCGTTGAGCAGTTCGCCGGTCAGCCGCACCTGCCTGCGCGGCTTGCGGGCTCGTGGCGGCAGATGCCAGTCCGCGGTCACCTCGGCGCGGTCGACGCGGAACACCCCCGAGGTGTCGCCCCACTCGTCGACCGGGTTGACCAACCGGTCGAAGTGGGCCCACCAGTGCGGCTTTCGCTCCCTGACGTAGTACCCGCGGGCGGCGTTGATCAGCGCAGCCGCGGTCTGCTCCGGATCGCGCGGGCCGCTGACCGCGGGCTCGCCGGCGAAGCGGGTCAGCGTCGCGGCGACGTCGTCGTCCGGGGGGACCTGTTCGCCGGGTCCGGCATCCCGGCGCAGGTGGGCGGTGCCCCCTTCGAAGGCCAGCAGCAGCAGCTGGTTTCGAAGCAACCGCGTCGACCTGCAGTCGTATCGGTTGTAGTCCTCGATCTCCTTGAGCACGCCGCCTGCCTCGTCGGCGCGGCCGGCGTCGAGCAGCGCTGTGTAGCGCGCGTACTGGGTGATCGAGTCGGCGGCCGTGGTGACGTCCCCGGAGCGGCGATCGCTGCCCATGTAGAGCCGTTCCAGCGACTTCAGGCTGTAGGACTCCGCGCCGACCCGAATGCTCTTGCGCACCAGCGGCAACAGGTCTACCAGGACGTCATCGCGCAGCAGGTTGTCGACGTCGTCCTCGCCGACGCCGTAGCGGGCGGCGAGGTGCAGCAGCGCCGTCTTCTCGTAGGCGCCGTAGTGGTAGATGTGCATGTTCGGGTGGCGCTTGCGGCGCTTGCGCACCAGCGCCAGGAAGTCGGCGAGCGCCTTGCGTTCGCTGCGGCGGTCATGTGCCCACAGCGGGCGGAACGCCCCGTTGGTCTCAAGCACGCCGAACAGATACTCCAACCCCCAGGTGACGCCGTCGTCGGTCCACAGCGGGTCGCCCTCGAAGTCGAAGAAGAGGTCGCCCGGGTCGGGTTGGGGCAGTGCGCCCAGCGGCTCGGGGTCGAACACCTCGAACCGCGGCTCGCCGGACTCCCTCTCCGCCACCTGCAGCCGCGCCTGCGCCGTCAGCGTCGCCAGCGTGTGCTCGGCCAGCCCTTCTATCGTCCCGGTGTGGGCGGCGAGCCCCGCAACCGTGCTGACGCCGGCCTCGATCAGCGTGGCCCGTTGGCTGGGCCGCATGTTGGCGACCAGCACCAGGTCGTCGTCTTCGCGGATGTGCGGTTCGCAGGCCGGGCATCGCAGGCAGGCGCCGACCTGTTGATCGGCCCAGCTGGCGGGCTCGCCGCCGGCCAGGTGCCGGTCCAGCAGCTTCTCAAGCGCGGCCCGCTGCTGCCGGTACACCGGGATCAGATCGTCGACCGGGTAGTCGACGACCGATCCGTCGCCGAGAATCAGCCCGGCCGTCCGCGCCACGGGAACCCCCATGGCCCGCAGCGCGTCGGTGTACCCCGCGACCTGAAGCAGCGCCTCGATCTTGGCGCGCCGCGCCAGCTTGGTGTCCAGCACCCGGTACGCGTCCCCGTCCCGGACCACGAAGTCGGCGAACCCCACGAACCGCCCGTCGAACAGCGCGGCTTGATACACCACCGCCGGCTGACTGCGAAACGCCGCGGCGGTGGCGCGGGCGGCCGCCCGAAACGCCGCGACTGTATAGGACGGCCGGCCGATCCTCACCACCCCGTCGCCGTAGGCCGCAACGAACCGCGCCAGCTCGCGTTCTTCGTGCTCCCCGCCGAGCTCCACCGTGCGCCTCAGCAGTTCGTCGCCGTCCGCGTCCACCTCAGGCCCGCGCCCGAGCCTGGCGTCGAACGCGCGCAGCAGCGCGTACTCGCAGCGGGCAGCCGCTGCCAGATCGGATGCGCTGTAGATCACCAAGCCGTCGTCGACGAACACGGTGTCACTGTAGGGCAGCCCACCGACGTCCCAGTCACCGCGAAACTCAAACCACTGCGGCCCGAATCGGCGTGTCGCTGCAGCTGGTTAAGTGTCGCGCCCGCCCACCCGCGACCGCCCCCCGCACAGAAGCCCGAAGACGCCCGCGGCGACGAATGGGACGGGCGCGAGCGTCGCGATCGCGGCGCTTCCGGCCCCGACCCCGGGCCGACAGGTGAGCCCTGCGACGATGTCGGCGCTGTCGCTGAACAGGCCGGTGGCTGCCCACCGCCGAAACTGCTTCTCCCCGGCGCACGCCAGCGCGGCGCAGGCACCCGACCCGAGGGCCACATCGCGGATCCCGATGGTCCGCATCAGAAGCGTTTCGGTGCCCGATCCAGGCGAGAAGAACCAGCCCGGCGCCGCGACCATGGCCAGTCCCACGCCGACACGCGCGGCCGCGACGACGGCCAGGGTCGGGGTCGAAGCACGGGAGAAGTCCCTCATCGCCGTTCCGCCTCAGCCGGTGTTGGCGACGAGCTCGACGCCGTTGCCGTTCCACCGGAATTTCACGACGCTGTCCAGGCCGGACACGCCGTTGGAATACTTCAGCGCGACGGTGTCGCCGGTGCTCGCCGACGAGTCGATCCCGTTGAAGCCGAACGTGTCCGGCACACCGGTCGGGATGAACTTGCCCTGGTGGAACATGATTGCCCGGGTGTTCGGGTTCTCGGCGTTGGTGTTGGCCCTGACGATGACAGCCGACAGTTGCGCGCACTCGTTGTAGTTGCCCGCCATCGGCTCTGCGCTCCAGCCCTGCCCGCTCCGCGGGTCGGGCGCCAAGCTGGAAGCGGCCTTGGTGATCTCCGCGGCACCGAGATTGACCGCGCACGGGTCGGCCGCCGCCGAGACGGTGGTGCTGGGCACAGGGGTCGTCACAGGAGCCGGCGGCGGCGGAGGCGGCGCCGGCGTCGTGGTCGCCACGACGCTTCTCGGCGCCGGGGTTTTCGCGACGGTGGAGTCGCCCGAACCGCATCCCGCCAGCGCCGCCGCCGCCGCCGCGCCGACCCCGGCCAGGGCGGCGGCAGTCGCGATCCTGCCCCACACAAGAGCGCACCGTACCGCCAGTCGTGGCGACTTCCGGGAAGGCGGGGCCGATGCCGCCCTCCCATTAGACTTCAGATCCGATGGACTCCCCGAACCCGGACGCCACGGTGCCCGCCTCGACGCCTGCAGCGACGTTCGCCGACCTGCAGATTCACCCCTCCGTGCTGCGGGCGGTCGACGATGTCGGCTACGAGTCGCCGTCGGCGATCCAGGCCGCGACGATCCCGGCGATGATGGCCGGATCCGACGTGGTCGGCCTCGCCCAGACCGGAACCGGCAAAACGGCGGCATTCGCGATCCCGATCCTGTCCAAGATCGACACCGAGAGCACCACCACCCAGGCGCTGGTGCTGGCGCCGACCCGTGAGCTGGCACTGCAGGTGGCGGAGGCGATCGGCCGCTACGGCACGCACCTGCGGCGCCTCAACGTGCTGCCGATCTACGGCGGCCAGTCCTACCACGTGCAGCTCGCCGGCCTGCGCCGCGGCGCCCAGGTCGTGGTCGGCACCCCCGGCCGGGTGATCGACCACCTCGAACGCGGCACGCTCGACCTGTCGCACATCGACTACCTGGTTCTCGACGAGGCCGACGAGATGCTCGCGATGGGCTTCGCCGAGGACGTCGAACGCATCTTGGCCGACACCCCGGAGTACAAGCAGGTGGCGTTGTTCTCGGCGACGATGCCCGCGGCCATCCGGGCCATCACGTCGAAGTACCTGCACGACCCGGTTGAGGTCACGGTCGAAGCCGAAACCACCACGGCGGAGAACATTTCCCAGCGCTACATCGAGGTGGCCGGGCCGCGCAAGATGGACGCGCTGACCCGCGTGCTGGAGGTCGAGCCGTTCGAGGCGATGATCGTCTTCGTCCGCACCAAGCAGGCCACCGAGGAGGTCGCGGAAAGGCTGAGGGCCCGTGGCTTTTCGGCGGCCGCCATCAACGGGGACGTCGTGCAGGCTCAGCGCGAGAAGACGATCGCGGCGCTGAAGGACGGCAGCGTCGACATCCTCGTCGCGACCGACGTCGCGGCGCGCGGCCTGGACGTCGAGCGGATCTCGCACGTGCTGAACTACGACATCCCGCACGACACCGAGTCGTACGTGCACCGCGTCGGCCGCACCGGCCGCGCCGGGCGGTCGGGGTCGGCGTTGCTGTTCGTCTCGCCGCGGGAACGCCACCTGCTCAAGGCGATCGAGAAGGCCACCCGCCAGAAGCTCACCGAGGCCGCGCTGCCCACCGTCGAGGACGTCAACGCCCAGCGGGTGGCCAAGTTCCGCGATTCGATCACCGACTCGCTCAATGCGCCCGGAGTCGAGCTGTTCCGCGGCCTGGTCGAGGATTACGAGCGCGAGCACGACGTCCCGATGGCCGACATCGCCGCCGCGCTGGCGACGCAGTCGCGCGACGGTGAGGAGTTCCTGATGCGGCCGGAGCCGCAGCGCCGGGGGCCCGTGGCAGGGGCGCCGCGTCCCGAAAGCAGGCGGAGCCAGGACCGATCGCGCCGGCCCGGCGACGGCATGGCCACCTACCGCATCTCGGTCGGCAAGCGGCACAAGATTGGCCCGGGCGCGATCGTCGGCGCGATCGCGAACGAAGGTGGCCTGCACCGCAGCGACTTCGGGCACATCACGATCCGCCCGGACTTCTCGCTCGTCGAGCTGCCGGCCAGGCTGCCCCCCGAGACACTGAAAGCCCTGGAGCGGACCCGCATCTCAGGCGTGCTGATCAATCTGCAGCCCGACCGCCCCCCGACAAAGACGAAGACGACGAAGACCAAACGGAAGTCGTGATGGCCCTGTCCGAGGGCGTCCAGCCGCGGGGCGGCCTGGAATCGGTGTCGGGGGCCGAGCGGGTTGCCTCGCTCACCGGCATCCGCGCGGTCGCGGCGATTTTGGTGGTCGCGACGCACGCCGCCTACATCACCGGCAAGTACACCCACGGCTACGTCGGGCTGACGTACTCGCGCATGGAGATCGGCGTGCCGATCTTCTTCGTGCTGTCCGGCTTCCTGCTGTTCGGCCCGTGGGTCAAGGCCGCGGCCACCGACGGTCCGCCGCCACCGCTGGCGCGCTATGCCTGGCACCGGGTGCGGCGCATCATGCCGGCATACACGGTGACGGTCTTCGCGGCCTTTCTGGTGTACGAATTCCGGACTGCGGGGCCCAATCCCGGCCACACCTGGATGGGGTTGTTCCGCAACCTGACCCTGACCCAGATCTACACCGACCACTACCTGTACTCCTACCTGCATCAGGGGCTGACGCAGATGTGGAGCCTGGCGGTCGAAGTCGCGTTCTACGTGGCGCTGCCCCTGCTGACCTACCTGCTGCTGACGGTGCTGTGCCGGCGGCGCTGGCGTCCGCGCCTGCTGCTCGCCGGCCTGTGCGCGCTTGCCGCGCTGACACCGGCGTGGCTGGTGCTGGTGCACCTCACCGACTGGCTGCCCGACGGCGCGCGGCTGTGGCTGCCGAGCTATCTCGCGTGGTTCATCGGCGGCATGATGCTCGCGGTGCTGCAGGTGATCGGCGTGCGGTGGTACGCGGCCGCGTGCCTGCCGCTCGCGGTGGTCTGCTACTTCATTGTGTCCACGCCGATCGCCGGGGAGCCCACCACGTCGCCGGCCAGGCTGTGGGAGGCCCTGTCCAAGGCGGCGTTCTACGCGGTGATCGCGACCGTCGTGGTGGGGCCGCTGGCCCTGGGCAACCGCGGCTGGTATTCGCGGCTGCTGGCCACGGGGCCGATGGTGTGGCTCGGCGAGATCTCCTATGAGATCTTCCTGATTCACCTCATCGTGATGGAGATCGCGATGGTCGAGGTGCTGCGCTACCCGATCTACACCGGCTCGATGCCGTTGCTGTTGGTCGTGACGCTGGCGATGACGATCCCGCTGGCCTGGCTGCTGCACCGGTTCACCCGCGCCCGGCCGTGATGCCGTGCGACCAGCCGCCGATCACGACCAGCCCGCCGGCCGCGACGAGAAGACCGCTGCGCCGCCACGCGCCCGCGGTCATCACCGCATCGCCGGCGAGCCGAACCGCCTGGGCCGCCGGCGGCATGTGCTTCAGCACATACCGGCCTCGACGGCTCAGGCGCAGCCGGGATGTGTCGGTGCGTAACAGGGCCGCCGACGCGGCGACCGGAATGAGAAAATGAACCACCAGGCCGGCGCCCCGCCGGCCCCGCCAGATCATGGTGAGCGACACGACGGACGCCGCGATGTCAGCGGCGAGCTTGGCCGCGTGGACCTGATGCAGGAGAAGGTCGTCGCTAGTCGGCACCGCGAGCGAACTCCGCCGATAACCCCCCAGCCACGACCATCGGCACCACGAACTCGCGGACCATTGCGCGTTCGTCGTTCTCGTCCTCGCCGGGAAACACGAGCAGTGAGGTCATCACCCGCACCAGCCACCGGGCGCGACGTTCGACCACCGCGGGCTCGTCGGGGGCGAGCGACGTCAGAAACGCCGCGGTCAGCGCCTTGACCACGTCGTCCTGATCGGCGATCACGGCCCCGAGCGGGGGCCGGCTCGTGGAGAACCACGAGGCCAGGGCCGGGCTGTTGCGGACCAGTCCCAGCGCCGCGATCACGCCCTCGACCAGCCGGTCCCCGGGGTCCCGGATGCCGGTGATCTGGTCGATGATCGTGTAATGCAGCCGATAGGTCTCCCGGTGCATGAACGCGGTGTGCAGCGCGTCGCGGTTCTCGAAGTAGCGATACAGCGTCGCACGTGAACATCCGGCGGCCCTGGCGATCTCGTGCATCCCGACCCCGGCGACGTCGCGCTGCGCGAACAGCTCGGCCGCCGCGTCCAGGATCCGGTCTGCGGCGACCTCGGTGCGGCGCGCCGCCAGCCAGTCGCCGGACATCAGCGGGCCGCCCGGAACGGCACCGACAGCGGTCGCCGCACGTAGCTGCCGTCGGCCCAGACGATGCCGGACTCGTCCACGTCGAAATCCGGGCAGCGGGTCAACAGTTCGCTCAGCGTGACCCGCGACTGCATGCGCGCGGCGGCCGCGCCCAGGCAGTGGTGGGCGCCGTGGCCGAACGTCAGGATGTTGCGTGGCCGGCGCGTCACGTCGAGCTCGCCGGCATCCGGGCCGTACCGGCGCTCGTCGCGGTTGGCCGACCCGTACAGCAGCAACACCTTGCGGCCGGCCCGCATGGTGGTGTCGTGGATCGTCACGTCACGGGTGAGGGTGCGGGCCAGGCCCTGCACCGGTGACGTCAGCCGCAGCAGCTCGTCGATCACGGCGGGAATCAGCTCCGGGTGCTCGGCCAGCAGCCTGCGCTGGTCGGGCCGGCGCTGCAGCAGCTGCACCGAACCGCCGAGCATGCCGGTGGTGGTGTCGTTGCCGCCGGTGACCATCGTGAACGTGAACGCCAGCACCGACAGGGTGCCCGCGATGTCGCCGTCCGCGCCGACCCCCGCCGCGACGAGGTGCGACACCGTGTCGTCGCCCGGCTCGCGGCGGCGGCGCTCGATCAGCTCGTTGAAGTAGCCCGTCATCGAGGTCACGGCGTCACCCAGCGAGTCGATCGCGTCGCCGATTCCGCCGCTGGTGGTGTTGGCCGCGACGATGGCCTCGGTCCAGCCGTCGAACCGTGCCCGGTCCTCTTCCGGCACGCCCAGATAGTGCGCGACGACCATCGAGGGCAGCGGTTTGAACAGCTCGGCGACGATGTCGCCACCACCGGAGGCGAGCAGCCGCCGCAGGCGTTCGACGACGAACGCGCGAACCGCCGGCTCGACCGCCTCCACCTGGCGGGGGGTGAAGCCCCGGGCGACCAGTTTCCGGAACTCGGTGTGCACCGGCGGGTCCTGCATCACCATCGGCGGGTTGTCCTGCAGCCCGATGATTTCGAGTTCGCGGTAGTTGACGGTCAGCCCCTGGGCGGAGGAGAACGTCTCGTGGTCTCGCGCGGCCTGCCAGATGTCGGCGTGCCGTGACAGCACCCAGTAGTCGTGCGCCGGGTTCTCCCGGGGAATGACGTGGTGCACCGGGTCGCGGTCGCGCAGCGCGGCGTACATCGGCCAAGGGTCCGCCCAGCTGTGAGCGTTGGCGAGTTCGAACATGACCGGTGACCCTTGAGACAAAGTAACCGTCATGTCTTATGCGTACGACAGGGGATGCACAAGTGTCAATGATTGGCGCGAAATCGTTCCTAAATTGCGGCGCCGGGGTTGAGGATCCCCGCGGGGTCCAGCGCGTCCTTTATTCGCTGGTTGAGGGCCATCGCGCCGGGCCCGATCTGGCCGGCCAGCCAGGGCCGCTTGAGCCTGCCGACGCCGTGCTCGCCGGTGATCGTGCCGCCGAGGCCCACTGCCAGGTCCATGATCTCCCCGAACGCCACCTCGGCGCGCTGCTTCATGGCCCGGTCGCTGGGGTCGTAGACGATGAGCGGGTGGGTGTTGCCGTCGCCGGCGTGTGCGATCACCGAGATCATCACGTCGCGCTCGGCCGCGATGCGCGCGACTCCGGTGACGAGCTCACCCAGCCGTGGCAACGGCACGCCGACGTCCTCGAGCAGCAGCGTTCCCTTGGCCTCCACGGCCGGGATCGCGTACCGGCGGGCAGCGACGAACGCCTCGCCCTCGTCCGGGTCGTCGGTCGAAAAGACTTCTGTCGCATCATTTTCCGCGAATACGGCGGCGATCACCTCGGCGTCTTCCCCGGCGGACCGGCCGCGTTCGTCGGAGCCGGCGATCACCAGGGCCGCGGCGTCGCGGTCCAGGCCCATCCGGAGCTTGTCCTCGACCGCGTTCACCGCGACGGAGTCCATGAACTCCAGCATCGACGGGCGCATCCTGCTCGACACGCCCAGCACCGCGTCGACCGCGGCCGCGACGGAGGCGAAGGTCGCCACGACCGTGCTCGACCGATGCTGCTTCGGCAGCAGCCGCAGCGTGATCTCGGTGATCACGCCGATCGTGCCCTCGCTACCGACGAACAGCTTGGTCAGGCTGAGGCCCGCGACGTCCTTGAGCCGGGGGCCCCCGAGCCGCACCGCGGTGCCGTCGGCCAGCACCACCTGCAACCCGAGGACGTAGTCGGTGGTGACGCCGTACTTCACACAACACAGGCCGCCGGCGTTTGTCGCGACGTTGCCGCCGATGCTGCAGATCTCGAACGACGACGGATCCGGCGGGTACCACAGGTCGTGCTCGGCCACTGCCTTCTTGACCTCGGCGTTGAACAGCCCGGGCTGGCACACCGCGGTCCGGGTCACCGGGTCGACGGTGATGTCGCGCATCCGCTCGGTGGCGAGCACGATGCAGTTGTCCAGCGCCGTCGCGCCGCCGGACAGGCCGCTTCCCGCGCCCCGCGGCACCACCGGGATGCGGTGCCGGCTCGCCCAGCGCAACACCGCCTGCACATCCTCGGTGCGAAGCGGCCGCAGCACGGCCATGGGCTTGCCGGCCGACGGGTCGAGCGCGCGGTCCTGGCGGTACTTGTCGGTCTTCGCGGGATCGGTGACGACCATTCCTTCGGGCAGCTCTTCGATCAGGCTCGCCAGCACATCCGCGCTCATAACTCGATGCTACGAGCCGGTCTATTCCAATTCGGCCGACGGCTGCCGCTCCGACCTGCGATCCAGCTCGTACAACGACGGCAGCAGCAGTGCCGCCAACCCGATCGCGATCATCGGTACGGCCAGGGCGAGAAACGTGGTCCGCAGCCCGAACGTGTCGGCGAGCGGACCGGCCAGCATGAATCCGAGCGGACCGGCGGCGTAGGCCAGCGACGTCATCACGCCGACCACCCGGCCCCGGAGCGCGGGCGGCGACTTGGTCTGCATCACGTAGTTGTAGATCGGCGCGATTGGCCCGTAGACGAGGCCGACGAGCGCGCACAGCAGCAGGATCAGCGCCAGCGCCGGCAGCAGCGAGATCAGCGCGGTGCAGATGCCGAGCGTCAGCGTCGCGGTGAGCAGGATCGCCCGCCGCGTCAGGTGCCGCACCACCAGCGGATAAGCCAGCGCGCCGACCAGGCCGCCGATGCTCAGCGCCATCAACACCCAGCCCAGTTGCGCGGGCTCGTCGTGATCGGCGAAGTACTTCGGGAACAGCACGCTTTCCATCGGCAGGTACAGCCCGGTCATCGCCAGGTCGACCAGCGCCAGCGTGCGCAGCACCTTGACGTTCCAGACGAACCGCAAACCGTCGAGCATGCCGGCCCAGACTCCCTCCGGCCGCTCCTCGACGGTTGGCGGCCCCGCGCCCTCCAGCCGGAGCACGCCGACCGCCAGGATCGACAGCCCGAAGAACGCGGCGGTGACCCACATCGTGTTGATTCCGCCGATGGTGCCGATCAGCAGGCCCGCCAGGCCGGGACCGACGATGTAGGCCACGTTGAACACGGCTTCGTAGAGCCCGTTGGTGCGGTCCAGCGTCCAGCCGGCCCGCGCCGCGGCTTCCGGCAGCATCGACTGGCGGGCGGTGATCCCGGCCGGGTCGAATACCGCGCCCAGTGCCGCCAGTGTCGCGAGCACCGCGACGTTGATGCTCTGCTGGCCCAGGGTGAGAGCCAGCACCGGGACCGTGGCCACGGTGGTCCCCGACAGCACATCGGAAAGAATTGAAATGCGCTTGCGGCCAAGGAAATCCACTGCGGTGCCGGCGATGAGCGTGGAGAACAGCAGCGGGAGGGACGCCGCGCCGGCGACGACCGACGCCTCCAGAGCGCTGCCGTTGCGCTGCAGCACCAGCCATGGGAACGCGACGATCGAGATGCCGTTTCCGGCCGACGCGGCCAGCGCCGCGAACATCAGGACGAAAACAGGGCGGCGCGAGGGCGTCCGGCGGCCGGGATCGGAGCGACCGGGGGATGACCGAGACATGGGAACGGGGAGAAATCTAGCAGCGGGCATGCCCGGTCGGCGACCGAATTTGCGCGCCGTGCACAGTAGATCGGTGCGTCTGCCCCATCCACGCGTCGGTATGCAGTTCGACTCGCCGGTGCCACCCGGTGCCGGCTGGCCGGGCGACCCGGCGACCCCGCGCACCGCGGTCGCGGCGACGCCCGCGCAGGTCGCCGCCGAGGCGTCGAATGTGAAAACGCTTCGGCAGCTCGACGCCTTGGTGTCGGTGTGCCGCGCATGTCCGCGGCTGGTCGAGTGGCGCGAACAGGTCGCTGCGGGCAAGCGGAAGTCGTTCGCCGATCAGCCGTACTGGGGGCGGCCCGTTCCGGGCTGGGGTTCGGCCGGCCCGAAGATGCTCATTCTCGGCCTCGCGCCCGCGGCGCACGGCGGCAACCGCACCGGGCGGGTGTTCACCGGGGACCGTTCCGGTGACGTGTTGTACGCGGCGCTCTACCGCGCCGGTCTGTCCACGTCGCCGGACAGCGTCGACGCGGCCGACGGCACGACGCTGATAGACACCCGGATGGCGGCGGCGGTGCGGTGCGCACCCCCGGGCAATGCGCCGACACCCGGCGAGCGGCAGACCTGCGCGCCCTGGCTGGCCGCGGAATGGCGCCTGATCGGCCACCACGTCCGCGTGATCGTCGCGCTCGGCGCGTTCGCCTGGCGTGCGGCGCTGAACATGGTCGGCACCGTCGAGTCACCGGCGCCGAAGTTCGGGCACGGTGCCGCCGTCTCGCTGCGCACGACTGATCGCGACGTGGTGCTGCTGGGGTGCTACCACCCGAGCCAGCAGAACACGTTCACCGGCAGGCTGACCCCGGCGATGCTGGACGACATCTTCGCCAGGGCCAGGATGACGGCGGGGATTCGATGACCCCGACGCGGGCGCGGCCGGGAACAACACTCGCGTATCGGCTTCTCCAGGACTATCCCGATGACCGGACACGTTGACTCTCGCATGCGGCTTTCCGTCCTTGACCTCGTCCCCGTGCGCACCGACCAGTCGACGTCGGATGCGCTGTCCGCGACGCTGCGGCTGGCGCAGACCGCCGACCGGCTCGGCTACACCCGGTACTGGGTCGCCGAGCACCACAACATGCCTTCCGTGGCGGCCACCAGCCCGCCGGTGCTGATCGCGTACCTGGGTGCGCAAACCTCGCAGCTGCGGCTGGGTTCGGGCGGGGTGATGCTGCCCAACCACGCGCCGCTGGCGGTGGCCGAACAGTTCGCGCTGCTCGAGGCCGCCTATCCCGGGCGCATCGACCTCGGCATCGGCAGGGCGCCGGGTTCCGACCCGGTCACGTCGCTGATGTTGCGCGGTCCGGCCGGGCGGGACGATCGCGACATCGAGAACTTCCCCGACTATCTCGACGACGTGCGCGCGCTGATGAGCGCCCGCGGCGTGCGTGTCGCGATCCCCCGCGAGCGCTACATCCTCAAAGCCACGCCGGCCGCGACCAGCGAACCGAGGCTGTGGCTGCTCGGCTCGTCGATGTACTCGGCGCGGCTGGCCGCGGCCAAGGGCCTGCCGTATGTGTTCGCGCACCACTTCTCCGGGCAGGGCACCGAGGAGGCGTTGGCGACGTACCGCCGCGAGTTCGTGCCCAGCGACCTGGCGCCCGAGCCGGTGACGTTCCTGACGGTCAACGCCGCGGTCGCGCCGACCCGCGACGAGGCCGAGGCGCTGCTGCTGCCGAACCTGCAGATGATGGCCCGGTTGCGCACCGGGCAGCCGCTCGGGCCTCTCGACCTGGTGGAGGACGCCGAGGCGGCCCGGCTCAGCCCGCAGGAGCAGGCGATCGTCGACGCCGGCGCGCGGCGCGCGGTCGTCGGCACCGCGCCCGAGGCGGCCGATCAGGTTCGCGCGCTGGCCGAGCGGTTCGACGTCGACGAGGTGATGATCAACCCCGTCGCCTCGGCGCGGCGCGGCATCGACCCCGCGACCGCACCGGGCCGGGACGCCACGCTGGAGCTGCTCGCCAAGGAGTTGTTCTAGCGCGGCGTCAGCACGACCACCGGGATCGGCCGCGACGTCTTGCTCTGATACGCCTTGTACCGGTTCGCGTTGTTCTTGTTGACGATCTCCCACAGCCGGTCGTAATCGGGATCCCCGGGCACCACCGGCCGGGCCGTGACGCCGAATCGCTTCGGGCCGACGTTGATTTCGACGTTCGGCTTGGCCTTCAGGTTGTGATACCAGCCGGGAGCTTTCGGATCACCGCCCTTGGAGGCGACCACCAGGTAGTCGTCGCCGTTGCGCGCATAGGTGAGCGACGTCGTGCGCTGCTTTCCGGTCTTGGCGCCGACCGTGTGCAGCAGCAGGCTGGGAATCCCCAGGGTCCGGTGACCGATCCAGCCGTTCGTGTTCCGATAGACCGCGTCGTGCAACCGCAGCACCGGCGGGAGCAGTTTCTCTTCCAGGAAGCTCATGCTTGCAAGTGTCATCCCGCGGCGTCGATCTTGGCCAGCGCCTCCCGCAGAATCCGCCCCGTGGCTTCCCGGTCCGGGTCGCGCCGCAGCACCATGCCCTTGGCGAACGACAGCTTGTCTCCGTTGCGCCGCGGCACGACGTGCAGGTGGATGTGGAACACCGACTGGAATGCGGCGCGGCCGTCGTTGAGGACGACGTTGTTGCCGTCCGCCTGCAACTCCGATTCCCGCGCCGCGCGGGCGATCCGCTGCCCGATGGCCAGCATGTCGGCCACCGTTTCCGTCGGGGTGTCGGTCAGATCAACGGTGTGCTGCTTGGGCAGCACCAGCGTGTGGCCCCGGGTGAACGGCCGGATGTCGAGGATCGCGAGATACCCGTCGTCTTCGTAGATCCTCATCGCCGGGGCTTTACCCGCGACGATGTCGCAGAACACACATGGCATGTACTCACCGTAACGTCGCGTCCGGGAGGCAGGAATGAATAACGGAACACCGGTGCAATTCTTGTCCTTGGCTCGATGCCGGGCGAGGCGTCGCGTGCGAGCGGGTCGGTCCTACGCCCATCCGCGGAATGCGTTCTGGCGCATGGCTCCACGGCCTGCGCCGCGCAGGCGTCGGATTGTGCTCCAAACCGTTCGAGGGCGCGCGATCGTGGAGGTAGGTTGACGCAGTGGCCGCTGACGTCGATATCGAGGCATCGGGGCTGCTGGACGGCCTCGAGGGCGATGCGCGCGCGCAGCGGGCCGAACTGATCGCCTGGCTCCTGGAACGGGGCTTCGCGGTGGAGCAGATCCGCGGTGCCTTCGCCCCGATGCTGTTGCCGGGCCGCCGCGTGATAGGCGACGACGGGACCTACCTGTCGGCGCGGGAAATCGCCGAGAGCCATGGAATCGACCTCGACCTGCTCCAGCGTGTGCAGCGGGCCCTCGGCTTGCCGCGGGTCGACGATCCGGACGCGCCCGTGCTCATGCGTGCCGACGCCGAGGCCGCCGCGCGAATACTCGAGTTCATCGACGCGGGTCTGGATCCCGAGCAGTTGGTCGCCGTGGTGCGGGTGCTTGCCGACGGCCTCGCTCGCGCGGCGGAGACGATGCGCTGGACGGCGCTGGCCGCGGTCTCGCAACCGGGCGCGACGGAATTGGATATCGCCAAGCGGTCGGAGGCGATGGTGAGTCGGATTGCCCCGCTCCTTGGCCCGATGATCCAGGACATGCTGTTCCTGCAGCTGCGCCATTCGATGGAGACGGAAGCGGTCAATGCGTCGGAGCGGGCCGCTGGCCATGCGTTGGCCGGTGCGCGCCAGGTGACGATCGCATTCGCCGACATGGTGGGCTTCACACGACTGGGCGAGGCGGTGCCGCCCCAGGACCTGGAACGGCTCGCCCGGGGCCTCGCCGACCTGGCGCGCGACGTGGCCGTGCCGCCGGTGCGATTGATCAAGACGATCGGCGACGCCGTGATGCTCATGTCGCCGGAACCCGCACCCCTGTTGGACGCAACGCTCCACCTGGTGGCCGCCGCAGACAAGGAGGACTTGCCGCAGTTGCGGGTCGGGCTGGCTTCGGGTTCGGCGGTCAGTCGCGCCGGGGACTGGTTCGGCAGCCCGGTCAACGTGGCAAGCCGGGTGACGAGCGTGGCGCGGCCCGGTTCGGTGTTGACGGCCGAGTCGACCCGCGAGTTGATCGGTGACGCAGAAGAGTTTTCGTGGTCGTTCGCGGGCTCACGCCACCTCAAGGGCGTCAAGGGGGACACCAGGTTGTTCCGCGCGCGGCGGGCAACCGATGTTGTGGACAAGTCCTGATCTGTGGATAGTCCCGCGGCGCAGTGGGTTTGGCGCCAGGCGGTGTCAGTGCTCCGCCACATGATTGGGACCTGCGGTCGAAGAGTGAACGATCATGGCGGTGTTGACCGCTTGATAAGACAATTCTGTACTCGCACGCCTTCGCTCACCACGACGCGCTCGATACCGGATGTGAAAATGGCACATCTGGCCGACGAACCGGGAACGCGTGAGTGACCTGCGCCGCCGACCGAACCGAGCGTGACCCTGATTCAGGCGGTAATGACTGACGATCTGATCATCCGGGTGGCCGACCGGCGTCCCTCGAACGCCAAACTGGTCGGTTGATCGACGACGACTTCACCAGCTGGTCTGCTGAGCTCAGTGCGCCGTCGAGGCTCTACTTGGTGCCGTGCGCTTTTAGGTGCTCTTTGGCGGCATTCTCCGCGTGCTCGACGGCCTGAACGTGGTGGGCATGCGCCGAGTGGGCGTGGTGGGCGGCTTTGTCAAACACGCCCTCCACGTGATGTTTAGCGGCTTCCACGTGGTGCTTAGCGGCCTCTTCGAGATGTTCGGCTGCTTTCTTGTGATGTTCGGCTGCTTGCTTCGACATGTCTCCACACCCTTTCAAGGGATCTCGATCGTGAGCGCAACAACCTGGGATTGTCAGCCCCCTGGCTGGCCTCATAGTTACAGGACTGTTAACTGGGGCTTTCAGCCGGTGTACATCTCTGCGCTGACGCCGTTCAGGTTGTCCACGTTTTCGGAGCCGGTCAAACCTCGGGGCCAGTCTCGGGCGGCCAGGCTTCCCGCTTCGGTTGCCAGCAACAGCGGGGCGGTTCGGGTGCTACGCCTCGACCGAGGGGATGCCCTCCTGATCGACAACCGTTGCGTGTTGCACGGCCGGAGAGAGTTTGTCGACCCGGCACGACAGCGGTACCGAATCCGATTCTGGCGCGTGAACGCCGAGCCTGAGTCGGACAGACGTACCACCGGGCAACCCGGCGTTTCGCTGTCGGAGAAAGCCACCCCACCTGCCGTGTAACAGTGTAATAATGTAAGCATGAGATCACATCATGCACATGGCCGACGTTTCGGCCGCCCCGGCGGGTGGCAGCAAGCGCAGCAGCCCGACGCCGGCGACGCCCCGGACTGGTTCGCCGGGCGGCTGCCCGACGGCTGGTTCACCGGTGATCCGGAGGCCGTGGTCGACCGCGAGGAGATCACCGTCATCGGGCGCCTCCCCGAGCCGGAGGGCGCCGAAGGCGCGGAGGGAGAAGGTGCCGGCGCCCGCAGCGCGGGCCGGGCCGCACGGTTCCGGGAGGAGACCCGTCCCGACCGGATGCGGATCGCCGATGAGGCGCAGGCCCGCTACGGCCGCACGGTGTCCTGGGGCGTCGAGGTCGGCGGCGAGCGGATCATCTTCACCAATGTCGCGGTGCCGGTGATGACCCGCCTGCGGCAACCGGAACGGCAGGTGCTCGACACGCTGGTCGACGCCGGCGTCGCCCGGTCGCGGTCCGACGCGCTGGCGTGGTCGGTGAAGTTGGTCGGCGAACACACCGAGGAATGG
>NZ_DATFYW010000232.1:0-5721 GCF_035314905.1 Mycobacterium sp.
CGTCGAAACCGTGGTCGGCGAACGCGTCGGCCAGCAGAGCCTCCGTCGAGACCGGATCGTTGACGACGAACAACACCTTGCGTGCCACGCGGGCTAGGCTACTTGGCCGGTGGCAGCGGGGGAGCGTCGTCGGGCGCGAGCTGCGCGCCGATGCTGCGGAACAGCGTGTCGGCCGCGTTGTTGTAGTTGCCGCTGTTGTCGAACGCGCCCTGGTCGTAGGTGACCGCGACCGCGATCGCGATCTTTCGCGACGGCAGATATGCCTCGACCGCGGCATAGCCGGCCAGCAACGGATTTTGCAGCAGCCAGTCCCCGGAGATCACGATGCCGAGCCCGTAGGTGTAGACGTCGTTGAGTTCGGCACATGTCGGGCAGCCTGGTTGCGCATGGGTTTTGCCGCGCAGCTGTGGCGAGACCATCGCGTGGTATGACTCGGGGGAAAGCAGCTTCCCCGAGCCGATGCCCGACGCCGTCGCCGCCAGATCGTCGATCGTTGTGGTTTGAATGGCGCCGTGCGTGATCGTCCACGACGGGTTCCAGTAGGTGGTCTCCTCGTAGAACGGTGTGCCGGTGGGGATTTTGAGTGCTTCCCGGCGCTCCGAGGAGAACGCGTGCAGCACCGGCGCCGGAATCTCGGCGGTGTCGGAGTTCGCGGTGTGGGTGAGGCCCAGCGGTCCCAGGACGTTGTCCCGCAACAGCGTTGGGATGTCCTGCCCGGTGGCCTTCTCCAGCGCCAGCCCGAGCAGCACGTAGTTAGTGTGCGCGTAGTTCCAGTTGGTGCCCGGCGGGTACAACAGCGGCCGTGAACTTACCTGTGCCAGAATTTCATCGGTGGTCCACTGCCGGAACGGGTTGGCGTAGAGCGCCGCGTTGAACTCGTCGTTGCCGAGCACGTAGTCCGGGTAGCCGGACGTCATCTGCGCGAGCTGGCGAAGCGTGACCTGGTCGGAGTGCGGGAAGTCGGGAAGCCACTTCGACAGCTTGTCGTCGAGGCCGACCTTCTTCTCGTCGACCAGCCTCAGCAGCAGCGTCGAAACATATGAGATCGCCACGGCGCCGTTGCGGAAATGCATGTCGGTGGTGGCCGGCACACCGGTCATCGACTCGCCGACGGCGCGGGTGACGACCTCTTTGCCGTCCACGGTGACGCGGACGATCGCAGACCGCAGATGCGCCTGCGCCATCGTGGAGCGGACGACGTTGACGATCGCGTCGGCCCGGGCGCTGTCCGCGGTCGGCATGGGCGGTGCGCTCGCCTGCGATCCGCACGCCGCCAGGAGAATGCCTGCGCAGAGCGGCGAGACGAATCGTCTGCACGCGCTGTGTGCCACAGTGGGACGTGAAGGAAAGCAGGACACAGCGCCTTCCGTGAAACGGGGAGGAGCGAATGAGGGACCTCTACATCATGGTGGTCGCGGCCGTCGTGGTCGCACATTTCGCGTTCCTGGTCTACCTGGCCAGCGGCGGGTTTCTTGCACTGCGGTGGCCGCGAACGATCTGGCTGCACGTGGCGGCGGTGCTGTGGGGGGTCGGCAGCGTTGTGTTGCATTTCCCGTGCCCGCTGACGTGGCTGGAGCGATGGGCCCGACAGCATGCCGGGATGGGTCGGCTCCCTCCGGGCGGATTCATCGACCACTACCTGACCGGGGTCCTGTACGCGGCCGGTTCCGTCGGGGTGCTTCAGGTGCTGGCGTTTGCCGCGGTCTGCGTGTCGTGGATCGTGTTCGTGGCCAGACGTCGCCGACATCCGACCGCGAAACTAGCGAAGTAACTCCGTTAACTGTAGTAGAGTACGGGCCGTGAACGGCTCGAACGTCTGGCTCCTGGGCGGCTATCAAACGGACTTCGCCCGCAACATCACCCGCGAGGGCGGCGACTTCGCCGACCTGACGCGGGAGGTCGTCGACGCCACGCTGGCTTCGGCGCGCGTGCCCGCCGCCGACGTCGGCGTGATCCACGTCGGCAACGCGTTCGGCGAGCTCTTCGCCGGCCAGGGGCACCTCGGCGCGATGCCGGCAACCGTCTGCGACCAGCTCTGGGGCGTCCCGGCGACACGCCACGAAGCCGCGTGTGCGTCGGGCAGCGTCGCTGCGCTGGCCGCCGCGGCGGACCTGCGGTCCGGCGGCTACGACTGCGCGCTGGTCATCGGCGTCGAGATGGAGAAGACCGTGCCCGGCGACACCGCCACCGCTCACCTCGGCGCCGCGGCATGGGTCGGTCACGAAGGCGAGAACGCGAAGTTCATGTGGCCGTACATGTTCAACCGGGTCGCCGAGGAATACGACCGGCGCTACGGCCTCGACGAGCGTCACCTGCGCGCGATCGCCGAGCTCAACTTGTCCAACGCGCGCAAGAACCCGCACGCGCAGACCCGCGACTGGCAGGTGCCGGATCTCGACGGCGACGCCAATGCCGTCGTCGAGGGACGGTTGCGCCGGTTCGACTGCAGCCAGATCACCGACGGCGGGGCGGGCGTCGTTCTGGTTTCCGACGGCTACCTGCGCGCGCACCCCGACGCCAAGCCGACCGCCCGGCTCCTGGGGTGGGGGCACCGCACCGTCGGACTGGGCCTGCAACAGAAGCTCGACCGGCCCGGCGGCGATCCGCACCTGCTGCCTCACCTACGTGCCACGGTGCAGGACGCGTTCGACAGGGCCGGGGTGACGCTGGAGGACATCGACGGGTTCGAGGTGCACGACTGCTTCACCCCCAGCGAGTACCTCGCGATCGACCACATCGGGATCACCGCGCCGGGCGAGTCGTGGAAGGCGGTGGAGAGCGGCGACATTGCGATGACAGGGCGCTGGCCGATCAACCCCAGCGGAGGACTGATCGGCGGCGGCCACCCCGTCGGCGCATCGGGCGTGCGGATGCTGGTCGACGCCGCCAAGCAGGTCGCCGACTCCGCCGGTGACTACCAGGTCGAGGGCGCACGCCGGTTCGGCACGTTGAACATCGGCGGCAGTACCGCGACCGCGGTCAGCTTCGTGATCGGCGCGGTTAACTGAAAAGGATTGCTTCGCATGCATGTTGAGATCGTCGGGAAATGGTTGTCGACGCTGCCCGCTGACGACGACCACCCCTACCGGACCGGTCCGTGGCGGCCTCAGAGCACTGAGTGGCTCGCCGACGACCTCGAGGTCGCCGAAGGCGACATTCCCGCCGACCTCGACGGGGTCTATCTGCGCAACACCGAGAACCCGCTGCACCCGTCGATGAAGGCGTATCACCCGTTCGACGGCGACGGCATGATCCACGTCGTCGGCTTCCGCGACGGTGAGGCCTTCTACCGCAACCGATTCATTCGAACCGACGGTCTGCTTGCCGAAAACGAGGCCGGTGGCCCGCTGTGGGCCGGGCTGGCCGAGCCACCGGCGCTCTCGACGCGCGACGATGGCCACGGCGCCAGGGGCCGGATGAAGGACGCGTCGAGCACCGACGTCATCGTGCATCGCGGTACCGCGCTGACCAGCTTTTACCAGTGCGGCGACCTGTACCGCGTCGACCCGTTCTCAGCCGAGACGCTCGGCAAGGAGAGCTGGCACGGGCGTTTCCCGTATGACTGGGGTGTATCGGCCCATCCGAAGGTCGACGAAGCCACCGGGGAACTGCTGTTCTTCAACTACAGCAAGGCCGCCCCGTACATGCACTACGGCGTGGTCGACGAGCGCGGCCGCCTGGTGCACTACGTCGACGTGCCGCTGCCCGGGCCGCGGCTGCCGCACGACATGGCCTACACGCGAAACTACGCCATTCTCAATGACTTTCCGCTGTTCTGGGACCCGGAGCTGCTGAGGAGGGACGTGCACGCGGCGCGCTTCCACAGCGACATGCCGTCGCGGTTCGCGGTGATCCCGCGGCGCGGGCGGTCGGAGGACATCCGGTGGTTCGAGGCGGCTCCGACGTATGTGCTGCACTTCGTCAACGCGTACGAGGACGGTGACGAGATCGTGCTGGACGGCTTCTTCCAGGGCGATCCCGAGCCGGCCGACAGCGGCACGGGGGACAAGTGGCAGCGCGCGTTTCGCTTCCTGGCCTTGGATCGCATGCAGGCGCGGCTGCACCGCTGGCGGCTCAACCTGCGCACCGGGGCGGTGAGCGAGGGGCAATTGTCCGACAGCATCACCGAATTCGGGATGATCAACAGCCGGTTCGCCGGCGGACCCTACCGGTACGCCTACGCCGCGACCGGCAAGCCGTCGTGGTTTCTGTTCGACGGCCTGGTCAAACACGACCTGCATACCGGCGCACAGGAGCGTTTCGCGTTCGGTGACGGGGTCTACGGCAGCGAAACCGCGATGGCCCCGCGGGTCGGCAGCACGGCTGAGGATGACGGGTATCTGGTCACGCTGACCACGGACATGAACGCCGACGCGTCCTACTGCCTGGTGTTCGACGCTCGCCGCGTCGCCGATGGGCCGGTGTGCAAAATGAAACTGCCGGAACGGATTTCCAGCGGGACACATTCCACCTGGGCGGCGGGCGCCGAGCTGCGGCGCTGGCGTGAGACGGACTCGGCAGCGGCCGCGATCGGGATGTAGGCGTGGGCGGCATCGACGCCCCGAGCGCCCTGGCGGGCGGCGGAACCAACGCGGTGGGTCGCATGCTCGGTCTGCTCGGCGACGAATGGACTCTGCTTATCGCCCAGCAGGCGATGCTGGGCGCGCGGCGCTACAGCGACTTCGGCGCGCGGTTGCCGATCTCGCATTCGGTGCTGTCAGCGCGCCTCCAGGTGCTGAGCGCCGATGCTCTGCTGAGTCGCCGGGTGTATCAGACCAATCCGCTGCGCGCCGAGTATCAGCTCACCGCCCGCGGCAGAGGCCTGTGGCCGGTGCTGCTGTCGATCTGGGAGTGGGAGCGCCACTGGGTCCCGATGCATGCCGCGGACCTGCCGAGCATGCACCACGGGCTGTGCGGCCGTGACTTCGCGCCCAGCCTGTGCTGCGGTTCCTGCGGCGAGGCCGTGACCGCGAAAGACGTGGTGGCTCAATGGGGTCCGAGCGGGTCCTGGCCCCGGTCGGCGCCGGCCGGTGCCACCCGCCGGCGGTCGGGCCGCCAGCGAGTCCAGGCCGGGCTGTTCCCCGAGACGATGAGCATCTTCGGCAACCGCTGGTCCGCGGCGCTGCTGGTCGGCGCGTTTCTTGGCATCGCGCGTTTCACCGATTTCCAGGCCGTGCTCGGCGCGCCTCCGAGCGTGACCGCCGAACGGCTTGCGTCCCTGGCCGCTTCCGGCGTGCTGACCGGGGCTCCCCGCTACCAGTTGACCGAGAAGGGCCGGGCGTTCTTCCCGGTGTTGGTGCTGTCGCTGCAGTGGGCGCAGCGCTGGTTCCTCGCCCCCGAAGGGCCCGCGGTGCTCTTGACGCATGAGGCATGCGGGGATGCGTTCGTGGCGACTCTGGCGTGCGACCAGTGCGCCGAGCCGCTCACGGGCCGCGACATCGCCGTCATCCCGTCAGCGGACCGGCTCGACTCTGATCAGGCGCCGGGGCGTGCCACGAAGTCGCCGACGCTTCCGATGGTCGCCTCATAGGCGTCGGGCATGTGTGCCGGAAACATCATGTCCGCGGCGTGGCATGCGCCCGGGACGGTCCGCAGGGTGACCGCGACGTCGGCCTGCCTGAGCTTGCGGTAGTAGGCGAGGCCCTCGTCGCGAAGCACGTCGAGCTCGTTGACCGAGACGAGATGCGGCGGCAACCCCGCCAGCTCGTCCACGGTGGCGTG
>NZ_DATFYW010000233.1:0-6080 GCF_035314905.1 Mycobacterium sp.
GGCGCACGGACATCGACGACTTGACGTTCGCGTGCCCGCCGCATCACAAGCTGCTCGAAAAGGGCTGGACAACCCGAAAACGCAGCGACGGCAGCACCGAGTGGATACCGCCGCCGGAGCTGGATTTCGGCCGGCCCACCATTAACGACTATCACCATCCCGAGCGCTACCTGAGACCCGACGCCTGAGGGGCCGCGGATTCAGCCAGAGTACTTGTCGATGAGCTCCCGCTTGTAGAGCTTTCCGGTGTCGGTGCGGGGCAGCTGCGCCTCGAATGAGACCGACCGCGGACACTTGTAGTGCGCCAGTCGTTCCCGCAGCCACACCAGCAACTCGTCGGCGAACGCGTCGGTGGCGTCGGCCGGGTCGACGGTCGCCACGACGCCCTTGACCGACTGGCCCATCTCTTCGTCGGGAATGCCGAACACCGCGGCGTCGAGCACCTTCGGATGGGTGACCAACATGTTCTCCGTCTCTTGCGGATAGATGTTCACCCCGCCGGAGATGATCATGTGATGACGCCGGTCGGTGAGGAACAGGTACCCGTCCTCGTCGACGTAGCCGACGTCGCCGACCGTCACCCATCCGTGCTTGTCGCGGGATGCCGTGGTTTTCGCTGGGTCGTTGAGGTATTCGAAGGCGTGGCCGCCCTCGAAGTAGATCTCCCCGGCCTGCCCGGGTGACAGCTCGTTGCCGTCTTCATCGAGGATGTGCACGTTGCCGAATGCGGCCTTGCCGACCGACCCCGGGTGCGCCTGCCACTCCTCCGCGCTGATCAGCGTCGACCCGATGGCCTCGGAGGACGCGTAATACTCGTCGACGATCGGCCCCCACCAGTCGATCATCTGCTTCTTGATCTCCACCGGGCACGGCGCCGCCGCGTGGATGACCCGCTGCAGGCTGGAAACGTCATACGAAAGACGAACTGATTCCGGAAGTTTCAGCATCCGGGTGAACATGGCGGGCACGAACTGACCGTGGGTGACGCGGTATCGCTGGATCGCGTCGAGCGCGCCCTCGGCGTCGAATTTCTCCATCACGACGGTGGTGATGCCCGCGGCCTGAACGCTCATCGACCACACCGACGGTGCGGTGTGATACAGCGGCGCCGCGCTCAAGTACACGGAATCGCGGTCCATCCAGACACCCACGAGCGCCGACATCATGCCGGGCGCATCGGCCGGGATGACGTGCGGCAGGTCACGCTTGATCCCCTTCGGCCGGCCGGTGGTGCCCGATGAGTACTGCAGGAGATCACCTTCGCGCTCGTCGTCGATCGGCGTATCTGGTTGATCTGCGACGCATTCGGGATAGCGCAGCCAGCCGTCGAGGTCGTCGTCGGCCAGCATCAACAGTTCCGGAAGGCCGTTCGGCAGGTGCTCGGCCAGGTTCTCGCAGGTCTTCCGCAACGCCGCCGAGCCGACGATCGCCGACGCGCCGCTGTTGTCGACGATGTAGGCGGCCTCGGCTGCCGTCAGATGAGTGTTGATCGGGACGTAGTACAGCCCGCTGCGACGTGCGGCCCACATGACGGCGTGGATGTGCTCGTTGTTCTCCATCAGGATCGCAACGACGTCGCCTTCCCGCAGACCCGCGCGCCGGAAGCGGTGCGCCAACCGGTTCGCCCTGGCCTCGAGGTCGTCGAACGTCAGGACGGTGCCCGACGGGTGAAGGATTATCGCCGGCTTACCGGCCCCGAGATGCTCGCGGATCTGCATGCGCAGACTCTACGACGCCTGGAGTTGACAGGTGTCAAGCACCGCCGCCCCGGGGCGTCAGTCGCCCAGCCGGTGCTTCAGCGCGTCGAACTCGTCCTTGATCCCGGTGGGCAGCTTCTCGCCGACGAAGTCGAACCACTCCTCGATCAGCGGCAGCTCTTCGCGCCATTCCTGCGGGTTGACCGACAACGCCTCATTGACATCGACGGCATCGACGTCGAGGCCGTCCAGATCCAGATCGTCGGCGGTCGGAACGATGCCGATCGGCGTGGACTGCCCGGACCCGCGGCCCTCGACCCGCTCGATGATCCACTTGAGGACGCGGCTGTTCTCGCCGAAGCCGGGCCACAGGAACCGGCCGTCGTCGCCGCGGCGGAACCAGTTGACGAAGAACACCCTCGGCAGCTTTGACTCGTCGGAGTTCTTGCCCAGGTCGATCCAGTGCTGGAAGTAGTCGCTGACGTTGTAGCCGAGGAACGGCAGCATCGCCATCGGGTCGCGGCGCACGGTGCCGACCTTGCCCTCCGCGGCGGCGGTCTGCTCGGAGCCCAGCGTCGCGCCGATGAAGACGCCGTGCTGCCAGTCGTTGGCCTGCGTCACCAGCGGCACGGTGGTCTTGCGGCGACCGCCGAACAGGATCGCCGAGATCGGCACGCCCTGGGGGTCGTCCCACTCCGGTGCCAGGGTCGGGCACTGCGACATGGGGGTGCAGTAGCGCGAGTTCGGGTGCGCGGCCTTCTCGTCGGAGTCAGGCGTCCAGTCGTGACCCTTCCAGTCGATCAGGTGCTGCGGCTCGCCCTCCAGGCCTTCCCACCACACGCCGCCGTCGTCGGTCAGCGCGACATTGGTGAAAACCGTGTTGCCCTTGGCGATGGTCTTCATCGCGTTCGGGTTGGACTTCCAGTTGGTGCCGGGCGCGACGCCGAAAAAGCCGAACTCCGGGTTGACCGCGTACAGCCGACCGTCCTTGCCGAACCGCATCCATGCGATGTCGTCGCCGAGAGTCTCGGCGCGCCACCCGGGCACCGTCGGCTGGATCATCGCCAGGTTCGTCTTGCCGCACGCCGACGGGAACGCCGCCACGACGTAGTAGGCCTTGTTCTCCGGGGAGATCAGCTTGAGGATCAGCATGTGCTCGGCGAGCCAGCCCTCGTCGTGGGCCATCGCCGACGCGATCCGCAGCGAGTAGCACTTCTTACCCAGCAGCGCGTTGCCGCCGTAGCCTGAGCCGTAGCTCCAGATCTCGCGGGTCTCCGGGAAGTGCGTGATGTACTTGGTGTCGTTGCACGGCCACGGCACGTCCTTCTGCCCGGGCTCCAGCGGGGCACCGACCGAATGCAGCGCCTTAACGAAGAACCCGTCGTCGCCGATCTTGTCCAGCGCCGCGTCGCCCATCCGGGTCATCGTGCGCATCGACACGACGACGTACTCGGAGTCGGTGATCTCGATGCCCAGCTTGGGGTCGTCGGCGCCTAGCGGGCCCATGCAGAACGGGACCACCCACATCGTGCGCCCCCGCATGCAGCCGCGGTAGAGGTCGGTCATGACGCCGCGCATCTCGGCGGGGTCCATCCAGTTGTTGGTCGGGCCGGCGTCGATCTCCAGCTCGCTGCAGATGAACGTGCGGGACTCCACTCGTGCGACGTCGGACGGGTCAGACTGCGCGAGGTAGGAGTCGGGCTCCTTCTCCGGGTTCAGCTCGGTGAAGGTGCCGGCGTCGACGAGCTGCTGGCACAGCCGGTTGTACTCCTCCTCGGATCCGTCGGCGAACGCCACCCGGTTAGGCTGCGTGAGTTCGGCGACTTCGCGAACCCATGCCAACAGACCCTCGTGTTTAGTCGGTGCGCTGTCCAGACCCGGAATGGTCGCTGCGGTCATCAATCTTCTCCTGTAAATCTCCTGCGTACGGTTTTCTTCCGGACGCAAGCCACATCGCGCCTTCACGGCGTGAGTCCCTAAATTAGAGGTTAACGCGATTCGCACACGCCTGGTGAACCGGGCCGGAGCCGAATTTCTCACAGGAACGATTCAGTTCGCCGGCCGATGAGCGCTCGCGCGAAGAGATCAGGCGGCCGATGAGCGCTCGCGCGAAGTAGAGCGCGAAGAGATCGGGCTACGGCCCCGATGCGGGCGTGCCCGTGGCCGGTACATCGAGCTCGGCCTGCACCGCCTCCAGCGCGCGCCGCAGGGGCGGCAGCTCGCGGCTGCGCAGGGTGGCGGCCGTGCGGGCGGCGACCGCGTGCTCGTGCAGCTCGGCGTCGATTCCAGCGACTCGCTCGGCGAGGTCGGCGGCCTCGGCCTCGTCGCGCTGGGCCAGCTCGGCGGTCAGCGTGGTTTCGGCGCTCGCCACCCGTTCAGCGACGTGGCGCCCCAGCACCCCGCGCAGCTCATCGATGATCTCCCCCACCCAGCGGTCCAGCGCGGATCGGTCGTGGCGCAAACCACGGGCGCGGACCGCAAGCACCGCGACGCCGATGCCCACCACCGCGCCTGCCGCGAGCGCGGCGGCGGTATATGCCGGCGCCAGGTTGGCGACCAACCGGGTCAACGTCAACGCGACCCCTAAGCCGAGACCCGCGCCGAGACCCGCGCCGAGCAGCGCCATCAGCGGCGTCCGCAGCCGACGGGACCTCAGCGGTGGCGACGGCACCGCAGGGTTCTCCGGTGCCGTCGCACCCTCGGGCGGGGCCAGCCGGAGCTCGGTGGCCAGATCGCTCAGGTGTTTGGTCACGCCGGCGTCGACCTCTGCGACGACCTCGTTGACGCGGCCGCGCACGTAATCCTCGAACGACGGTAACCGCCGCCGCGTCATCCCGGACGCGTCCTCCTGCAGTTCGCCGCGCACCGATGTGCAGCGGTTGTGGGCGAAATAGGTGAGCTGCACCTTCGCCTGCTCGACCTGGCTGCGCAATCCGCTCATGCGCTCCGACTCGGCCAACCGCCGGCGGCGCAGCATCTCGCTTCGCTCCTCGCGCAGCGCCACTGTGCGGGCTTCCCGGCCGACGCCGGCCGCGTCGTCGTCATGGCGCCGCACCGCACCGCGCAACCGGGTTTGCCACGCGCGCAACCGATTTCGCCGCGCCAACTGAGGATCTGCCAGGCCGCGCCGCAATGCGTCGACCAGCTCGTCGAGCGTCGGCTCGGCAACCTCAGGTGCGGCGGCCACACCGACCCACACCGCATCGCGGTAGCGAGGGTTGTGTTCGGACAGCGCAACGCGGTCGGCGGCCAGCACGTCGCGCCAGTTGGGGCGCGCATCGATCTTCGACACCGCCCCGATCACCAGATCGGTGTTGACCGCGGCCGAGTCGAGCAGCGCGCAGTCCGAATCGGTGAGCGGCGCGACAGCGGAGACGACGAACACGATCGCCACCGGGCTTTCCCCGGTGTCCAGTTCGGCGGCTTCGACGAACGACTGCTCCGGCATGCGCTGCCGCAGCGCGGCGGCGAGGCTGGTCGAGCCGGCCAGCCACGGGCCGGTCACCAGTACGGCGTCGCGTGTCCCGACGCCCGGGCCGGTGAAGCCGGGGTGGATCGCCGCCACCAGTGCGTCGACCGAGGCGACCGGGTCGCCCGTGCCGTCCGTCACCGGAGGCCGTCCCGCTGCGGCGCCTCCGGCGCCGGCTCGAAGGCGAAAATCTGGTGCCCCTGTCTACTCACCGTGCCCCCAACCGGTCGATGACCGGCCCCCGTTGTCAGCCAAATGGTGACATTTCCGGCGCGTTGGCGCGAGTGCTTGGCGCAACGACCTGCAAATAGCAGTAAAAGACACTGTTGGGTATCAATCTGCACCAGATAAGGAGGCCGCTTAATTTCATGGGCCACCATTAACGGATGCAAACGCAGCGCGGCGAGCGGCCGGGCACGCTGGCCGACCCGAATCGGGCGCCGCATCTGCATCGGCGGGTGACCAGTTTCCGGTCCAGGCGGTCGGCGTTGACACCGGGCCAGCAGCAGACCTGGGACAGGCTGTGGCCGGTGTTGGGAGCCGAGGCGCAGCCCGGCGCTGCACCGCTGGACACCGACCGCTGGTTTGGCCGCTCCGCTCCCGTCGTCCTTGAAATTGGCTGTGGCACGGGGACTTCCACTGCTTCAATGGCCCAGGCCGAGCCGCATCTGGATGTGGTCGGCGTCGAGGTGTACCGCCGCGGCCTTGCGCAGCTGCTCGGCAGGATCGATCGCGAGGGCATCGCCAACATCCGGTTGATTCGCGGCGACGGGCTCGACGTCCTCGAGCACATGGTCGGCAGCGACTCGCTGACCGCGGTGAGGGTGTTCTTCCCCGACCCGTGGCCCAAGTCACGGCACCACAAGCGCAGGCTGCTGCAGCCGAACACCGTCGCGCTGATCGCCGATCGGCTG
>NZ_DATFYW010000234.1:0-6683 GCF_035314905.1 Mycobacterium sp.
GCCTCGCTGAATTCGCAGAACGCGTCATAGGCACGCGCGCCGTAGATCGTGGCCGGACCGCCGGCCATCAGGATGCTGACGCCGATTGCCTCGGCCGCCTCTTCCTTGGTTGCTCCGGCGCGCACGGCACCCCGGGCGTGCGAAGCGATGCAACCGTCACAGCCGTTCGTCACCCCGATGACCAGCGCGATGAGCTCCTTGATTTTCCGGTCGAGGACGCCCGACGTGAGTGCGGCCTTGCTCATCTCGCCGAACCCGCGATAAACGTCAGGAATCATCTGGCGCAGTGCGCGGTGTTTCGGATTCAGATCGTCGAGTACATCGTGGTGATGATTGTGGTGGCTCATGTCCGCGTTCATACCCGCCACGGTATATCTGCCGGCTTCGGCCGCGGCGGCTTCCGCGGCTGACCAGCCGGCGCAACAACTGCGTCAACTCGCCGCGGCCAAACGGGTGGTCCCGGTAGGGTCTGCCGGGTCAGGAGGATGCCAAGATGTCAACACCGAACCCGCCCGGCGATCCCTACGGGCCCCCGCCGGGGTGGGCGCAGTCACCCGGGTACAACGACTACCCGGCCTATCCCGGTCAGCCGTACCCCGCGCCGTCATATGCCGTTGACCCGAGCGCTCCGTACGGGCGCGACCCCGCCACGGGACGCCCCCTCTCCGACAAGTCGGCCGTGGCCGCGGGCTGCCTGCAACTGTTCCTCGGCACCTTCGGCGTGGGCCGGTTCTACATCGGCTCGTTGCCAATCGGGTTCGTGCAGCTGGGACTCACGATCCTCGGATTCATCACGACGTTTTTCATCATCGGGTTCTTCATCCTGCTCGGTGTGGGCATCTGGGCCTTCATCGACGCGATCATGATGTTCACCGGTTCCGTCACCGACAGCAACGGCCGCAAGCTGCGCTAATTGCCTTCCGGCGGTCCACGTGACGCCCGGCGCCGGACGGCTTGGCGTCCTCGCTCAAGCCCTACTGGCTCTGCTGAACGGTGGTGTTGGGTCGGGGCACCTGCACGTTGCCGGGGCCGTACAGAGCGTTCGAAAGGCAGCCCGGAATGCCGCTGCAGTCAGTGAGGGTTTGCTGACTGGGTGCGCCGGAGGTGATGGGCTGCGGTCCGACCGCCCCGCAGTTGGAATTGACCGGGACGCCCTCGGACATGATGTTCCAGTTGATGCCTCCGCTGCACTGGTCGGCAACGTTGTTGCCCGGGGCGGCGTCGGAACCCGCCAGCAACGCGGCCGCCGGGGCGGCGGCCAGGGCCATCGAGCATGCGCCGGCGAGGACCAGCCGCCGCGCGGGAAGTCGGAATGTGGCCACCTGTGCCCCCTCGGTCGTGCTCAACGCTGTCCACAATGCATACACCATCATCGCCACCTATGCGAGCGCTGTTACCGGACAAGGCGGCGCAGCAGGGCCGACGCCGCGGCGATGCCGGCGACGGCGGCAACCGCGAGCACGCCGATATCCAGGGCCGCATTGGACGGGATACCGACCAGCAGCGTGCGCAATGCGTTGACCTCGTAGCTGAGCGGATTCACCCTGCTGAGCCAGCGCAGCCACTCAGGCATGACGTCGACCGGGTAAAGCGCGTTCGACGCGAAGAACAACGGCATCGTGATCGCCTGGCCGATGCCCATCAGCCGGTCGCGATTGCGCACCAGCCCGGCCAGCGTCATCGACAGGCACGAGAAGAACGCGGCGCCCAGCACCACCACACCCATCGCCGCGAGGATTCTGACCGGGTTGACGGTCATGTGCACGCCCATCAGATACGCCAGCGCGAGCACCCCGACGACCTGGGCGACCGAGCGGACCCCCGCCGCGAAGGCCTTGCCGGTGATCAGCGCCGACGCGGGCGCGGGCGTCACCATCAGCTTCGCGAGGATGCCGGCGTCGCGATCCCAGATGATCTGGATCCCATAGAAGATCGAGATGAACAGCGCCGACTGCGCGATGATGCCGGGGGCCAGGAACGCCAGATACGGCACCGAACCCGTGTCGATGACGCGCAGGCGGCTGAACGTCTGGCCGAAGATCAACAACCACAGCGCCGGCTGCACCATCCGGGTGACCAGCTCGGTGCGGTCGTGCCGCAGTTTCTGCAACTCGACCAGCGAGAAGGTGCCGACCCGCACCAGCAGGCCGCGGACCTTGCGCCACCCGCGCGGTGCCCGGACGATGTCGACGCGAACACCCGGCTCAACCGACACGGCGCGCCACCCTTCTGGCGGAACGGGTTTCACGCAGCCCTCGTCGCGAGGTGTCCTCGCCGAGATCGGATCCCGCGTAACGACGGAACACATCCTCCAGCGTCGCGTTCGCCGACACCGCCCGTTTCAGCTCGGCGGGAGTCCCGACCGCCTGCAGCTTGCCGTGGTGCATCAACGCGACACGGTCGCACAGCGTGTCGGCCTCTTCCATGTAGTGCGTCGTGAGCAGCACCGTCATCCCGAATTCGGCCTGCATGCGCCGCACCTGCGCCCACACCCCGTCCCGCGCGATCGGGTCCAGCCCGACGGTCGGTTCGTCGAGAATCAGCAGCGACGGCCGGTTCACCAGGGCCTGCGCGAGCTCGAGGCGGCGGACCATGCCGCCCGAGTAAGTGCTCGCCAGCCGGTCGGCGACGTCGAGCAGCTGCATCGCGTCCAGGGCCCCGTCCACACGGTCGGCCCGCTCTGCGCGCGGCACATCGTAGAGCCGGGCGAACCACTGCACGTTCTGCCTGCCTGTCAGCGCCGGTTCTATCGAAAGCTGTTGCGGCACATAGCCGATGTTGTACCGGATGTCCATCGTGTGCCTGCGCGAATCCAGGCCGAACACCCGAACCTCGCCCTGCTGGACCGGACTCAGCGTGGTCAGCACCCGGACCACCGTGGTCTTGCCCGCCCCGTTGGGTCCCAGCAAGCCCATCGTCTCTCCCGCGCGGACTTGAAGTGACAGGTCGTCAACGGCGGTGAAGTCGCCGTAGCGGTGGGTCAGATGCCGACAGTCGACGGCCACCTGGTTCGGCATACTCACGCCTGCCTCTCATGCAGCATGCGGGTGATTTCGGACATGACGTGCAATCCCCTGGCGAGCGCGTCGACCTGCCCGGCCTCGAGTCCGGCCAGTACCTCGACCAGCGCGGCGCGGCGCTGCGCGCGCGACGCGTCGGCTATGCGCTGCGCCGAATCGGTGAGCCTCAGCCGGCCGACCCTGCGGTCGTCCTCGTCGACGTCCCGTATCAGCAGGCCGTCGGAAGCCAGCTTCGAAACCAGCGTCGACGCGGTGTTGGGCACCAGCCCCAGCTCGGTGGCGGCTTCCCGCACCGAAATCCCCGGCCGGCGGCCGACCAAACGCAGCAGCTCGGCCTGCGCCTCGGTCAGGCCGGCCGTGTCGAAGCCGCGGCCGGTGCGCCGCAGCTGCCGGCGGAACCGCCCGACCACGCTGAACAGCTCGGTGATCAGGTCGGTGCGGGTCTCCACAAATCCAAGATACCTCTGTTTCAGAGCTATCCGGAGGAGACGGCGTCGGCGACCCGCCGGAGCTGGTCGAGCTCCGAGCTGGTCGGGATCAGCCGGACCTCGTCGGTGCCGATATCAGCGAACTTGCGCAGTACGGCAACCAGCTCATCCTCGGTGCCCGCAAAGCCGGTCGTGGGCGCGATGGCGTCCACGTACCTGGGCGGGATCCAGTTCATGTAGCGCCGCAGGTGTCTGCGAATCTGTTCGCGGGCGGTCCCGTCGGAGCCCAGCGCGAACCAGAACGACGTGGTCAGGCGCGGTGCCGGCCTGCCGGCGTGTGCCCATGACGTCCGCGCGACCCCGAACAGCCCGGCCGCCCTGTCGACGTCGAGGTCGAGGGTCGTGCCCGTCAGGCCGTCGGCCCAACTCGCCGCACTGCGAACGGTTTTCGGGCCCATGGTGCCGACCAACAGCTGCGGGCCGCCGGGCTGCAGCGGCGCCGGCCCCACCGGATTGACCGATTCGGTGACCTTCTCCCCCGACCACACCCGCTTCATCACCGCCACGCGTTCGGCCATGCCGCGCATCGTTTGCGTCGCGGGGTCGGCGCCGACCGCGTGATAGTCCTCGTGGCGACCGCCCACCCCCAGCCCGACCGTGAGGCGCCCGCCGCTGAGCATGTCTCCCGTCGCCAGCGCCTTGGCGAGCATGACGGGGTGGTGCAACTGCGGGACGACGACGGTGGTCACCAGCCGGACCCGCTCCGTCCACGCGCCGAGCGCGCCCAGCAACGTCAATGAATCCGGGTTGCCGAACGCGATCCGCTCGCCGAAACACAAAGAGGCGAAAGGCCCGTCGTCGACCGCCCGCGCCCACGCCTTCAGCGTCGCCGCGTCCAGGTCCGGCTCCATCACCGGCATCGTCATCCCTACCTGCACGACAGTGCCGCCATGATCGAGGCCACCGGGCCGGCGGTGGCTTTGCGGAATCCCGTGCCCGCCCAGATGTTGGTGGCATGCGGATCGCCCGCCCGCACCGACGCCGCCCGCAGCGTGCTGGTCAGGTAGTTGACCTGCGGATAGGCCAACGGCGCCTCGGCTTCGTGCTCGTTGATGAACCTGTTGCGCAGGCCGCGCGCGTAGCGTCCCGAAAAGGCCCGTGTCACTACGGTTTCAGTAAACTGCGGATCCTGCAGCGCAGCGCGGTGGACAGGGCTGCTGCCCGCCTCGTCGGACAGCAGGAACGCCGTGCCCAGCTGCGCGGCGACCGCGCCCGCGCGAACCACCCCGTCCACGTCCTCGGCGGTCATCAGCCCACCGGCGGCGACCACGGGCACGTCAACCGCGGCGATGACCGCGGACAGCAAGTCCGCCAGCGGCTCCGTGCCCGGCTGCGCCGACGGATCATAGGTGCCGCGATGGCCGCCCGCCGCCGGGCCCTGCACGGCCACCGCATCGACGCCGCGGCCGACGGCCATCCGGGCTTCGGGCAGCGTCGTCACCGTCGCCACGGTCGCGACGCCGGCGCGGCGCAAGCGGTCACACTCGTCCGCGTCCGGCAGCCCGAACGTGAACGACGCCACCTCCGGCCGCAACTGCAGCACCACGTCCAGCTTCGCCGGCCAGCCGTCGTCGTCATACCGCGGCTCGCCGAGGGCCACGCCGTAGTGTTCGGCCTCCCCCGACAGAGCGGCCGCGTAGCGCTGGATCTCCGCGCTGGTTCCGGCACTCGGTTGCGGCACAAACAGGTTGACTCCGAGCGGGCCGGAGGTGAGCTTGCGGACCGCCATCACGCGCTCGGCGAAGGTGTCCGCGGAGAGATATCCCGCGGCGACGAACCCGAGACCGCCCGCGTTGGTGGCCGCCGCGGCCAGCTCCGGGGTGGACGGTCCGCCGGCCATCGGGGCGGCAACGACCGGTACGGAAAGGTCGGACAGCTGGAAGGAACTCGGCATCATCACTCCAATCTCTGCTGGCTCATCTCATAGCTTTGGCGAACAGCAGGCCGTCCTGCGGCTCGGGACTCAGGTTGGGAAACACCGCGTAGCGTGCCAGCCTGCCTTCCAGTGACAGGCCCGCGCGTCGGAGCAGTCGCGCGGACCGGGTGTTGTCGACGTGGCAGGCAGCCGAGACCCGATACAGCGCGGGATCTCGTGCCAGCGAGTCGAGGACGACCCGCACCGCCTCGGACATCAGCCCCTGCCCCCACCACCGCCGGGCGAGGCAGTACCCGAGCTCGACGGCATGGGGCTGCGCCCGCCGATAGCCGAGCTGGCCAATCACGTCGGCGGTGTCGCGGATCGCGATCACCCAGGTGTGGTCGTCGCCGACGTTGAACAGCTCATCGATGACCCGGCGGGTCTCGCCGACGTCGGGGTGCGGCGTCCAGGTCAGGTACCGCGTCACCTGCGGGTCGGACGCGACGCGGGCGAACAGCGCGCCGGCGTCGTCCGGCCGGGGTCTGCGCAGCAGAATGCGCGGTCCCGCAAGGACTTCGTCGTCCGGCACTCCCCCATCCTGAGGCATTGGCGCGCCCGGAATGAAGGTGGTTGACTGAGATCACATGACCATCGCGTTCAACCACACCATCGTCGCCGCCAGGGACAAGCGGAAGTCGGCGGCCTTCTTCACCGACCTGTTCGGCCTGCCGGCCGCGACGCCGATGGCCCACTTCCTGGTCGTGGCGCTCGAACACGGCGCCTCGATGGACTTCGCGGACGCCGGAGACGACATCCGCCCGCAGCACTACGCGTTCCTGGTGTCCGAAGATGACTTCGACGCGATCTACGGGCGGATCACGGAGCAGGGCCTCGAGCACTGGGCCGATCCGCGGGCCAGCCGTCCCGGCGAGATCAACCACAAAGACGGCGGGCGCGGCGTCTACTTCCGCGATCCCGCCGGCCACTTCCTCGAGATCATCACCCGTCCGTACGGCGGCTGATCAAGCCCCTCAAGAACGACTAGCTCAGCGTGACTTCGCTGAGCTTTCCCGTCGCGACGTCGAAGATGAACCCGCGCAACGACTCATGCCTGGTCACGAACGGGCTGGCCTCGATCCGTCGCAGCGACTGCCGCACGTCCTCCCCCAGGTCGGGGAAGGCCTCGGCGGCCCACTCGGGCTTGATGCCGGTCTCGTCCTGGATCGACCGCTTGAACTCGTCGTCGGTGAAAGTCAGCATGCCGCAGTCGGTGTGGTGGATCAGGATGATCTCGTTGGTGCCCAGCAGCCGCTGCGA
>NZ_DATFYW010000235.1:0-3592 GCF_035314905.1 Mycobacterium sp.
CCGCGGCTCACCCGCGGGGCGGTCGCCCACGAAGGCCCCACGGCGGCCCGGCTCGGGCTGTCCGGCTGGCCACGGGCGGCCGAGGAGTCGATCGTCGCTCGCGATGCGCTGCTGGCCCGCGAGGCCGGCGCCAGGGTGCACATCTGCCACGCGTCGACGGCCGGCACTGTCGAGATCCTGAAATGGGCTAAAGACCAAGGCATTTCGATCACGGCCGAAGTGACGCCGCACCACCTTGCCCTCGACGACGAACGGCTGGCCAGCTACGACGGCCGCAACCGGGTCAACCCTCCGCTGCGCGAGGCCGCCGACGCCGCCGCGCTGCGCCGGGCGCTCGTCGATGGCGTCGTCGACTGTGTGGCCACCGATCACGCCCCGCACGCCGAACACGAGAAGGTCTGCGAGTTCGCCAATGCGCGCCCCGGAATGTTGGGGCTGCAGACGGCGCTGTCGGTGGTCGTGCGCACGCTGGTGGAGCCCGGTCTGATGACCTGGCGCGACATCGCACGGGTGATGAGCGAGAACCCGGCCCGGATCGCGGGCCTGCCCGACCACGGCCGCCCCCTCGAGGTCGGCGAGCCGGCCAACATCGCGGTCGTCGACCCCGACGCCACCTGGACGGTCCGCGGCGCCGATCTGGCAAGCCGGTCCGACAACACCCCCTACGAGTCGATGACGCTGCCCGCGACGGTCACCGCGACGCTGTTGCGCGGCAAGGTCACCGCGCGCGACGGGAAGTGCCCGGCATGAATACCCCCACGCTGGTCGCGTCGTTGATCATGGCGGCCGTGCTTTCGGTGGTGGCTTTCCTGGTGATCTTCGCGATGATGCGGGGCTGGCTGAGGCGGGCGCAGCGCCAGGCCGCGCTGATCGGACAACTGCCCCCGCCGCCGGAGACCGTCGGGGCGCCGGTCATTCCCGCGAGCAGCGGCCTGTATGTCGGCAGCACGCTTGTGCCGAGCTGGCTGGACCGCATCGCGGTCGGCGATCTCGGCGATCGCGCGAAGGCCGTGCTGACCCGCTATCCCGAGGGCATCATGGTGAAGCGCAGCGGCGCCGCACCGATCTGGATACCGGAGGACTCGATCACCGCGATCCGCACCGAGCACGGCCTGGCCGGCACGGTGGTGCCGAACGATGGGATCCTCGCAATCCGCTGGAGGCTGCCGTCGGGCACGGAGATCGACACCGGTTTCCGCGGCGACGATCGCCGGACATACGCGGACTGGATAGGAGGCTCATGACCAGCGCTCAAGCGCGCCTCGTGCTTGAGGACGGCCGAGTGTTCAGCGGCACATCGTTCGGCGCGGTAGGCCAGACACTCGGTGAGGCCGTTTTCTCCACCGGTATGTCCGGCTACCAGGAGACGCTGACCGACCCCAGCTATCACCGCCAGATCGTCGTCGCGACCGCCCCGCAGATCGGCAACACCGGCTGGAACCACGAGGACGCCGAAAGCCGCGGCGACAAGATATGGGTGGCCGGCTACGCCGTTCGTGACCCGTCGCCGCGGGCGTCGAACTGGCGAGCCACCGGCACCCTCGACGACGAGCTGACCCGGCAGGGCATCGTCGGGATCGCCGGCATCGACACCCGGGCGGTGGTCCGGCATCTGCGCAACTTCGGGTCGATGAAGGCAGGCATCTTCTCCGGAGAGGCGGCCGCCGACACCGACACGATGCTGGCACGGGTGCGCAGCCAGCCGTCGATGCTCGGCGCCGACCTCGCCGGGCAGGTCAGCACGAATGCCGGTTACATCGTGGAACCCGAGGGCCCGCAGCGGTTCACCGTCGCCGCGCTGGACCTCGGTATCAAGACCAACACACCGCGCAACTTCGCCCGCCGCGGCATCCGCAGCCACGTCTTGCCGTCGTCGGCGACATTCGACCAGATCGCCGACCTGAAGCCCGACGGCGTGTTCCTGTCCAACGGCCCGGGTGACCCCGCCACCGCGGACCACGTCGTCGCGGTCACAAGGCAAGTGATCGGGGCCGGGATCCCGCTCTTCGGAATCTGTTTCGGCAACCAGATCCTCGGCCGCGCGCTGGGCCGCTCCACGTACAAGATGACGTTCGGGCACCGCGGCATAAACGTGCCGGTGATCGACCACGCCACCGGCCGGGTAGCGGTGACCGCGCAGAACCACGGGTTCGCCCTCCAGGGCGAAGCGGGGGAGCGGTTCGACACCCCGTTCGGCACGGCCGAAGTCAGCCACACCTGCGCCAACGACGGCGTCGTCGAAGGAATCAAACTCGTGGGCGGACGCGCGTTCTCGGTGCAGTACCACCCGGAGGCGGCTGCCGGCCCGCATGACGCCAATTACCTGTTCGATCAATTCGTCGACCTGATGGCGGGGGGCCGCTGATGCCGCGCCGCACCGACCTACGTCATGTGCTGGTCATCGGATCCGGCCCGATCGTCATCGGCCAGGCCTGCGAGTTCGATTACTCCGGCACGCAGGCCTGCCGGGTGCTGCGCGCCGAGGGTCTGCAGGTCAGCCTTGTCAACTCGAACCCGGCGACGATCATGACCGACCCGGAGTTCGCCGACCACACCTACGTCGAGCCGATCACGCCGGCGTTCGTGGAGCGCGTGATCGAGCAGCAAGCCAATCGCGGCAACAAGATCGACGCGCTCCTGGCCACGCTGGGCGGCCAGACGGCGCTGAACACCGCGGTCGCGCTCTACGAGAACGGGGTGCTGGAGAAGTACGGGGTCGAGCTGATCGGCGCCGACTTCGAGGCGATCCAGCGCGGCGAGGACCGGCAGCGGTTCAAGGACATCGTCGCCAAGGTGGGCGGCGAATCCGCCCGCAGCCGAGTGTGTTTCACTTTTGCCGAGGTCCGCGAGACGGTCGACGAAGTGGGCCTGCCGGTCGTGGTGCGGCCGAGCTTCACCATGGGCGGGCTTGGCTCGGGCATGGCGCGATCCGTCGAGGAGGTCGACCGGATGGCCGGCGCCGGGCTGGCGGCCTCGCCCAGCGCCAACGTGCTGATCGAGGAATCGATCTTCGGCTGGAAGGAATTCGAACTCGAGCTGATGCGCGACGGCCACGACAACGTGGTGGTGGTGTGCTCGATCGAGAACGTCGACCCGATGGGTGTGCACACCGGCGACTCGGTGACGGTCGCGCCGGCCATGACGCTGACCGACCGGGAATACCAGCGGATGCGGGATCTGGGCATCGCGATCCTGCGCGAGGTCGGTGTGGACACCGGCGGCTGCAACATCCAATTCGCGGTCGACCCGGCCGACGGCCGACTCGTCGTCATCGAGATGAACCCTCGGGTATCTCGGTCAAGTGCGCTGGCTTCCAAGGCCACCGGTTTCCCGATCGCCAAGATCGCCGCCAAGCTGGCCATCGGTTACACCCTTGACGAGATCGTCAACGACATCACCAAAGAAACCCCGGCCTGCTTCGAGCCGACCTTGGACTACGTCGTGGTCAAGGCGCCGCGGTTCGCGTTCGAGAAGTTTCCCGGCGCCGATCCCACGCTGACCACCACGATGAAGTCGGTGGGTGAGGCAATGTCGTTGGGCCGTAACTTCATCGAGGCGCTTGGCAAGGTGATGCGCTCGCTCGAGACGACGC
>NZ_DATFYW010000236.1:0-6925 GCF_035314905.1 Mycobacterium sp.
CCGGTCAGGCCGACGTTCTGCACGCTCGGCCCGACCGCGACGATCGTCGTGTCCTGCAGGATCGGCAGCACCGTGGCCATGTCCCACAGCTTCGGCTCCACCGCGTTGATCACGTCGGAGATGTCGACCGAGCCGTCCAACGCCGCGTCGATCCGCGGCTGAACACTGCGATCGCAGATGCCGGTGATGTTGCTCGGCGCCTGCACCAACGCCCCCGGCGCCGTGGCCGGCGGGCTCGTCGCCGTCGCGGTCGTCGACGAGGTGGCGTTCGGCGGCGCAGTGGTGGTCGACGGCTTAGCACTGGACGTGGCAGCGGTAGGGCTCGTCGACACGGCCGTCGCCTCCAAAGCCGGGCAGCCGTACCGCGACGCCAACGCCGTGGCCAGATCCCCGCCCGCACGGTGCCAACCCACCACAGCGTCGACCCGGTTGTTCGTCAACGCGTCCCCGTACAGCACCGGCGAGTCCAGCGGCGACACCGTTGCCTCGATCCCGACACTGCGCAACTGATCCGCCGCGGTGTTCGCGACCGCCGCCGCGGTCGGATCGTTCGCCGCCACCCCGAGCACCAGCGACAACGTGGTCCCATCCTTGCTGATCCGGCCCCGCGTCAGCTCCGGGGCCGGCGTGGGCGCCTGCGACGTTCGCGATCCGGCGGTGGGTGGCGCGGGTGCCGGGGTCGTCCCGTTATCACTCTCGATCTCGTAACCGGCCTGCGACAACAACGCCAGGGCAGCGTTTTTCGTCATCGCCGGCGGCGCCGTCGGTACGTAACCCGGATCCGACGGCGAGCGCACCTGCGCTTGCGCCAGCGTCACCGTGTTGTCACTGCCCGCCCCGACCGCGGCCAGCAGATCCACGTCGAGCAACCCGAAGATCGCCTCGCGCACCCGCACATCGGCGAGCTTCGGCTCCTGCGCCCGCAACGTCACCTGCAGCGTCCGCGGCGTCATGATCCTGGAAGTCCGCACATCCGGGATCGCGCTGAGCTGCGCGAACGCCGCCTGCCCGCCATGGACCTGCGCCACCTGTGTGTCGCCGTTGCGGATCGAATCGGCCAACGCTGCGGGCGCACCGGCACGCCGGAACAGGATCTGGTCGGGCTGCGCCGGCGGACCCCAGAATCGGTCGTTCCGCGCCAGCAGGATCTCGTCGCGCTGTGGGTCGATGCTCTCCACCCGGAACTGGCCGCCGGTGACCGGCAGCGCCCGCACCAGTCCGGAAGCGAACCCTCCCGGCACATCCTTGACGATGTGCGCAGGCAGGATGTTGGTGAACAGCTCGCGCCACGCCGGATACGGCTGCGAGAACGTCACGACCGCCTGCTTGCCGCCGTCCAGCGACTGCACCCCGGTGATCAGGTCATACCCCGCGGGATCCACGACACCGGGCTCGCTGACAATCTGCCGCCACAGGTACCAGAAGTCGTCGGCGGCGATCGGCGCGTTGTCCGTCCAGGACGCCTCCGGCCGGATCTTATAGGTGACCGTGAACGGGTTCTGGCTGGTCACCTCGGCGGACGTGAGCAGCGTCGAGTCCATCTCCCACCGTGAGCCGGTCGGCGACGTCGGGTCCGGCGCCGGCCGGAACGCACTGGGCAACACCAGCGCACCGATCGCCGCGTTCACCGGGGACTGGTCCGACAGCAGGTGTGGGTTGAACCCCGCGCCGATCGAGTCGATGCCCATGATGATCTGGGTCGCCCGGGGTGGCGGTGGCGTCGAGCTCTGCGATGTGTCGGTGCTCTGCGGCGCCGGCGGCGGGCTCACCGTGCAGCCCGAGGCGACCGTGGCCAGGGCGCTGACCGCGGCGACGGCGCGGAGAGATCGACCTGGCACGCCCATCAGGGTATCGGCCACCCCCCGTCGCGCCGGCTATGCACGATTCGCCGCCTTGGCCCGCGCGCGGCTGCGTGCCCTCACGGTGGCGTCCAGCTCGGCCTTGCGAACCCGCACGATCTCCGGCGTCACCTCGACACACTCGTCGGTCGCGCAGAACTCCATCGCCTGCTCCAGGTCGAGCTCGATCGGCTTGGCCATCGTCTCGGTCACGTCCGCGGTCGACGAGCGCACGTTGGTGAGCTTCTTCTCCCGCGTGACGTTGACGTCGATGTCCTCCGCCCGTGGATTGATCCCGACGACCATGCCCTGATAAGTGTCCTGGCCCGGCTCGACGAAGAACGTGCCGCGATCGGCAAGCTGCAGCAGTGCGTAGGCGGTGATGGCGCCCGCCCGGTCAGACACCAGCGACCCACTGTGCCGCGACCTGATCTCGCCGGCCCATCCCCGGTACCCGTCGAACACCGCATGTGCTATCCCCGTGCCGCGGGTCTCGGTCAAAAACTCCGTGCGCCAACCGATCAGCCCGCGGCTCGGGACGACGAAGTCCATCCGCACCCAGCCCGCGGCGTGGTTTGTCATCTCGGTCATGCGGCCCTTGCGCGCGGCCATCAGTTGCGTGATCGCGCCGACAAACTCCTCCGGAGAGTCGATCGTCAGCGCCTCATAGGGCTCGTGCAGCTTGCCGTCGACCGTCTTCGTCACGACCTGGGGCTTGCCGACGGTCAATTCGAAACCCTCGCGGCGCATCTGCTCGACCAGCACGGCCAGGGCGAGCTCGCCGCGGCCCTGCACCTCCCACGCGTCGGGCCTGCCGATGTCGACCACGCGAATCGACACGTTGCCCACCAGCTCCGTGTCGAGCCGCGCCCGCACCAGCCGGGCCGTGAGCTTGTGCCCCGGCACCCGGCCGGCCAGCGGCGACGTGTTGGTGCCGACCGTCACCGAAATCGCCGGCTCATCAACCGTAATCCGCGGCAGTGCAACGGGATTCGAGGACTCGGCCAGGGTGTCGCCGATCATGATGTCGGGCAGGCCAGCGACCGCGACGATATCGCCGGCCTCCGCCTCGGCGGTCGGGCTGCGTTCGACGCCCTCGGTGGCCAGCAGCTCGGTGATCTTCGCCGAGGTGACGACGGGCTCGCCGTCGACCTCACGCAGCCAGGCGACGGTCTGCCCCTTGCGCAGCCTGCCGTTGTAGATCCGCACCAATGCCAGGCGGCCGAGGAACGCCGACGCGTCGAGGTTGGTGACCAGCGCCTGCAGCGGGGCATCGGGATCCCCGCTCGGCGGCGGCACATGCTCGAGCAACACATCGAACAGCGGATCGAGGTTCTTTCCCTCGGGCACCTGCCCGTCCGCCGGCGGCAGGGTGCTCGCCACACCGGCACGGCCGGACGCGTAGAGGGTCGGCAGGCTCAGCGAATGCTCGGCGGCGGCCGCGGCCTCGTCGTCGAGGTCGGATGCCACGTCGAGCAGCAGGTCGTGGCTGGACTCGACGACCTCGGCGATCCGGGCGTCCGGGCGGTCGGTCTTGTTGACCACGAGGATCACCGGCAGGTGCGCGGCCAGCGCTTTGCGCAGCACGAAGCGGGTCTGCGGCAGCGGTCCCTCCGACGCATCGACCAGCAGCAGCACGCCGTCGACCATCGACAGGCCGCGCTCGACCTCGCCACCGAAGTCGGCGTGCCCCGGGGTGTCGATCACGTTGATCACCGTCACGCTGCCGTCGGGGTGACGACGATGCACGGCGGTGTTCTTGGCCAGGATCGTGATGCCCTTCTCCCGCTCGAGGTCCCCGGTGTCCATCACCCGCTCGACGGCCTCGCCACGTTCATGCAGCGCCCCGGATTGCCGCAGCATCGCGTCGACCAGCGTCGTCTTGCCGTGGTCGACATGGGCCACGATCGCGACGTTGCGGCGTCGAATCTCGGGTTGCTGCGCGTTCGCCACGCCGCAGATTGTGACAGTGCCGAAGGCCGATTGCGAAAACGATGCGGAGCCAGTGACGAGGACCACGTCCCGGAAATATCGTACTACGATGTATTATCGGGCCATGAGCCTTTACGCAGTCCTCACCGTCGTCCTCATCGCCGTGCTGGCCCTGGCCGCCTCTGCCGCGATCTACATCGGGGTGATCGGGCTGATGGGCGGTTTCTACTTCGTCCGGTGCGCCGCATGTGGCCACCTGACGTTCTCGGCCACGAAACGGCCGCGAGCTTCCTGGGCGCACTGCCGCCATCCGGCGCTCATGCATCCGTTGCACGCTGTCCACCACCCGAGGAACGTGCACGACGTGCGGGTGGGGTACCGGCAGAGCATCCCCTAGGGTTCCGGCAACCGGAGGGAAAGGCGTTGCAGCTCTTCGAGATGCATCGCCGTGAGCGACTCGAGGCGTTCCGTTCCGGCGTCGGTCAGTTGTATCCGAACCACGCGCCGGTCCGCACTGTCGCGAACACGGCGAACCAGGCCCGCGGCGCCGGCCCGATGCACCAATTCGCCTGCGCTGTGGTGCTTCAGCAACAGGTAGTCGGCGATCTCACCGATCGTGGGCCCACGGCGGTCCGCGTGGCCGCGAATTGCCAGCAGTAACTGATGCTGCATGGGTGTCAGCCCCGCCGACTGGGCCTGCTCGGCGCTCCAGCGATCGAAGCGCCGCAGGTTGCTACGCAGCATCAACAGTCGCTCGTACACGTCGTCGGGCAGGCCCACACTGTCACGATAGGCCGCGCCGGTAGCTAACATCCGGACTCGAACAGCGGGATCCACTTTCCCTGGAACCAGAAACCCCACTCTTGCGCGCCCGGGTCGAATACCGGGTTCACGGTCTGGCCCTGGTACTGGAACGGCGGCGGGGCCGGAGCATTCGGTGCCAGCGGCACCCCCTGGCACGTCGGCTGAGCGTCCCACGGGTCCTCTGGCACCTGCCACCACCACCACGGCGGCTGCCACGGCGGAGGCGGAACGGGCGGCCGGTGCCAGGGTGGCCGGTGGTCACCGTCCTGGTCCGGGGGTCCACCGGGCGGGTTGGGGAATTGGTTGGGCGGGTGCCCGCCGGGTGGGTTGGGGACCTGGTCGGGCGGCGGTCCGGCGGGTGGGTTCGGAAGTTGGTTCGGTGGGGGCCCCTGGCTGGGTGGGCCGCCGGGTGGGTTCGGAAGTTGGTTAGGCGGGGGGCCGCCGGGCGGATTCGGAAGTTGGTTGGGCGGGGGGCCGCCGGGCGGACCGCCGCCCAGATTCAGTGGGACACCCGGTCGGCCGGCCTCATCCGGGGCAGGCCCGGCCGGCTTTCCCGAGTCAAGATCCGGCGGTCCGCCCGGAACTCCTTGAGCGGATGAAGGACCGCCGCCACCAAGTTCAGGCGATCCGCTTGGACCGCTGGGGATGTCGATCGACGGGGAGGAGGGACCGGGTTCGCTCGAAAACATCGGCTCTGAGGACGACGACCCAAAATCGCCACCGCCGCCCGAAGATCCGAAATCGCTACCGCCCCCCGACGACCCGGAATCGCTGCCGCCGCTCGACGACGGGCCGGGATCGCTCGGAGCCAACGGAGACAATGCAGCCGCGCTCGCGCCGCCGCCCTGGAGCAGAAGGCTCACCGCGAGGCCACCCGCCATCGCGGCCCCGGCAACCAGTCGCTGCGTCCTTATCGTGCCAACCCCCTCAAGGGAAGGCTACAAATGCCACCTATCACAGCGCTGCGACCAGGCTGTCAACCCTCTGTCTGAACGTGACCGTTAGGTGCCTCGGCCACCGGCACCGGCAATCGCGCCGTATCGACGTCGCCCTCGTCTTCGGCGGCCTCCTCATCGATGATCTCCGAACGGCCGAGGGCTGCTCCGATCAACTCCCTGGCCTTGACGATGACGCCCTCGGCGGTTCCCATGGCGGCCACAATAGGACCGCTTACAAAGTTCACCATCGCATTCCCCGTTCGTGACAGCTGCGCTCGGAGCCTCCTGCCGCCGGGCGCGGTGACCAACGTAGCCCGCGTAGGTTTCGCCCAGCTGACCGCAGCGAAAAGTGATGTGTGGGAACCGGCTTGCGCAAAGTGAACAACGTCACAACGCGACGGTTCCGCGGATGCAGGTCGTGCTTGCACCGCCTACCCAGACGGTGCCGGCATCGTCGGCCTCGATGTGCACGACGCCGTCGCGGCCCAGGCGTGATCCCTGCGAGACCGTATAGGACCCGGGGGCTGCGCCGGTGCCGATCAGCCATTGCGCCACGCTCGCGTTGAAGCTTCCGGTGACCGGGTCCTCAGGTACCCCGACGCGGGGGCCGAACACCCGCACCTCGAAGGCGCACTACGCGCCCGGCGCGTGGGCCCCGACCACACCGAGCATGGCGTCGGGCAAGTGGGAGAAGTCCGGCTCGAGGGCGAGGACCTCCTCGGCACTCGAGAGTTGCACCGCGGCCCATCCGGGACCGTTATCGACCCACTGATGGGCAACGACACGGTCGCGAGTGATGCCTGCCGCGGTGACGATCATGTCGAGGAACTCCTCGTCGAGGGGTCCTGAGCGCACGGTGGGCGGCGCGGCAAAAGACAGCCGTCGCGGGGCGAGGCGCACGTCGACGAGGCCGGCCGCGCATTCCTGGACGACCCGATCGCGGCTCTTGGGCGTGCCGCCGCGGTCAAGCCAGGCGTGGGCGGAACCCAGCGTCGGATGGCCGGCGAACGGCAGTTCACCGCCCGGAGTGAAGATACGGAGCCGGTAGTCGGCCTCCGGGGCTGTGCCGGGCAGCACGAACGTCGTCTCCGAGAGGTTGGTCCAGCGCGCGAAGCGCGCCATGTCGTGATCGGAGACGCCGACACCGTCGAGGACGACCGCTAGCGGATTTCCGAGGTAGGGGGTGGTCGAGAAGACGTCCACCTGTGCGAAAGCGCGGGCACGGCGCTCGGTCATCGTCAGATGTTGCCGGGTCGCCGTGCCGCCACGCAACGGCTTAATTCTCAGAGAGTCAGGGAGCGCAGCGGGTGTGTGATGGCCCAGATCGGGTGCTCGAGGTCACCGATGTAGTGGCGGACCGGATGAAACGGCCCGGAGTACGGCTGCCACGGATCGGCAGACGCGACGGCCGGA
>NZ_DATFYW010000237.1:0-13514 GCF_035314905.1 Mycobacterium sp.
CGTCGCGGAACTTCCACCGATAGCCGTCCAGGCGTTTGACGGAGCCGCGGCGAAACAGCCTGAGGAGTCAGGGAGTCGCGCCGCGCGCTGGCTGCGAAACTTGAGAACCGTTCGCCGCCGCGGGTAGCTAAGGAGCCGCCCTAACGCTGAGTCAGCCGGCAACTACTTGTCGGCCGGCCGAGAAGGCCGCCGTCGACGGATCAACGAGCGGCCCGGGGCTAATGCCCGGCTTCGGTGTACTTCCGCTAACTTGGTGTCCTCGCCGTGGCTTGGCGGCGATCATCTCAAATTGCCCTCGGGTCTGGCGCGGTGTGTGTGAGCCGTGCTGGGGCGTGGCCGTGACAGTCAACCTGTGCGAACTCACACGAGATAGTAGGTGACGAACAGCTCGTACGGTCCCGGCGGCAGACTCCCCGCGAAGCACAAGATTCTCAGCCGTTCGCCGATGATAGGGGCGGAGACATAGCCGTTGATATACGACGTGAAGCCATCCCAGGGAATCACGGCATTGCTATAGGGAAATTGGCCGCCCCCACCGAGTTGCATGCCAAAGAGATGAAAGAATTGTACATTCAGTTTCGCAGCTGCTGTCACCGGTGTCGCTGCGTAATTGGAAACGAACACGTGCACCCATAGGCGAATTTCGTTCCAGTCTCCAACGTCGATCGTCTCATCGAAGACCTCGTAGAGCGGCGGAGTAAACGTTGGCGCATTGTCGTTTCGCAGCAGCTCGACATACTTTCGGACCACCTCGACTTTCGTCGGCGCAGCCATCGGCTTTCCTCCTTATTCATGAGGCGTTGCTCATTGCCGGTCCACGCGGGCCGGTCGTGCGGGATGATGATCTCACGCCGGTCCGAAATTGTGCGATCCCCATCCGTATACCACTCCAACACCGAGCACGCCTGGTCGTGTTGCGGATTTTAACTTTGCCTCGGTCCATGCGTTCCGCGGTTGGCCGGGGACGCCTGGATGAATCACCCACCAGGTGTGCGTGGGTGGATCACCCCACCGTTCTAACCGCCCACAGCCGACTTCCAGTCAACGCCCACCAAGCTTTGGGCTGACGCTGCGACACTCAGGTCGCGATGACCACCAGGAACGTTGCGCTGGCCGCGGTGATCGGCGTTCTCGTCGCCGCTGGATCGCTGGTGGCTGCGCCGGTGGCCAAAGCTGACATTGATTTTGAATGCAAGCCAGGATGCTGGGGGGCAATCGCGGCGTCGCCCTCGAACGGACAAGAAGTGATCCGACTCAACTATCGGACTCGACAAAACGCGGAGGACGCAGCCGTCTTGTGGTGCGACGTCCTTGGCAAGACGAACGACTGCCAGGTAGTCACATCGGGACTGGGCTGTCTCTCGATCGCGGAGAGCAGCGACGGGAAAACGTTCGCGGGGAGGGTCGCGCCATTTCAAGACGCCGCCGATACGGCAGCCTTGGACGGTGCGGGACCCGGGTCGAAGATCGACCTCCACGACTGCAACGGCTGACGTCGCTCGAACCCAGGCCGACCGACGGCCTGAGATCACGTGGCCGAGGGGCAACGCCGTCGGGGCTTCAAAAGGTTCTTTAGCCAGTCGATAGCAGCACCGGGCAAGGGTCGCGAGGGGGGTGGCTCAAAAAGCCGATTGGTTGTCGTCCGCTACCGCAGTGACCATGCTCGGCGTCGACATGCCCGAGGGTGTGCCGGGGCTCTGCCGCCGGGTGGGCGGTGATCAGCGGTGATCGGGCGACGCAATGCCTGGGTTCTCGTCGGTCAGCTGCATCTCGCCGGGTGCACCACCAGTATCAGTATCAGGCGCAGGCGCGAAACTCGGCGACGAGCCGGTGTCTTGGACGTCCGGGCCCTGGCAGATGGAGGCCGTGGGATCGCATTCGTCTGCGACGGCAATCGGTGCGGCGCCGATAGCCACTACGGCGCCCGTTACCGCGAATAGCGCCGCCAATCCAAACTGGTTTACTCGCATGGCAGACCTCTCTGTTCGGGTCAACTTACCACCGTTTGCCTAGGTCACGCGGCGATTGCAATTACGAGGGAGAACCGATCGACCTCGGCGAGGAGGTCCAACGATTGCTTCCGGCCAGCGGCAACGTGTAAAGGGTCGGCCCGCCACCCAAGCGGACGACGGGCCGACGCGGCGGCGGCAACCGTCGCCGGGCCTAACTTATCCTTGAATGTTCTTCACTACTTTGGTGTCATCATCTGCTCAAAACCTTCTGGACCGGCATCGGCGGCTGGGCCGACCGACAATTAGCCGACGGCACGGTGATCTGGACTGTGCCAACTGGACACACCGTTTCGACATACCCGGCCGGGCGACAGTGATGATGCCGCTGCGGGCGCGTACCCGCGGTTGCGATCGCGGATACCGCATCGCGGCCGTACGGCGCGACAACCAGGCCCGCATCGACGAGCAGGAACGACAGCGACAACTTGAAATAGCCCGCCTCATCGCCAACGACCAACCACCGCCCTTCTGATCTGGAAGCTGGCATGCTGAAAGGTATGACCGATCCGTTGCACTACGTCAGCGGCGGGATGGCACCGGGAAGCACGAGGCTCACCCGCCGCGGCCGGATCTACACATCACTCGGAACCGGGGCAGTAGCCATCGGGGCCCTGACCTATGTCGGCATCGCCGACCCCCATCGTCCCGACTCCCTCTTTCCGGCTTGCCCGTTCAAGCTGCTCACCGGTTGGAACTGCCCGGCCTGCGGGGGCCTGCGCATGACCCACGATCTCCTGCACGGCAACTTCTCGGCCGCGGTCGTCGACAACGTGTTCCTGCTGGCGGGCATCCCGGTACTGCTGGCCTGGCTCCTGGGGCGGCGCCGTATGGGGAAGCCCGCGGCGACACCCGCCACATACATCGTCGTCGGGGCGGCTGCCTTCATCTGGACCGTCGTGCGAAACGTACCCGGCTTTCCGCTGGTCCCGACCGTTTATCCCGGGTAGCTCTGCCTCGCCCGCTGATACACTGGCTAGTCGGCGCGCCAAACTCTGTGCGCCCCAAATCTCGGGCCGGTGCAGTCCCGGACAAAACCCGTCAGACTGCGGCCCAGAACCATTTAATCCACGCGGTTCAGCCCCTGCCGCAGGTCGACTGCGGAGGTATATGAAAGTGCTGTTTTCGGCAGTGCCTGATGCCCAGGGTTTGTATGACCCGTCGCACGAGAAGGACTCGTGCGGTGTCGCCATGGTGACCGATATCCGGGGCCGACGGTCCCACGCGATCGTCGCCGACGGCCTCGTCGCGCTCGAACACCTCGACCACCGTGGTGCCGCCGGCGCCGAGGCCAACAGCGGCGACGGTGCAGGGGTGTTGCTTCAACTTCCCGTCGAATTGTTCCAAGCGGTAGTCGATTTCGGCCTTCCACCACCCACAACAGACGGGTGCAACACCTACGCCGCCGGGCTCTGTTTCATGCCCCAGGACCCGATTGCCCGCGCAGGGGCCCGGTCCCGGGTCGAGGCCATCGCCGCCGAGGAAGGCCTCGACGTGCTCGGATGGCGCGAGCTACCGGTGGATCCGGACGGCGCCGAGGTCGGTATGACGGCGCTGAGCTGCATGCCGTACATGGCGCAGCTGTTCGTCGCCGCGCCCGAGCACAACGGCGTGCGACCCGGCGGGATCGACCTCGATCGCCGCGTGTACCCACTCCGTAAGCGCGCAGAGTCGGCCGCAGGCGTTTACTTCCCCTCGCTGTCGAGCCGCACCATCGTCTACAAAGGCATGCTCACCACCATTCAGCTGCCCCGATACTTCGCCGACCTGCGTGACGAGCGCTGCATAAGCGCAATCGCAATCGTGCACAGCCGGTTTTCCACCAACACTTTTCCGTCCTGGCCACTCGCGCACCCGTTTCGTCTGATCGCCCACAACGGCGAGATCAACACGGTGCGCGGCAACCGCAACCGCATGCGTGCCCGCGAGGCGATGCTCGCCAGCTCCCGGATCCCCGGCGACCTGCGCCGGCTCTTTCCGATCTGCACCCCCGACTCGTCGGACTCCGCCTCGTTCGACAACGTCCTCGAACTGCTCCATCTCGGTGGCCGCAGCCTCCCGCATGCGGTCATGATGATGATCCCCGAGGCGTGGGAGAACAACACCACGATGGACCCGGCCCGGCGCGCGTTCTGCCGGTTCCACGCCTCTGTGATGGAGCCGTGGGACGGTCCCGCCTGCGTAACCTTCACCGACGGCACCGTCGTGGGAGCCGTCTTGGACCGCAATGGGTTACGACCGGGCCGGTGGTGGCGCACCATCGACGACCGGGTGATACTCGCCAGCGAAAGTGGCGTGCTGGACGTGCCATCGGCCCAGATAGTCGCCAAGGGCCGGCTCGAGCCCGGCAAGATGTTTCTCATCGACACGGCGCAAGGCCGCATCGTTACCGATGACGAGATCAAAGACGAACTGGCTCGATCACATCCCTACGGCGAGTGGATCGATGCCGGCCTCCTTGACCTGAAGGCACTGCCCGACCGCAGCCGCTTCCAGCCCAACCACGAATCAGTGGTCCGCCGCCAGATCGCCTTCGGCTACACGGAGGAAGAACTCCGCATCCTGCTCACCCCGATGGCCGCCTCCGGCGCAGAGCCGTTGGGATCGATGGGCACCGATACCCCAACAGCGGTGCTCTCGCAGCGGCCACGGCTGCTTTACGACTACTTCGTTGAACTGTTCGCGCAGGTGACCAACCCGCCGCTCGACGCCATCCGCGAAGAGATCGTTACGTCGATGGCTCGCGTCATGGGACCCGAGCAAAACCTCCTGGAGCCCACCGCGGCGTCTTGTCGCCAGATCGTCCTCGACTGGCCCGTTCTCGACAACGACGAACTAAACAAGATCGTCCACATCAACGACGACGGCGACCAACCCGGCCTGAGGGCCAAGGTGCTACGGGCGCTCTACGAGGTTGAGCGCGGCGGTGAGGGCCTGGCCGACGCGCTCGACAACCTGAGGGCACGCGCCAGCGAGGCGATCGCCAAGGGTGCCCGAACCCTCGTCATCTCCGATCGCGATTCCGACCACACCAAGGCGCCGATCCCCTCACTGCTGGCTGTCTCTGCTGTCCACCATCACCTCGTACGCACGAAGGAGCGCACTAACGTCGCGCTGGTCGTCGAGACCGGCGACGCCCGCGAGGTGCACCACATCGCCATGCAGATCGGCTTCGGTGCAGCGGCGGTCAACCCGTACCTTGCCTTCGAGTCGATCGAGGATCTGATCCGCGAAGGGGAGTTGACCGGCATCGAATGCGCCACAGCCGTGCGCAACTACCTCAAAGCGCTCGGCAAGGGCGTGATGAAGGTGATGAGCAAGATGGGGATCTCCACCGTCGCCTCCTACACGGGCGCCCAGGCTTTCGAGGCCATCGGCCTGGACCACGCGGTGATCGACGAGTACTTCACTGGCACCTCCACCCAGATCGGCGGCGTCGGGTTGGACGTACTCGCCGAAGAGGTCAGGCAACGGCACCGCCGCGCCTACCCCGAGAATCCCACCGAGCTGGTGCACCGCCGGCTGGAGATCGGCGGCGAGTACGCGTTCCGGCGCGAGGGAGAACTGCACCTGTTCACCCCGGAAACCGTGTTCCTCCTGCAGCACTCAACCCGCACCAAGCGACACGAGATCTTCAAGCAGTACACCGACGAGGTCGACCGGCTCTCACGCGAAGGCGGCACGCTGCGTGGCCTGTTCGAGCTCAAGAAGGGCCTGCGCCCCCCGGTGCCGCTGGAGGAGGTCGAATCCGTCGAATCGATCTGCACCCGTTTCAACACCGGCGCGATGAGCTACGGCTCGATCTCGGCCGAAGCGCACGAAACCATGGCGATCGCGATGAACAACATCGGGGGCCGCTCCAACTCAGGGGAAGGCGGCGAGGATGTCGACCGCCTCTATGACCCGAGACGGCGGAGCGCCGTCAAGCAGGTTGCCTCCGGTCGGTTCGGCGTCACCAGCGACTACCTCGTCAACGCCACGGACATCCAGATCAAGATGGCCCAAGGTGCCAAACCCGGTGAAGGCGGACAACTTCCCGGCTACAAGGTGTATCCGAACATCGCCAAGACCCGGCACTCCACGCCGGGAGTCGGGCTCATTTCGCCACCTCCGCACCACGACATCTACTCGATCGAGGATCTCGCCCAGCTGATCCACGACCTGAAGAACGCAAACGACAAGGCTCGGATCCACGTGAAGCTCGTCAGCTCCGTCGGCGTGGGCACTGTCGCGGCCGGGGTGTCAAAAGCACACGCCGATGTCGTGTTGATCTCGGGCCACGACGGCGGCACCGGCGCGGCACCGCTCACCTCGCTCAAGCACGCCGGGGCCCCGTGGGAGATCGGGCTGGCCGACACGCAGCAGACATTGGTGCTCAACGGGTTACGTGACCGGATCACAGTTCAGGCCGACGGCGGCATGCGCACCGCGCGGGACGTCGTGGTGGCGGCATTGCTCGGTGCCGAGGAATTCGGCTTCTCCACCGCGCCCCTGATCGTCGCCGGCTGCATCATGATGCGCGTCTGTCACCTCGACACCTGCCCGGTCGGGGTCGCGACCCAGAACCCCGAGCTGCGCGCCCGGTTCAACGGCAAGCCGGAGTTCGTCGAGAACTTCTTCCGTTTCATCGCCGAAGACGTGCGCCGCTACCTGGCCGACCTCGGCTTCCGCAGCATCGACGAGGCAGTCGGGCGCGCCGAGGTGCTCGACACCGCGAAGGGTGTCGCGCACTGGAAGAGCAAGGGACTGGACCTGACGCCGATCTTCGCGATGCCGACCGACGCGCACGGCGCCCGGCTGACCCAGCGGCGCAAGCTCCGTGACCAATACCACGCGCTGGACCAGGCTCTCGACCAAACGATCATCGCGCTGGCCGAAGGGGCGCTGGAAGATGCACACCCCGTGCGTTTGGAACTGCCTGTCCGCAACGTCAACCGCACCGTCGGCACACTGCTCGGCGCGGAGGTAACCCGCCGCTACGGCGCGCAAGGACTCCCCGACGACACGATCCACGTCAAGCTGACCGGTTCCGCCGGCCAGTCGATCGGCGCTTTCCTGCCGCCAGGCATCACGATGGAGCTGACCGGTGACGCCAACGACTACGTCGGCAAGGGCCTTTCAGGCGGACGGGTGATCGTCCGACCGCCAGATGACGTGCTGTTCCTGCCGGAGGACAACGTCATCGCCGGCAACACGCTGCTTTACGGCGCGACCTCCGGCGAGGTCTACCTGCGCGGCCGCGTCGGTGAACGGTTCTGCGCCCGCAACTCCGGCGCGCTGGCCGTCACCGAAGGCGTCGGCGACCACGCCTGCGAGTACATGACCGGCGGCCGCGTGGTGATACTCGGCCGGACCGGGCGCAACATGGCGGCGGGCATGTCCGGCGGCATTGCCTATGTGCTCGGCCTGGATCCCGACAAGGTCAACACCGCGATGGTCGAGCTGCAGCCCCTCGAGGACGACGACCTGATGTGGCTGCACGACGTCGTGGCCAAGCACGCTGTGTACACCGGCAGCACGGTCGCCAAGTCCGTCCTGGCTGACTGGCCAAGGCGCAGTGCGCAATTCACTAAAATCATGCCCACCGATTACCAGCGAGTGCTGCAGGCCACGCGCATGGCCAAGGCGGAGGGGCGTGACGTCGACACGGCGATCATGGAGGCGTCCCGTGGCTGATCCCACCGGCTTTCTGAAGGTGCCGAAGGTTGAGGCCGCCAAGCGGCCCGTGGACGAACGCGTCGGCGACTGGCGGGAGGTCTACGAACGCCAGGACCCGCAGCAACGTGCCGGCGAGGTTTCGCAGCAGGCACGGCGTTGTATGGACTGCGGAATCCCGTTCTGCCACTCCGGAACCGCCGGATGCCCGCTCGGAAACTTGATACCCGAGTGGAACGACCTGGTCCGACGGGGCCGCTGGGACGCCGCAAGCGAGCGGCTGCACGCCACCAACAATTTCCCGGAGTTCACCGGCCGGCTCTGCCCGGCGCCGTGCGAGGCGGCATGCGTGCTGTCGATCGGGGAGGAGAAGACCGGCGGCAGTGTGACGATCAAGCGCATCGAGCAGACCATCGCCGACCACGCGTGGATGGAGGGCGTCGTCGAACCCCAGCCTGCGGCGATCGGCACGGGCAAGAGCGTCGCGGTGGTGGGTTCGGGTCCAGCGGGTCTGGCTGCTGCGCAACAACTCACCCGTGCCGGCCACCGCATCACGGTGTACGAGCGTGACGACCGACTCGGCGGCCTGCTGCGGTACGGCATTCCCGAATACAAGATGGAGAAATCCGTACTCAATCATCGGCTCGCCCAAATGCGTTCGGAAGGAACGCGATTCGTCACCGACTGCGAAGTGGGCGTACACATATCGGTCGAAGCGCTGCGTGCGCAGCACGAGGCCGTCGTGCTGGCCGTAGGTGCGCTGCGGGCCCGCGACTACGACGTCGAAGGGCGGCACCTGAAAGGCGTGCACCTGGCAATGGAACACCTGGTGCCTGCCAACCGCGAATGCGAAGGTGACGGACCTTCGCCGATCAGCGCGAAGGGCAGGCATGTGGTGATCATCGGCGGCGGCGACACCGGCGCGGACTGCCTCGGCACCGCGCACCGACAAGGTGCCGCCTCGGTCACCCAGCTCGACTACAACCCGGAGCCGCCGGAAATCCGTGACGAATCACGGTCGCCGTGGCCGACATGGCCGCTGGTGTTGCGCACCTCGCCGGCTCATGCCGAAGGCGGTCACCGCCGCTACGAGGTCGCGGTCCAGCGGTTCCTCGGCGACGAAGACGGCAACCTGCGGGCAATCGAGGTCGCTGAGGTGCGCGTCACGCGCGGCGCCGACGGCCGGCGTGCGATCACGCCGGTCGGCGACAGCCTCGAGCTGCCGTGCGACCTCGCGTTGCTGGCCATCGGATTTGACGGCGTCGAGCACATGCCGCTGCTGGACGGTCTGGACCTGGAGCTCAACCGCCGCGGCGCCCTGCCGTGCGGATCCGACTGGCAGACAAGCGCGCCCGGAGTGTTCGTGTGCGGTGACGCCCACCGCGGCGCGTCACTGGTCGTGTGGGCGATCGCGGAGGGCCGGAGCGTCGCGCACGCGGTCGACACCTACCTCATGGGTGAGTCGGATCTGCCTGAGCCAGTTGGCCCGAGCTTGCTGCCGCTCGCCGTCGTGTGAAGGCCTCTCGCCGCGACTATGCTCGGCATTCGTGACTAGACGCGGGAAGATCGTCTGCACCCTCGGGCCCGCGACCAGCTCCGATGAGAGGCTCCGGGCACTGGTTGAGGACGGCATGGACGTTGCCCGGCTCAACATGAGTCACGGTGAGCACGCCGACCACAAGGCCGCCTACGACAGAGTCCGGGCCGCCTCCGACATCACCGGTCGCGCCGTCGGCGTGCTCGCCGACCTGCAGGGGCCGAAGATCCGGCTGGGCCGATTCGCGAACGGCTCGACCTATTGGAACAACGGCGACACGGTCCGCATCACCGTCGAGGAAGCCGAAGGCACGCACGACCGCGTTTCCACCACCTACAAGCGGCTGACCCACGATGCCCAGCCCGGCGACCGGCTGCTCGTTGACGACGGCAATCTCGAATTGGTGGTCGAGCACATCGACGGCGATGACGTCGTCGCCACAGTCACCGAGGGCGGCCCTATCTCCAACAACAAAGGCCTGTCGCTGCCCGGGATGAAAGTGTCGGCGCCGCCGCTTTCCGAGAAAGACATCGAGGATCTGGAGTTCGCGCTGCGCCTAGGGGTCGACCTGGTGGCGTTGTCGTTCGTCCGGTCGCCTGCCGACGTCGAACTCGTGCACGAGGTGATGGACCGGGTCGGCCGCAGGGTACCGGTGATCGCCAAGCTCGAGAAGCCCGAGGCGATCGACAACCTGGAAGCGATCGTGCTGGCCTTCGACGCGGTGATGGTCGCGCGCGGCGACCTCGGCGTCGAAATGCCGCTCGAAGAGGTGCCACTGGTGCAGAAGCGGGCCATCCAGATGGCCAGGGAGAACGCGAAACCGGTGATCGTCGCGACCCAGATGCTCGATTCGATGATCGAGCACCCGCGGCCCACCCGGGCCGAGGCATCCGACGTCGCCAACGCGGTGCTCGACGGCGCAGACGCGCTGATGCTCTCCGGCGAGACGTCCGTCGGCAAGTTCCCACTGGAGGCGGTCCGGACCATGGCCCGGATCATCACCGCCGTCGAGCAGAATTCGACCGCCGCTCCGCCGCTGGCGCATGTGCCGCGCACCAAACGCGGCGTCATCTCGTACGCCGCCCGCGACATCGGCGAACGGCTCGACGCCAAGGCGCTCGTCGCGTTCACCCAGTCCGGCGACACCGTGCGCCGGCTGGCCCGGCTGCACACCCCGCTGCCGCTGCTCGCCTTCACCGCGCTGCCGGAGGTCCGCAGCCAGTTGGCTCTTACTTGGGGCACGGAGACGTTCATCGTGCCGCACATGCAAACGACCGACGGAATGATCAGGCAGGTGGACAAGTCCCTGCTCGACCTTGGCCGCTACCGGCGCGGTGACCTGGTGGTCATCGTCGCGGGCGCTCCACCGGGCACAGTAGGCTCGACCAACCTGATCCATGTGCACCGGATCGGGGAGGACGACCACTAGGGGAGGCATCTCGTTGGCGAGCGATTTCGAGCAGTTGCTGGCCACGCTGGACCTGGACCGCGTCGACGACGACACCTTCATCGGCTCGCACCCCACCAAGACTCCCCTCCGTACATTCGGTGGGCAGATGATGGCGCAGGCCTTCCTCGCGGGCAGCCGCACGCTGCGACACGTCCTTCCGCCGAGCGCTCTCACCGTGCATTTCATTTTCGGCGGCGACCCCGACAAGGACCTCGAGTACCACGTGGTCCGGCTGCGCGACGAGCGTCGCTTTGCCAACCGGCGGGTCGACGCGATACAGGACGGCAAGCTGCTGGCATCGGCGATGATTTCGTATCTATCGGGCGGACCCGGGCTCGAGCACAACGTGAGGGCCCCAGATGTGGCAGATCCCACCACGCTTCCGCCAATCGATGACCTGCTGCGTGGGTACGAGAAGGTGGTTCCGCAATTCGTCAACGCATTGCGCCCGATCGAGTGGCGTTATGTCAACGATCCGGCGTGGATCATGCGGGACAAAGGCGAGCGGCTGGACTACAACCGGGTGTGGCTGAAGGCCCACGGCGAGCTGCCCGACGACCCGCTTCTGCACACCGCCGCGATGGTGTACTCCTCGGACACCACGCTGCTGGACTCGATCATCACGACGCACGGTTTGTCTTGGGGCTACGACCGAATTTTCGCCGTCACGGTCAACCACTCGGTGTGGTTCCACCGCCAAGTCAATTTTGATGATTGGTTGCTGTACTCCACGCAGTCGCCCGTTGCCGCGGAGTCGCGCGGATTGGGCACCGGCCACTTCTTCGACCGTGACGGGCAGCTGATGGCGACGGTAGTACAGGAAGGAATCGTGAAGCACTTTCCCGCTTCCCGTCGCTGACTAGGCGTAATGTTTACCGGATGACGGAGCCGCCCGTGAAGGTCGCCAGGGTCAAGGCCCGGGAGCGGGTCGTCGTCAATGTCGACTCGCCGGCGGCACGCTGGATCGGCGCGCTGGCAGTTCTCAGCGTGTTCTGCTGGCTCGTGGTGTTGCTGGCCCGCGATCACGACCACACGCACTGGCACGCCGCGGGGCGCTTGGAGTGGTCTGTCACCATCCTCGCCGCCGTGGCGCTGATCGCCCGCGGCATCTTCCTGGGCCGGCCGGTGACCGCCGCCCATGCATGGGCGGCAATGATGGTGTTGCTGGCCGGCCTGGGTGCGCGGCTGTTGTCGTTCGACCTGCTAGGCGATGTGCTGATCGCCGGGGCAGGCCTGGTGTTGATGTGGCCGACGACATCCCCGCCGCAGCCGGAGGCGCTGCCCAGAGTCTGGGCGCTGGTGAACGCCACCAGAGGTGATGCACTCGCGCCGTTTGCGATGCAGTCGTTGAGGAGCTTCCACTTCAACGCCGACGGAACCGCGGCGATTGCATACCGCACTCGCCTCGGCTTTGCGGTGGTCGGTGGCGACCCCGTCGGCGACGACGCGCGCTTTCCCGAACTGGTGGCCGACTTCGTCGCGATGTGCCACAGCAGGGGCTGGCGCATCCTGGTGATCGGCTGCAGCGAGCGCAGGCTTTCGCTGTGGCAGAACGCGGCTGTGATCGGCCAGTCCATGCTGGCGGTGCCGATCGGCAGGGACGTCGTCATCGACGTGCAGCGCTTCGACATGGCCGGGCGCAAGTTCCGCAATTTGCGCCAAGCTGTGCAGCGCACCCACAACTGCGGCATCACCACCGAAGTGGTCGCCGAGCAGGAGATCGACGACGCGCAGCAGGCCGAGCTCGCCGAGGTGTTGTACACATCCCACAGCGGCGCACACTTCGAACGGGGATTCTCGATGATGCTCGACGGCGCACTCGAGCGCCGCTACCCGGGCATCAGCCTGATCATCGCGCGCGACCGGTCCGGCCGGGTGCAAGGCTTCCACCGGTACGCGTCCGCGGGCCGCGGCGACGACGTGACGCTGGATGTGCCGTGGCGGCGCCCAGGGGCGCCCAACGGGATCGACGAGCGGCTGTCCATTGACATGATCCACGAGGCCAAGGCACGTGGCGGCCAACGACTGTCGTTGGCGTTCGCTGCGTTTCCCGAGATCTTCACCGCCAAGGACCGCGGGTTGGTGCAGACCTTCTTCTACACAGCGATCCATCTTCTCGATCCGCTGATCGCGCTCGAGTCGCTTTACCGTTATCTACGGAAGTTCCACTCGCTCGGCGACCGGCGCTATGCACTAGTGTCCGTGCAACACATCCCGCACGCTCTGGTGGTGCTGCTGTCGCTGGAGTTCATGCCGCGGCGGCGCCAGCTTTAGGGCGACGGCGTCAACGTGACGCTGAACTGATTCTCGATGTGCTGCTTGAATTGGTCGGCACACTGCTGGATCTTCGCTTGGTCGTTGCCGGCATTCTTGACGCAGTCGAAGTAGGTGCTCCCGCCGACCTGCTTGAAAAGCCCGAACCAGATGAGGCCGAACGCCACCCCGCCGATGATCGCGAGGATCCCCAGCACGATGCCGGCGATCGCAATGCCGCCGTTGTTGGCCTCGCCCCGTTTCACGCGGCTACGTGCCGCGAAGCCGATCGCGACCGCAACGATGCCGAGGACGATGGCGATCAACCCGGCGAAGGGAATCCAGCACGTGATCAAGCCGATGATCGCGATCACCAGTGCCGCGATCCCGAGGCCGTTCTTGGGTCCTGTCGGGGGCGGGGCCCAGCCTGAGTAAGGCTGGGGCGGCGGCGGTGGGTACCCGGCACCCGGATATGGGCCCGGCGGGTACGGATACGGATACGGCTGCGGCGGCGGTGGCGGCATTTGGGATGATCCCGACGGGCTTTCCGGTTTGTCCGACGGTTCAGTCATGGATCTCAATGTACCGCCCGGCGCCCGGCAGATGGTGC
>NZ_DATFYW010000238.1:0-5257 GCF_035314905.1 Mycobacterium sp.
CGTCGCGCTGCTGGGCGAGCAGCCGCGCATTTGCGCCACCGGCGGCGAGCCCGACCACCTCGAATCGGTCGGGGTTGGCGGCGATGACCTCCAGCGCCTGAGTGCCGATGGATCCGGTGCTGCCCAGAATCAGCACGCGCCTGCGCTCGGTGGTCACCGGTCCATTGTGCCGCGCGGTTATCGCGAGTTGGCGATCACGATTTCGGCGAACCGCTCGATGGGCCGCCGGTATCGCTCGGCGTCGAGCTTGAGTGAGTCGTGCACGCCGGCCTTGATGTCGTCCAGCGTGGTCCACGGACTGCACATCAACGCGGTGATGCCGATGTCTTCGGCCCGCTTGACGAGATCGGGGGACGGCGCCTCGTAGAGCGCCAACATGATCTCGAATGGCTCGGTGGCGCGCCGGTACTCCGCGCGCAGTGCGGTCAACGTCTCGACGTAGTGCACGGCGCCGTCCCACGGATAGCCGTAGCCGACCCAGCCGTCGCAGAGGCGTGCTGCCCGCCGCAGGGCGGCGTCGGACTCACCGCCGCCCAGAATCGGCACCCGGCTCGGCGGATGCGGCTCGATCATCAATTCGGGCACTTGGTAATAACGTCCGGCCCACGACACCCAGCCGCCCTTCCACAGCGCGTGCAGGGCCGGGATCATCTCGTCGAGGCGCCTGCCCCGGTTGCCGAAGTCCTGGCCCATCAGCTCGTATTCCTCGCGCATCCATCCGACGCCAACCGCGAGCGACACCCGCCCCCCCGATACCACCGATGCGGTGGCCACCTGCTTGGCGACTTCGAGCAGGGGGCGGACGGGTGCGACGTACACGGCGTTCGTGAATCGCAGCCGACGGGTCACCGACGCCATGGCGCCGATGAGAACCCATGAATCAGGCCAAGCCGTGTCGGGCGACCACATCGGACGCCCGGTGGGCGACGGATACGGCGACGCGAGATGGCGCGGGTATATCAGGTGGTCGGAGCACACCATCCCGTCGTAGCCGGCCTCGTCGAGCATCCGCGCCACGGCGGGCGCCTCTTCCGTCTTCATGAACGCGGTGCCACACCAGAACTCCATGCGCTTCCTTCAGTCGGCGGTAAGCCATACCGGACGGCTTTCAGTGAAAAGTATTGTGCCCCGCTCCTGTAACTTTTCCGGTTGTCGGCCGTCATATTCGCATGAGCCCCGAGGGTCTGGTCACCTATGCGGAAGCGGTCAACGGTGCGTTGCACCGGCTGCAGTCGACGGGCCTGTTCACCGACCAGTTCTTCGCCAATCATTCTCCGATGGCCGCCGAGGCGCTGGCCACTCTGGGCTGTGGCGGCGACGTCGACCGGTGGCTGCACGTCAACATTGCCCGCCGCAACTATGAGCCGCTCCCCCGCCCGTCACGGTCGATCGACGCCCGCGTGCCGGACGAGTGGCGAACCGCGCTGGGAGATCTCGAACGCCGCGGCGACTGGGTGGAACTGTTCCGCAGCGAGTTGGGGAACACGCCGTGGCGCACGGTGCTGCGAACCTGGCTGCGTCTGCTGCCGGGCTGCTCCGGGTCGCTTCTGCACGGCCTGATTCGTTCGGCCCACGCGGTCCGGTCCCTGGGCCTGGTCGCCGAGCCGAGCGATCTGCAGATCGATGAGCTCGCCCGCGGCCTTGCTCTCTGGGCGACGTCATTCAAACCTCTCCGCAACACGGCCGTCAGGCGCGGCGATCTTGACGCCGCAACGGTCGACGACGCCCTCCGCCATCTCACCGCCGAGTACTGCGGCCACTACAACCGCGACGATGCCGTCTTTCCCGATTCCGTTGATCCACACCATCACTGGGCCGGCCGCGATGCGGCGACTGTTGGCGGATCTGCCGGCCGAGTTGCACGCGCCGTCACTGCACACGATCGAGGCGGTCAATGAGGAACTGTTCGCCGCATTCGGCGGGAAACGCTCGACGCGGACGCCGCAAGCCGCACCCGCCGAGGACGAGAGCACCTTCGCGGCGTTGGCCGCCGAGGCCGTTGACATCGGCGACGAGCACGCGATCAAGGTCTGCGAGGCAACCATGCGCGAGAACGCCGTTCTGCCGGACCCGCGTTACCTCAGCGCGGCGGCAGCGCGTTGGCGCTGATCCGCAAGCGCTGACTCGACGACCGCCGGCCGTCACGCGGCCGCGGTGAACGCGCGGTTGATGTCGACGTCGCCGGAACCGGTGCGCACCTGTATGACGACGGTATCGTCGCCGTGCTCGGGCCCGTCGGAGGGCTTCAGCCGGTTGGTGACCGTTCCCGACCCGGTCATGATGTCGAGTTGCGCGGCGGTTCCCTCGGGGATGCCGACTTCAACGTCGCCGCTGCTGGTATGGGCGACGACAGCGCCGCTGACGGCCGCGGCGATGTTGACCGAGCCCGACGCGGTCTGCGACTTCACGTTTCCCCGCAACCGGTCGAGCGACAGAGAGCCGCTGGCGGCCTGGAATTTCGCGTCGCCGTCGAGGTTGGCGATCGCGGCGTCACCGGAAGCGGTCGCGATCTTCGCCGAACCGCTGATCGACTGCACCTCCAGCCGTCCGCTGGCTGAATCGAAGCCGAAGTCGGCGAATTCGCCGTCGGCGTGCACGTCGGCGGATGCGACGGCGATGTGAATCCGCGAGTGGGAAGGCAGTTCGATGACCATGTCGACAGCTCCCATCCGGTAGCCGAGCAAGCCGAACTTCGCCGGCGCCACCGTGAGTTTGCCGTTCGCGTAGTAGACCTGCGCCTGCTCGGCGGATCGGACGTCGGCGGGGCGGGATTCGTCGCGGGGCCGCACTTCGACGATGGTGTCCCGGGCGCTCACTGGCGATGAGTCGGATCGAGCCCGAGCCGGCCTCGACGCGTGCGGTGATGGGTTCGGGTGTGGCGAATGTGGGCATCGTTTTCCTCCTCGGGTTTCGTGGTGTCAGCGGACCCAGCCGGTGATGTGGCGGCTGGTGTTGGCTCGCTGGGTGGCGGGCTCGGCACGCGCAGCAGCCGCGCGAACCAGCCAGGCGTTGACAGATATCCCTTCGCGGCGCGCCGCCGCTTCCACCCTCGGCCGCAGGCTTTCCGGTAGGCGCAGTGTGACCCGCCACGTACCCCCGCCATCGTCGGCGACGGCCGGCGGTTCGGCGGCGGGCTCGCGTTCATCAGCTGGTTCCTGAATCGGAGCGCAGACGACGAATTGCGGATCGCGGCCGCGGAGGCGGACGTCGACCGACGCCGGTGCCAACTCGCGGGTGATCTCCTCGGCAGCCGCCGACAGCGCCTCGAGCAGGACCAGCCGGACCGCCGACTCCAGCGGTGCGCTCAACCGGTCGGCCAGCGCGGCGGCGTCGTCGCCCGCCTGCGCGGCAACGTTGAGTTCGTGCCGAACGGTGTCGACGTAAGGCTGCAAGTCCATGATGTCATCATGACATCATTATGATGTCATTGCAACGGTCAGTGTGCTGCTATCGACGGATCCGCGCCCGCCAGATCCAGGCCAGCGCGCCGATCATCAGCAGCGTCAGCGCCACCAACCACGGCCACGCGCCGTGCTGGTAGACCCACCCCGCCACCGCGCCCTGCAGCCGTCCCGCCCCGATGATCACCGGATCCGCCGGATTGGCGCCGCGCCCGGATATCCGCACCTCGTAGACGCCGTAGTAGCCGATGTACACCCCGAAGATCACGAGCAGCGCGCCACTGATCCGGTTGATGAACGGCACGATGGACCGGATGCGCTCGGTCAGCGCCGAACTGGCGAATGCGGCGGCGACGGCCAGCGCACCCACGACCAAAGCGAAACCGGCCGCGTAGGCGAGGTACACCCAGACGGTCTGCATCACCGGACCGCTGCGGACGGCCGCCCCGGTGACCGCGAGGAACGGGCCGACCGTGCATGACAGCGAAGTGATCGCATAGCTCACGCCGTAGCCCAGCATCGAACCAATCCGAGCGGTCGGTGCCCATCGCCCCTTGTGTGCCAGCGGGTTTGGCACGAAGATCGTGAGTTCCCGACCCGATAGCAGCCAAATCCCCACTGCTACCAGGATGATCCCGATTACGACGGTGACGTACGGCAGGTAACGTTGGACCGTCGACGCCACCTCCACGGTCAGCAAGCCGAACAAACCGAACACCGCCAGGAAGCCGACGGTCATCGCCACGGTGGCCGCGATGGCGCGCCCGACCGCAGGCGGCCGGCCGGTGCCCTCTCCAATAACCAGCGCCAAATAGGCCGGCAGCATTGCGAATCCGCACGGGTTGAGGGCAGCTACCAGCCCAGCGCCGAACGCCAAGCCCGCCAGGTCTTGGTCCACTGTGTGCCGACGCCTACGCCGTCAGCGTCTTGACCCGGTCCGACAATTCCTGCTCGGGCATCGCCGCGGTCGGGTTGTTCACGAAGGTCGATGAGCCGTCGGGGCGGACGAAGAGGTATGCCGGTTGCCACGGCACACCGAAGCGCGCCCACAATGATCCGTCGGCGTCGTTGAGGTTCGTGAAGTTCAGGTTGTACTTCGAAACGAAGCCTTGCATCTGCCCGGCGTCGGAGCGGCCGGCGATGCCGACGAACGTCACCTTCGGATTGGCGGCGGACACTTCGCTTACCCCCGGGGCCTCGATGTTGCAGAACGGGCACCACGGAGTCCAGAACCACAGCACGGTAGGTTTGCCGTGCAGGTTGGATCCGTTGAAAGACCCGCCGCTGAGCGTGGTTCCGGTGAAGTTGAGACGGTCGTCGGCGCGCGCTACCGGCGTGTTGACGAGGCCCAGCATCAACACCGCAGCGATCACCGCAAGCGCCAACGATTTGTAGCTGCTCAAAAGTCCGGTCTTCACGCCACCGCACCTCCTTTGCTGACATTACACCTGAAGTGACGTCAACCAAACGGGTTCAGTTCGATCATGCCACCCGGGCGACGCCTCGAGGTCGGGCGGCTCGCGGGTCAACCCCGCTCCGGCCAGCAAAGCCCGAGGATGAGCGCCCCGCAGTCGGCGTTGGGCGGCAGATCTGACGTGTCTGTGACGATGTCGCAGGCTTGCCGGCCTGGCTGCGCGACGGGGTTTGGGCCGGTGACCGGGCGATACTGCGCCAGTTCGAGGCGGAGCGGGCGGCCCACCTGACCAGGTTGGGGCAGTTCGGACGTTTCCGCGCCGGAAATCGCGGGCAGCATGAGGGCATGCCGACGCTGTTGTGGTTCCGCCGTGACCTGCGGCTGCGCGACCTGCCGCCGCTGCTCGGCGCCGCCGCCGATGGTGACGACGTGCTGGCGTGCT
>NZ_DATFYW010000239.1:0-8853 GCF_035314905.1 Mycobacterium sp.
CAGCGTGCCCGCGGCGGAGACCGCGGACCGCAGCAACCCCGATCACATCGGTGCGCCATTCGCGGGTGTCGTCACGATCGGCGTCGGCGAAGGGGACACGGTGACCGCGGGTCAGACCGTGGCCACGATCGAGGCGATGAAGATGGAGGCGGCGATCACCGCACCGAAGGCCGGCACCGTCGAGCGGGTGGCGGTCTCGAAGGCCGCCCAGGTCGAGGGCGGAGACCTACTGATGGTGGTCAGCTGACCCGGATCGTCGGCGGCACCGCGGGCGGTCGCCGGATCGCGGTGCCGCCGCGCGTGACGCGACCAACGTCGGACCGAGTGCGCGAAGCGCTGTTCAACATCCTGGCCGCGCGCATGAACTTCGACGGACTCACCGTGCTCGATCTGTACGCCGGGTCGGGAGCGCTTGGGCTCGAGGCACTTTCGCGCGGCGCGATCAATGCCACGTTCGTCGAAGGCGATCCACGCGCCGCCGCCGTGATCCGGCGGAACATCGACACACTCGGGTTGACCGGAGCAACGGTGCTGGCCCGGCGGGTCGCAACGGTGCTCGACGAGGGCGCCGAGCGCCCCGTGGATCTGGTGTTCGCCGATCCCCCGTACGGCCTAGACACGGCGGAGGTGGAGCAGATCCTGGCAGCACTGGCCGGGCGCGGCTGGACGGGTGCGGGCACCGTCGTCGTCGTCGAACGCAGGTCCTCCGGGCGCCCGCTGAGCTGGCCGGATGGCTGGAGCAACTGGCCGGCGCGGCGCTACGGCGACACCCGGCTGGAGCTGGCCGAAGCCGGCAACCCGGGCTAGCGCCGTTATCGGCCAGGGCTGCTAGCGTGCTCATCCATGAGTGGCGCCGTGTGCCCCGGATCCTTCGACCCGGTCACGCTGGGCCACATCGACATCTTCGAGCGCGCATCCGCCCAGTTCGATGAGGTCGTCGTCGCGATCCTGGTCAACCCGAACAAGCGGGGCATGTTCACCATCGACGAGCGCATCGCGATGATCAACGAGTCAACCGAACACCTGCCGAATCTGCGAGCGGAGTCGGGTGAAGGGCTCGTCGTCGACTTCGCCAAGGCGCGTGGGCTGACCGCGATCGTCAAGGGCCTGCGCACCGGCACAGACTTCGAATACGAACTGCAGATGGCGCAGATGAACAAACACATCGCCAACGTGGACACGTTTTTCGTCGCGACGACAGCGCGCTACGCGTTCGTATCGTCATCATTGGCGAAGGAGGTCGCGGCCCTCGGAGGTGATGTCTCCGACCTGCTGCCGGAGCCTGTCAACCGGCGGCTGCGGGAGAAGTTGCAGGGACGCTGAGGCGTTTGGCCCGCCGCTGCGCGGGTATGCGATCAATGGCGCGCACAGCCCATTGCGCCGAACTCGTAATTCCGGAGAACAAAAGGAGGTACACCGCAGTGGCCGACACATCGGTGAAATCAACTCAGGACGTCGTCGCGTTTCTCAAGGAGCAGCACAACCGGATCAAGGAGCTGTTCTCCGAAACCATCAATGCGCCAGACAAAGACAAGCGTGAGCGGGCGTTCTTCGAGTTGCGCTCGCTGCTGGCAGTGCACGAAACCGCCGAGGAGATGATCGTTCATCCGAAGGCCCGACACGAGATCGACAGTGGCGAGGCGATCGTGGACGCGCGGCTGCACGAGGAAAACCAGGCCAAACAGCAGCTGCAGAAGATCGAGAGCCTGAACATCGACTCGAACGAATTCAGGAATGCGCTCATCGCGCTCCAGAGGGACGTAGTCAACCACGCCGAGCACGAGGAGAGCGAGGAGTTCGACAAGCTGGCCGGCAAACTCAGCGAGGACGAGCTGAAGAAGATGGCGGGTGCGGTGCGCGCCGCGGAGGCCATCGCGCCGACCCGTCCGCACCCCGGCGTCGAATCGCCGATGGCCAACCTCGCGGCCGGCCCGTTCGTATCATTGCTCGACCGCGCCCGCGACGCGATTGCAGGCGCCGTGCGCTAGGGCTTTCCTCCGGTTGGTGCGGTGGGAACGGCATGAACCTGGTTTCATGCAGTCAAGGGATGCCTGGTAGGCCGACACACCGGCCACGCTGCGCCGTCACAGACGTAACGCCAGGCACACTGGTAACACTGACTACGCCGGAGGGATCGCCGTGTACCGAGTTTTTGAAGCGCTCGACGAGTTGGGCGCGATAGTCGAGGAAGCCCGCGGCGTTCCGATGACCGCCGGCTGCGTGGTGCCCCGGGGCGATGTCCTCGAGTTGATCGACGACATCAAGGATGCGATCCCCGGCGAGCTCGACGACGCGCAGGACGTCCTGGATGCACGCGACTCGCTGTTGCGCGAGGCCAAGGAGCATTCCGACTCGATGGTGGCGACGGCCACCGCCGAGTCGGAGTCGATGATGGCGCACGCTCGCGCGGAGGCTGACCGGTTGCTGGCCGACGCCAAGTCGCATGCCGACCGCATGGTCGCCGAGGCTCGGGCACACTGCGACCAGATGGTCGGCGAGGCGCGGGACGAGGCTGCCCGGCTCAGCGCGACGGCAAAGCGCGATTACGAAGTCATGACGGGTCGTGCCAAGGCCGAGGCCGATCGGTTGGTGGAGAACGGCAACCTGTCCTACGAGAAGGCTGTCCAAGAAGGCATCAAGGAGCAGCAGCGGCTGGTCTCGCAGACGGAGGTCGTGCAAACAGCGACCGCCGAGGCCACCCGGATGATCGACGCGGCACACGCCGAGGCAGACCGGCTTCGCGGCGAATGCGACATCTACGTCGACAGCAAGCTCGCCGAGTTCGAGGACTACCTCAACGGCACACTGCGCTCGGTGGGTCGCGGGCGCCACCAGCTGCGCACGGCCGCAGGCACGCACGACTACGCGCAGCGCTAGCGGCAGGCCCGTCGACGCGGTTGCGGCGTCACTAAACTGGCCGTCATGGCCAGGCAGGCGAGCGCGGCGATTCACCGTAGCCCCCGGTCAGCGCTCACGTACGACGTCTCGCGTCTTCCGCGGCGCCCCGGGGCTATGCTGCCTGTCCGTGAAACCGTGGCCAGCCCGTCGCGCATCGGTCTGGACATGATCGCGATCGACCGCGGTGCGCCGCTGGAGCTGGATCTGCAGTTCCAGTCGGTTTCGGAGGGCGTGCTGGTGACCGGAACGGTGTCCGCGCCGACGTCAGGGGAGTGTGCGCGGTGTCTGACGGCGACCTCCGGACGTATCGAAATCGCCCTGACCGAGTTGTTCGCATATCCCGACAGCACCACGGAAGCCACGACCGAAGAGGACGAGGTCGGCCACGTCGTCGATGGCGCGGTCGACCTCGAGCAGCCGATCATCGACGCGGTCGGGCTCGAACTGCCGCTGTCGCCGTTGTGCCGCGAGGACTGTCCGGGGTTGTGCTCGGTGTGCGGGGTGGCGCTGGCCGAGGCCGAGCCGGGGCACCACCACGAGCAGCTTGATCCCAGGTGGGCCAACCTGGCCGGCATGTTCTCTGACGACCCAGGTGGGGACGAACGGTGACGTCCGCACGGGAAGCGCTGCGGGCGGCATTCGGAGCTGATCTGCCCGACGAGCTCCTCACCCTGGCGCTGACCCACCGCAGCTACGCCTACGAACACGGCGGCCTGCCCACCAACGAGCGGCTGGAGTTTCTCGGCGACGCGGTGCTCGGGCTCACGATCACCGACGAGCTGTTTCACCGCCATCCGGACCGCTCGGAGGGTGATCTGGCCAAGCTTCGCGCCAGCATCGTCAACACGCAGGCGCTGGCAGACGTGGCGCGCAAGATGACCGACGACGGGCTGGGCGCCTACCTGTTGCTGGGCCGCGGCGAGGAGAACACCGGCGGGGCGGACAAATCGAGCATCCTCGCGGACAGCATGGAGTCCCTGCTCGGGGCGATCTACCTGCACCACGGCATCGAGAGGGCACGTGAAGTCATCCTGCGGCTATTCGGCTCGCTGCTCGAGGCAGCGCCGACGCTCGGGGCGGGGCTCGACTGGAAGACCAGCCTGCAGGAGCTGACCGCGGCCCGCGGCCTCGGCGTGCCGTCGTATCTGGTCAGCTCGACCGGACCCGATCACGACAAGGAGTTCACCGCGACGGTGATCGTGATGGACACCGAATACGGCGAAGGGGTCGGGCGCTCGAAAAAGGAAGCCGAGCAGAAGGCCGCCGCAGCGGCGTGGAACGCCCTCGACAGTGCCTGAGCTTCCGGAGGTCGAGACTGTCCGACGAGGACTGCAGGCCCATGTCGCGGGCCGGACCATGACCGCGGTGCGGGTCCACCACCCTCGCGCGGTCCGCCGTCACGATGCCGGCCCAGCCGACTTGACCGCCCGGCTGATCGGGCAGCGCATCGAGGGCACCGGGCGTCGCGGCAAGTACCTGTGGCTGAACCTCTCCGACGGCACGGCGCTGGTCGTGCACCTGGGCATGAGCGGGCAGATGCTGATCGGTGCCGCGACGGGTGCTCGCGCGAAGGGACCACCGCGCGACGACCACGTGCGGATCGCGGCGTTGCTTGACGACGGAACCGCGCTGCGCTTCGTCGACCAGCGCACGTTCGGAGGGTGGATGCTCGCAGACCTCGTGACCGTCGACGGCAGCGACGTGCCGGTGCCGGTCACGCACCTGGCCCGCGACCCGCTCGATCCCCGATTCGATGCCGACGCTGTCGTTACGGTGTTGCGCCGCAAGCACTCTGAGATCAAGCGACAGCTGCTCGACCAGACCGTCGTGTCGGGGATCGGCAACATCTACGCAGACGAAGCGTTGTGGCGGGCACAGGTCAACGGCGCTCGGATCGCCTCGTCGCTGACCCGTCGCCGGCTGCGGGACGTGCTGGACGCAGCGGCCGGGGTGATGGGCGATGCGCTCGGGCAGGGCGGCACGTCGTTCGATTCGCTGTATGTCAACGTCAACGGCGAGTCGGGTTACTTCGACCGGTCGCTGGATGTCTATGGCCGCGAGGGCCAGGCGTGCCGGCGGTGCGGGTCGGTGATCCGCCGTGAGAAGTTCATGAACCGCTCGTCGTTCTACTGCCCGAACTGCCAGCCCCGGCCGCGCCGACAAAGTGTTCGGGGTGGTCAATCGGCGCGTCGCGCGAGCGGGAGCGCCATTTCGGCGCAAGGTAGAAATTAGGCCATGACGGAACTGTGGGTCGAACGCACCGGGACGCGGCGTTACACCGGGCACAGCTCACGCGGCGCGCAGGTGCTGGTGGGTGCCGATGACGTCGAAGGCGTCTTCACGCCCGGCGAGCTGATGAAGATCGCGCTGGCCGCGTGCAGCGGGATGAGCACGGACGCGCCGCTGGCACGCCGGCTCGGCGACGGCTACTCGGCCACCGTCCGGGTGTCTGGGCCGCCCGACCGCGAGCAGGAGCGCTATCCGCTGCTCGAGGAGAGGATGGAGCTCGACGTGTCCGGGCTCAGTGAAGGCGAGCTCAACCGGCTGCTGGTCGTCGTCAACCGGGCCGTCGACCAGGTCTGCACGGTCGGGCGCACGCTGAAGTCCGGCACGAAGGTGACGTTCGAGGTAGCAAATGTCGGAGCCTGACGTCCGGCTCACCGCCTGGGTGCACGGCTACGTCCAGGGCGTCGGCTTCCGGTGGTGGACTCGTGCGCGGGCGCTGGAACTCGGGCTGAGCGGCCACGCGTCGAACCGGCCAGACGGACGCGTCCGGGTGGTTGCCCAGGGGTCACGCGCTGCCTGCCAGCGGCTCCTCGACCTGCTCGAGAGCGGCAACACGCCGGGCAGCGTCGACAGCGTGGTCGCGGACTGGTCGGACGCCGGGGAACCGCTGCGCGGATTCGGCGAGCGCTAGTCTGGCACGTCGTGCACCTCAAGAGTCTGACGCTGAAGGGCTTCAAGTCCTTCGCCTCGCCGACGACTCTGCGCTTCGAGCCTGGCATCACCTGCGTCGTCGGGCCCAACGGCTCCGGCAAGTCCAACGTCGTCGACGCGATCAGCTGGGTGATGGGCGAGCAAGGCGCCAAAACGCTGCGCGGCGGCAAGATGGAGGACGTCATCTTCGCCGGCACGTCGTCGCGGGCGCCGCTGGGCCGCGCCGAGGTGACCGTCACGATCGACAACTCCGACAACGCGCTGCCGATCGAATACTCCGAGGTGTCCATCACCCGGCGAATGTTCCGCGACGGCGCCAGCGAATACGAAATCAACGGCACCAGTTGCCGTCTGATGGACATCCAGGAACTGTTGAGTGACTCCGGCATCGGCAGGGAGATGCACGTCATCGTCGGGCAGGGCAAGCTGTCGGAAATCCTCGAATCTCGTCCCGAGGAACGGCGGGCATTCATCGAGGAAGCCGCCGGCGTGCTCAAGCACCGGAAGCGCAAGGAAAAGGCGGTCCGAAAGCTGGACGCGATGTCCGCCAATCTTGCGCGGCTCTCCGACCTGACCACCGAGCTGCGCCGACAACTCAAGCCGTTGGGGCGGCAAGCCGAGGTCGCCAGGCGCGCACAAACCATCCAGGCCGACCTGCGCGACGCCCGGCTGCGCCTGGCCGCCGACGACCTGGTCGCGCGGCAGAACGAGTATGCCGGTGTAGGCAATGCCGAGGCCGCGCTGCGCCGTGAGCACGACGAGGCGACGGCCCGTCTGGCGACGGCGACCGACGATTTGGCCGGGCATGAGGCCGCGGTCGCGAAGATGACGGAGCGGGCAGAGGCTGCCCAGCAGACGTGGTTTCGGCTGTCGGCGCTGGCGGAGCGGGTCAGCGCGACGGTGCGGATCGCGACCGAACGCGCCCAGCACCTCGAGGCCGAACCACCGGCCAGCGCCGGGACCGATCCGGAGATGCTCGACGCCGAGGCCGACGAGATCGCGGCCACCGAGGCGCGGCTGCTCGACGACCTCGCCGAGGCCCGCGGGGTCGCCGGCGCCGCTCGCTCGGAACTGGCCGAGCGCGAGCGCGTCGCGGCCGAGGCGGAACGCGCGCACCTGGCGGCGGTGCGGGCCGAGGCCGACCGTCGCGAGGGCCTTGCCCGCCTCGCGGGACAGGTCGACACGATGCGCACCCGGGTCGAATCGATCGACGAAACCGTGGCGAGGCTGTCGGAAGCGATCGAGGAGGCCGCCACCAAGTCGCAGCAGGCGCAGGCCGAGTTCGAGACCGTGCAAGGCCGCGTCGGCGAGCTGGACGAGGGCGAGGTTGGCCTCGACGAACACCACGACCGGACGGTCGCCGCGCTGCGGCTCGCCGACGAACGCGTCGCCGAGCTGCAGGCCGCCGAGCGTAGCGCCGAACGGGAGGTGGCGTCGCTACAGGCCCGCATCGAGGCGCTGTCCGTCGGGCTCGACCGAAAGGACGGAGCAGCGTGGCTGAGCGAAAACCTTTCCGGTGCGGGTCTTTTCGGATCAGTGGCGAAGCTGGTCAAAGTACGACCGGGCTACGAGGCGCCGATCGCTGCGGTGCTGGGCGCGGCGGCCGACGCCGTGGCCGCCGAGAACTCCCACGCCGCCCGCTCCGCGGTAGCCGCGCTGAAAGAGTCAGACGGCGGCCGCGCCGCGATCGTGCTCGGAGACTGGCCCGCGCCGCCCGACGAGCGCAACACGGTGTTGGCCCCCGACGCCCAGTGGGCCGTTGACCTCGTCGAGGCGCCGGAGAAGCTGCACGGCGCGATCACCGCGATGCTGACCGGAGTCGTGGTGGTAGCGGACTTGGCGGCCGCACTCGAGCTGGTGTCGAGCCATCCGCGGCTACGGGGGGTCACGCGCGACGGCGACCTCGTCGGCGCCGGCTGGGTCAGCGGCGGCTCCGACCGTCGGCCGAGCACGCTGGAGATCACCTCCGAAATCGACAACGCCCGAGCCGAATTGACTTCCGCCGAAACGCAGGCCGGCCGGCTGTCGGCCGCCCTGGCCGGCGCACTGGCCGAGCAGCGGTCCCGCCAGGACGCGGCCGAGCAGGCGTTGGCCGCGCTCAACGAGTCGGACGCCACGATCTCGGCGGCGTACGAGCAACTCGGCCGGCTGGGGCAGGACGCGCGCGCCGCGGAGCAGGAGTGGCGCCGGCTCACCGAACAGCGCGACGATCTCGAGGCCGGACGCACCAAGACGGTCGAAGAGCTGGCCGAACTCGAGCGCCGGCTGCACAGTGCCGAAGCCACCCAGCACGCGGTGGAGGACGATCCGGCCGAGCGTCAGCTCACGGTCGCGGCCGCGGAGAAGGCGCGGGCCGCGGAAATCGAGGCCCGGCTCGCCGTCCGCACAGCCGAGGAGCGCGTGAATGCCGTTCGAGGACGCGCGGATTCGTTGAGAAGGGCGGCGGCCGCCGAGCGCGAGGCGCGGGTGCGTGCAGAGCGGGCTCGCGAGGCACGACGGCACGCCGCGCAGGTCGCGGGGGCGGTCGCCGAGTCGGGCCAGCTGGTCGCGCTGCGGCTGAACGAGGCGGTCGCGGCGGCGTCGCAGGGCCGCGACTCTCTGGCGAGGAAGCGCACCGAACGCGTCGCATCGATGGCGCAGGTCCGCGCCGCCGTCACCGACCTGACCGCGCGGATCGCCATGCTGACCGAGGCGCTGCACCGCGACGAGGTAGCCAAAGCGCAGGCGGAGCTGCGGATCGAGCAGCTCGAGGCGCAGGTGCTCGAGCAGTTCGGCATGGCCGCCGCCGACCTGATCGCCGAATATGGTCCAGAGGTGCCATTGCCGCCGTCGGAGTTAGAGGTCGCCGAGTACGAGCAGGCCCGCGAGCGCGGCGAGCCGGTCACCGCGCCGGTCCCCGCGCCGTTCGACCGGCCGACCCAGGAACGGCGCGCCAAGCGCGCCGAACGCGAGCTGAATGAGCTGGGCCGGGTGAACCCGCTGGCGCTGGAGGAGTACGCGGCGCTGGAGGAACGCTAC
>NZ_DATFYW010000240.1:0-11101 GCF_035314905.1 Mycobacterium sp.
AACCACGCCCACGCCATGTGTGTGACCCGCGAGCAGCTGTTCTACGACGACCTCTACAGCTACAACCGGTTTGGCCCCAGCCGGCTGGGGGCGGGGCTGGCCGCGATGTTCCCCGGGCTGCCCGCCGCCGACGTGACCGACATCACCGAGCTGCCCGGCGCGGTGGCCGCCGCGCTGGAGGTCGAGGGCCCGTCGGTGCTCAGCGTGGAGTGCTCGGCCGATGAAATCCCGCCGTTTGCCAACTTTTTGGACGGTGTCAGCTCGACAACCGTTGCCGCCGCGCATTATCCGATGACGAAGGAGAACCGCCCTGATGTCGCTGCCCGCTCTTGAGGACATCGCCACCCATACCGGCACCACCGGGCCCCTCGACGGGGTGATCCGCATCGAGACCTCCCCGCGGGAGGCGGCCACGCCCATCATCGTGGAGATGATGCGCTCGGTGTACCCCCATGATCAGGTGTTCGGCCAGTACTGCACGGTCAACGGCTACATCGACTGCCCGCCCGACGCGTTGTTCGACTACCTGGCCGACACCCGCAGCCTGGAGGAATGGACCTACAGCCTGCGCGGGTTCGAGCCCACCGAGCAGCCCGGCCTGTGGTTGGCCTTCGACCGGCTGGGCTCGGAGACCAAGATCTACACCCGCACCATCGCCAACGCCGAGGCGCGCACCGTGGACTACCACTGCGCCTGGGATCAGGGCACCCACCTGTGGATGATCTACCTGATGCGCGTCATCGACGCGCAGACCGTGCTGGACAAACCCGGGTCGGTGGTGTTGTGGACCAACTGCCATCACCCGTTCTATGACCACAACCCCTACCCGCAGGCGGCCCCGCCGCAGCGCCCGGTGTGGGTCGGGGACTTTTGGGACATGTTCGGCGCCGGCCACGCCCTGGAACTGCAAAACCTCAAGGCCATCGCCGAATACCGCCACCGCAACGGCCTGCCGGTCACCCCGGCCTGGATGAGATGAGCACACCCATGACCACACCGGCCGTCAGCCTGATCGACGTCTCCACCTATCGACCCGGCGAGCCGATCGGGACGGAGTACTACGCGAACTACGCCAGCTCCGACGAACTGCGCGACAACCTGATGTTCCGGGCGCCGAAGTTCCGCCACCACATCGCCGAGGACGAGACGGCGACAGACATGATCGAACGCGCCGCCACGGGTCTGATCGAGAGGCACGGGCACGACACCATCGCGAACGTCGACGTGTTGATCACCCATACCCAGATGCCCGACATGCCGTTCTACGGCGGCGGCGGGGGCATCGCGCACCGGCTTGGCATGAAGCCGAACTGGGTGCTCGACCTGCACAACGGCGGCTGCGCGGCGTTTGTTCTCGGCCTCAACGTCGCTCGTCGGCTGCTGGCTTGCGGCCAGGGCCGGACCGCGTTGATCGCGGTCGCCCAGAACGCGGCCGGACAGGTCTTCGACCAGCCCGGGGTGCGGCGCAAGGCCCAAGCCGCGGTGCCCGGTGACGGCGCAGCGGTGGGCCTGGTGACCGTGTCGGATCAGTCTCCGATCCTCGATGTGGAATGCCGCACCTACGGCGAATACGCCGGCGAGATGACGATCACGATCGACGGGTCGCGCAAGTGGTGGCAGCCCGGTACGGGCGAGGCCTACATCGGCTTCACCGAGTCGAAGATCACCAAGGTCCTCGCGCGGGGCAACCGGCAGGTGCCCGAGGTGGCGCTGGCGGTCTGTGACCGGATCGGCGTGAAATCGAAGGATCTGGACCTGATGGTCACCAACCAGCCCAACCGGGTGTTCTTGCGCAACTGGCGGGAGGCGTTGGAGCTGCCGAAGGAGCGTCATCGCGACACCTTCGACGAATGCGGCAACCTGTTCGCCGCCGGCATCCCGGTCAACTTCGACGCCGCGATCACCGACGGCCAGGTCAAACCCGGTGACGTCGTGATGATGGCCGCGTTCGCCCACGCCGGCGACTTCGCCGGCGCCGCAGCGGTTCGATGGGGCGGCCGAGGCTGATGGGCGACCCCAGGCTGGCCGAATCGATCGCCGCCGAGGTGCTCGGCGCGCTGCCCGCTGCGATCGATCCGTTTGCGTTGTCGCTGAACGAGAACCCGTTCCCGCCGCTGCCGTCGGTACGCGCGGCGCTGATGGAGTCGATCGACGCGGCCAACAGGTATCCGGAGTTTCTGCCCGAAGGGATGCGCAGGCTGATCGCGGGCCGCATCGGGCTGCGCGAGGAACAGGTGGTGCTGGGTCAGGGGGCGACGGGCGTGATCCTGCAGGTGCTGCATGCGGTGACAAGCCACGGTGACCGGATGGTGATGACGTCGCCCACGTTCGACGGGTACCCGATCTTCGCTCAGATGGCCCGGCTGGTCCCGGTGACGGTGCCGCTGGACGAGCACGGCCACCACGACCTCGATGCGATGGCCGAAGCGGCGTCCGATGCCAGGGTGGTGGTGCTGTGCCGGCCGCACAACCCGACGGGGACGCTGGAATCCGTCGCCGACGTCGAGCGATTTCTGCAGCGGGTGCCCGGTGACACCGTGGTGCTGCTCGACGAGGCCTACATCGAGTTCGTCGCACCTGAGCACCGGCTCGACGCCGCGGCGCTGGTGCGTCGCTTCCCGAATGTGGTTGTGCTGCGGACGTTCTCGAAGGCCTACGGGTTGGCCGGCCTGCGCATCGGATACGCTTTCGGCTCACCGGAGCTGGCCGGCGTGCTGTGGTCGATGCAGTTGCCCTTCGGAATGGGCGTCACCAGCTTGGTCGCCGTCGCCGCTTCGTATCAGGCCGAAGCTCAACTGCGCCAACGGATCCGGTTGATCACCGGGGAGCGCCGCTATCTAGGCCGGCGGCTGCGGGCGATGGGTATCTACTGCACCGACGGGCACGCCAACTTCATCTACCTACCCGTTGCGACATACCTGCCCGCCGCGCGACGGTCGTGGCGTGACGTGTTCGACAAGTCCGCCCTGCAGGTACGCCACTACGCGGACGGCGGAGTGCGGATCACGGTCGGCGGACGCGCCTCCACCCGCGCGGTGCTGGCCGCTGTGGCGAAGTCGCAGGAAAACGCCGAAGGTTGACGCGGTCGCGGGCAGACCTGCGGTATGAAGGGGCGTGTGCTCGCAGCCGCCGCAGTCCGACAAGCGTGACCCGATCGCCCAGGCGCGTGAGAACTGGGAACGGTCCGGCTGGGGTGACGTCGCGGACGGCATGGTCGCGGTCACGTCGGTCATGCGGGCCCACCAGATCCTGCTGGCGCGGGTCGAGAACGCGTTGCGGCCCCACGACCTGAGCTTCTCCCGTTTCGAGCTCTTGCGACTGTTGGCGTTCAGCCGCTCCGGCGCCCTGCCGATAACCAAGGCCTCCGATCGACTGCAGGTGCACGTCACGAGCGTCACGCATGCGATCCGGCTGCTGGAGGCGGCCGGCCTGGTGGAGCGTGTGCCGCATCCCACCGACGGCCGCACGACGTTGGTGCGGATCACCGACTTCGGACGGACAACCGTCGAGGAAGCCACCCTCACGCTGAACAACGAAGTGTTCGCCGACATCGGGCTCTCCGATGAGGAGTCCCGCGCGCTGGTTTCGTCGATCGAAGCGCTACGGCGGGGCGCCGGCGACTTCTAGCCGGCTTCTGGCGCTACGGGCCGACCGTGGGCAGCGGAATCGTCGCGCTGACCGCGGTTCCCGCCCCCGGGCGCGAGCGGATGTTCAGCCGTCCGCCAACAATCTCCGCGCGTTCGGCCATCGACAGCAAGCCGTAGCCGCCCATCTCGTCGCCGCCGAGCGGATGCTCGAAGGTGTCGAAACCGACTCCGTCATCGACGATTTCGAGGCGAGCGGTGTCCTCGTCGACGGCGAAGGTCAGCTTGGCCCTCGTCGCCCTGGCGTGCTTGACGACGTTTTGCAGGCATTCCTGCGCGATGCGATACAGCGCCAGCTCGATGTGGTCGGGCAGCCGCCTGTCGGCCAGCTCGACTTCAAGGTTGATCTGGGGGATCGAGCGGGCCAGGCTTGCCAGGCCGCCGGCCAGCCCGAGATCATCGAGCACCGGGGGCCGCAGCCCGCCGATCGCCGCCCGCGCCTCCTGCAGCGTCAACTCCACCAGCTCGTGCGCCTTGGCCAGCTGCTCGGCCACGGCGGCCGGGTTCTCGCCCACCGCCCGCCGCGCGGCGTCGAGCCGATAAGACAGCGTGACCAGCCGCTGCGAGATGCCGTCGTGGATATCGCCGGCAAGCCGTCGGCGCTCGATCTCCTGCGCCTCGATCACCTGCTCGACGAAGTGCTCGTGAGCTCGCTGCTTGGACACCAGTTGGCGGTGCAGCCGGGCCTGGTGCAACGCACCCGCGATCAGCCGCCCGATCACCAGCAGCAGCTCCACATCGCGCCCGGTGAACTCGCGCCGCTCGACGGTGTGCACGTTGAGCACGCCCACGAGCCCGCCGGGGTCGGTCTCCATCGGCACCGACACCATCGACGTGAAGTCGCGTCCGCGCAAGGACTGAAACGGCATGTACCGCGGGTCGGCCTCTTTGTTGTGGCTGATCACCACCGGTTCGCGGTGACTGGCCACCCACCCCGAGATCCCCGAGCCCAGCGGCAGCCGGATCTTGCCGACCTCGCTGTCGAACGGCGGCGTCGCGCCGGTCAGCGTCAGCGAGCGGTCGCTGTCGTCGAGCACATGCACGAAACAGACGTCGGTGCCGGTGGCCGCGGTGATCATCCGCGCGGCCGCCGCCGCCAGCGGTTCGACACCCGGACCGCTGGAGGCCGCCTGGATCAGCTCGCGCAGCAACGCCAACTCGCGGTCGGCGTCGACGAGGTCACGTACCGCGTGGGGGCCGGTGTCCGACGTCATTGGTAGATGCCCTCGCGCAGCGCGGTGGCCACCGCTCCGGTGCGGTCGCTGACGCCGAGCTTGCGGTAGATCGAGCGCAGGTGGCTCTTGACCGTTTCGTCGCCGATCACCAGCTTGCTGGCGATGCCGCGGTTGGACAGGCCCGTCACCACATACGAAAGGATCTCGCTTTCCCGCTGGGTCAGGCCATGCCGCGCCCCGGGCCAGAACTCGTCGCGCTGCATGCGCGCCGCGGTGTCGACCGCCCGCACCGCCATGACCGGATCGATCGCGGTGGCCCCGCTGTGAACGAACTCCAGCTGGCGGACCAACTCGTCGCTGCTGATGCTTTTGAGCAGGTAGCCCGATGCGCCGACCCGCAGCGCCTGAAACAGATACTGCTCGTCGTCATACACCGACAGCATGACAACCTTCCGCTCGGGGTGACGCTCGCGCAGCGTCTGGCACAGGTCCAACCCGCTGGACCCCTGCATGCGCACGTCGCACAGCACGATGTCGGGGCTCAGCTCGTCGATCACGCTCAACGCACGCTCCGCCCCGACCGCCTGCCCGACGACGCGCACCCGGTCGGAGAACGCGGCGAGCATCGCCTTGAGGCCCTCGATCACCATCTCGTGGTCGTCGACGAGCACAATGCACACCGGTTCGGTGGCGGGTATCGCCATGGCAACACGATAAGGCCAGTCACCCTCAACGGGGGTAGGCAATAGCCTGGCGTATCCCCCTATTGGGGGATGCCCCGCGGCGCCGCGCCGGCGACTCTTGATTCGTGCCAACCACGCGGGAGGGGACACGTCCGACACGGACGTTCTGGTGGGACCGGGCACGGCCGGTCGACGCCGATGTCCGTCCGTTGCGCGCAGTGATCTTCGACATGGACGGCGCGATGGCCGACATCGAGCGCGACGGTCATCGCGCCGCTTTCAATGCCGCGTTCGCGGCGTTCGGCCTCAACATCGTCTGGGACGTCGACACTTACGGTCGGCTGCTGCACATCCCCGACGAGCTTGCGCGGATCGCGACCGACCTTCGTCGGCGCGGGTACGGGCGGGCGTCCAAACTCCTTGCGGCGCAGCTGCTCAGGACGAAGCGCGACGTGTTCGCCGACTGCGTGCTCGACGGTGACGTGACGCCCAGGCACGGCCTGATCGACCTGGTGATGAGCCTGTTTGTCGCCGGCGTCTGGGTAGGTGTGGTCACCCCGCACCCGCGGGCGTGGGCGGAGCCGCTGGTGAGGCAACTCGTCGGAGACGGGCTCGTCGAGACGATCGTGACGGGTGACGACACGTCGGACGCCACCGGGCCGGATGGCACCGGGGAGCCCGACGTGCACGGGCTTGCCCTGTGGGAGATGGGGGTAGGCCCGGAAAGCGCGGTGGCGATCGAGGGTTCGGCGGCCGGTCTGCGGGCAGCGACGCGCTCGGGGCTCGCGACGATCGTCGTGCCCACCGATTACACCGTCGGTGAGGATTTCACCGGGGCGGCAGAGGTTCGCTCGTCCTACGAGGGCGCCGACCCGCTGCTGGCGGCGTCGTGCGAGCGGTTGCACCGGCGCTGGTGGACGGGCAGGACGCGCACGGCGGCATAGGGGTTTGGCGTAGAAGGTTTGGAGCGCTTCGGGGTTTTCTAGCCCTTTCGGGGGTTTTCTAGCCCTTTCGGATCATCTCGATCACCGCGCTGAAGTCTTTGTCGGCGTGGTCGGCGGCGAACTTCGCGTAGATTTCCGCGGCGTGGGTACCCAGCGGCGCCGTCGACCCGGTCGAGTTGACCGCGTCCATCGCCAGCCCGAGGTCCTTGTTCATCAGCGCCGCCGCGAAGCCGGGCTTGAAGTCGTTGTTGGCCGGTGAGGTCGGGACAGGCCCGGGCACGGGGCAATTGGTGTGCACCGCCCAGCAGTTGCCGGTCGCGCCGGTGATCACATCGAACAGCGACTGCGCCGACAGACCGAGCCGCTCGGCCAGCACGAACGCCTCGCCGACGACGATCTGCTGCACGGCCAGCACCATGTTGTTGCACAACTTCGCGGCCTGACCGGCGCCTGTCGCGCCGCAGTGAATGATCTTGCCTGCCATCGGCTCCAGCACCGGCCGGCCTCTTTCCAGGGCCGCCTCGTCGCCGCCGACCATGAAAGCCAGGGTGCCGGCGACCGCACCCTTCACGCCGCCGGAGACCGGCGCGTCGATCTGGGCGAACCCGTGCGAACCTGCGAGCGAGTTGACGTGACGCGCGTCGTCGACGGAGATGGTCGAGCTGTCGATGAACAGCGCGCCCGGCGCCGCGGCGGGCAGAATCTCGGCATAGCACTGCTTTACCAGCTCGCCGTTGGGCAGCATCGTGATGACCACGTCGCCTTCGGCGACTGCTTCCGCACCGCTGCCGAACACCGTTACGCCCTTTTCGGCGGCCGCTTGCAACGCGCCCGGCACCGGGTCGAATCCGCGCACGGTGTGGCCGGCCGACACGAGGTTTGCCGCCATCGGGCCGCCCATGTTGCCCAGGCCCAGGAACGCGATGGTGCTCATGGTCCTCATTCCCTTCCAGGCCTTCCGGCCCTAGCCCGGGCGGCCTCGGCGCGGCCGATCACCACCCGCATGATTTCGTTGGTTCCCTCCAGGATCCGGTGCACCCGCAGGTCGCGAACGATTTTCTCCAAACCGTACTCGTGGAGGTAGCCGTATCCGCCGTGCAGCTGCAAGGACTGGTCGGCGACCTCGTAGCAGGCGTCGGTGACGAATCTCTTGGCCATCGCGCAGAGACGGATTTTGTCGGGGTCGTCGTTGTCGAGCGCGGCGGCGGCCCGCCACAACATCATTCGCGACGCCTCCAGCGACGTGGCCATGTCGGCCAACGCGAACCGGATCGTTGGTTCCTCGATCAGCCTGGTCCCGAACGCTTCCCGATCGCACAGATAGTTGACCGCCTTGTCGAACGCGGCCCGCGCGCCGCCCAGCGAGCACGCAGCGATGTTGATGCGGCCGCCGTTCAGCCCGTTCATCGCGACGCCGAAGCCGGTGCCTTCACCTTCGGCGCCCCCGAGCATCGCGTCCATCGGCACCCGCACCCCTTCGAAAATCACCTGGGCGGTGTGCTGGGCGTGCCACCCCATCTTCTGCTCCTGCGCCCCGAAGCTCAGCCCGGGTGTGCCTTTTTCGACCAGGAACGCGGAGATGCCGCGCGGGCCGTCAGGCCCGGTGCGGGCCATCACGACGTACACATCGGATGTTCCCGCCCCGGAGATGAACTGCTTGACGCCGTCGAGTACGTAGTCGGGGCCATCACGGACCGCCCTGGTGCGCAACGCGGCCGCGTCGGAACCGGCGGACGGCTCGGTGAGGCAGTAGCTGGCCACGGCCTCCATCGACGCCAGCCGCGGCACCCAGGTCTTGCGCTGCTCCGGGGTCCCGTAGGCGTCGACCATCCACGCACACATGTTGTGGATCGACAGGAACGCGGCGACCGCCGGATCGGCAGCGGCCAGTTCCTCGAATATCCGTGCCGCGTCGATCCGCCGCAGCCCGCTGCCGCCAACTTCTTCTGCGCAGTAGATCGCCGCCATGCCCAGTTCGGCCGACTCGCGCAACTCGTCGACCGGGAAATGCTTGGTCGCATCCCACTCCAGGGCATAGGGCGCGAGGCGTTTCGCGGCGAACGCGGCCGCCGTCTCCGTGATGACGCGTTCATCGTCGTCGAGCGTGAATGGAGGCATGGAGAATTCGGCGCTACTTCATCGTCGGGATGACGAACTCCGCGCCGTCCTTGATGCCGGAGGGCCAGCGCGACGTGACCGTCTTGACCTTCGTGTAGAACTGGATCGACGCCGGGCCGTGCTGGTTGAGATCGCCGAAGCCGGAACGCTTCCACCCGCCGAACGTGTGATACGCCACCGGCACCGGGATCGGCACATTGACACCCACCATGCCCACCTGCACCCGGGAAACGAAGTCGCGTGCGGTGTCGCCGTCGCGGGTGAACACCGCCACGCCGTTGCCGTACTCGTGTTCGGTTGGCATGCGCAGCGCCTCTTCATAGTCCTTCGCGCGCACCATGCACAGCACCGGGCCGAAGATCTCGTCGGTGTAGATCGACATGTCCGTGGTGACGTGGTCGAACAGCGTCGGGCCGATGAAGTAGCCGCCTTCGAGGTTCGCGTCACCGAACTGCAGATCGTCGCTGGCGCGTTCGCGTCCGTCGACGACGGCCTCGGCGCCCGCGGCCACACCCTGGTCGATGTAATCGCGCACCCGGTCCAGCGCCGCCCCGGTAACCAGCGGCCCGTAATCGGCCTTGGGGTCCAGGCTGTGTCCGACGCGCAAATTGTTGATCTTCTCGATCAGCCTGGCGCGCAACCGTTCTGCGGTCTGCTCGCCGACGGGAACCGCGACCGAGATCGCCATGCACCGTTCGCCGGCGCTGCCGTATCCGGCGCCTATCAGGGCATCGACCGCCTGGTCGAGGTCGGCGTCGGGCATCACGATCATGTGGTTCTTTGCACCGCCGAAGCATTGTGCGCGTTTGCCGTTCGCGGCGGCGGTGGCGTAAATGTACTGCGCGATGTCAGAGCTGCCGACGAAACCGACCGCTTTGACGTCGGGGTGCCCGAGGATCGCGTCGACGGCCTCCTTGTCGCCGTGCACCACCTGGAACACACCCTTGGGCAGCCCCGCCTCCAGGAACAGCTCGGCCAGCCGCACCGGCACCGACGGGTCGCGCTCACTGGGCTTCAGGATGAAAGCGTTCCCGCACGCCAATGCGGGGCCGGCCTTCCACAGCGGGATCATCGCGGGGAAGTTGAACGGCGTGATGCCGGCGACAACGCCGAGCGGCTGGCGCAGCGAGTACACGTCGATGCCCGAGCCTGCGCCTTCGGTGTACTCACCCTTGAGCAGATGGGGGATGCCGACCGCGAACTCGATGACCTCGATGCCGCGCTGAATATCGCCGCGCGAGTCGGCCAGCGTCTTGCCGTGCTCAAGCGACAACAGCTCCGCCAGTTCGTCTGCTTTCTGGTTCACCAGGTCGATGAACCGCATCAGCACCCGGGCGCGGCGCTGCGGATTCCACGCCGCCCACTCCTTCTGGGCCCCGGTCGCGACGGCGACGGCGGCTTCGACGTCGGCCGACGAGCCCATCGGCACCCGGGCCTGAACCTCGCCTGTGTTGGGGTTGAAGACGTCTGCGGTCCGTTGCGATTGACCGCCGGCGCGCTGACCGTCGATGAAGTGCGGAATCAGTGTGCTCATGAGATGCCCCGTGGATCGGCGTTGGAGGATAGTTGCATATCCTAGTAACTGTTTCGGGTGGTATGCAAGCCCGGGTTTGGAGACGTCCCCCGGGGTCGCGGGTTGGACGTCGAGTCGTCTGGGACTCGTCGGGACTCGTCGGGGGCTCGGTCGGGGACTCGTCGGGGACTCGTCGGGGACTCGGTCGGGAATAGGGGTCGGCTCGTCGGGAATAGGGGTCGGCTCGTCGGGAAAAGATGTCGGTGGATCCCGGTAATATCGAACATGTGTTCGAGAACGAACAGATCGAGGCGCTGCTGGCGCCGTTGGAGGGGGCGGTGGCCGATCTCGCCGATGATCGCTTCTCCGAGCTGGCGCCCGATGCGCTGGTTGAGGTCGGTGCCCGGGTGGAAGCCTGCATCCGGAGGCTGTCGGCGGTGGGTGGTGAGCTGGTCGCGGCGCTGGACGGGCGAAATTGTGGGCAGCCACGGGTGCGGGACCTGCTGGCCAACGCGCTGAATATCTCGGCGGCCGACGCGGGAGCGCGGATTGCCACCGCGGGCGATCTGGCCGGGCAGATGCCACGATTGGGCCACACCGCGGCGGCGGCCAAGGGGGGGCTGATCGGCGCCGAGGCGGTGCGCATCATCCGGGACACGGTGGCCAAGCTCCCGGATAACGCGGCGGGGGGTGACGTGGAGTTCTTCGACGTCGAGTTGGCCGCCGTGGCGGTGGCGCATCGTCCCGAGGTGCTGCGCCGGGAGGCGGCCAAGCTGCTGGCCGGCTATGACGCGGTCCGTTCGGATCCGGTGACGCGGGAGCGGGTGCGCGCGGCGCGGCGGGGGTTGCGGCTCGGGCCACAGGACGCCGACGGCATGAGCCGGGGCAGCTTTTGGCTGGATCCCGAGGCGCGCAGCTACCTGGAAGCGTTGTTGGCCAAGGCCGCCCGGCCGGGCATGTGCAACCCGGCCGACCCGCTGCCCAGCGTGGACGGTGACCCGGATCCGGTGGCCGCGTCGGGCGA
>NZ_DATFYW010000241.1:0-12091 GCF_035314905.1 Mycobacterium sp.
TCGCACCCCGATCGCCTTTCCGACATCGAGCCGCTGCACATCTGGACGGGGAAGTCCGTGCGTGCCGACAGAGTGGACTTCCGGCCGAAGCACAGGCTGCGCGTGCTCGTCGTACAGGCCTGCCCCCTCGTCGAGCCGATCGCGTTGCCCCGCACACCCGACTACGCCGGATGCACGAGTTGGGTGCAGCTGCCGGTGACCCCCGAATGGGGCCCGCCGGTGCACGACGACGCGGCGCTAGACGAGATCGCGGCGACGGTCCGGGCGCGGCTCGGCTGACGGAGGTCTGGAACTTGCGGGTAGCACCAACCGCGAGAGCCCGTGGTGCACCGAATGCGTGGAGGGCATCATCCGCCGGCCGGTAACAGCAGGCTCTTCCGTTCCCAGATTACGGGCGTAGCGCGGGTGGCACCCGCCCGCGACCAGCAGGCGGATCCGCGAACCGGCGCGGAACCGGTGCGAGGTGGCATCGAGCTCGATCCAGACGGCGTTGGGCTCGGCGGTGCCGACGAGTCGCCGATACCCGTCGATGACGTTTCGGGAGCGCCCCCCGGCGTCGACCTCGCTGACCCGAACGAACAGGTCCACGTGCGGGATGTCCGCAGCGTGCGACAGCTCGACGACAGGCTTGCCCACCACATAGAGATCCGACGCGAGGGGTTCGCCGGTGAAGGTGAGCACGTCGCCGCGCCGCGCCAGCCGGCTGTCCTTGCGGTAGCCGCCTTTCGGGGACAGCAGCCGGCCGCCGATCGTCGGAGTGGGGTTGGCCGGGTCGAACCGGAACGTGGACGGCGGGGCGGCGTCGAGGGGCGGTGACCCGGCCAGCGCGCCGCCGGGCGCCAAATACAGCACCTGTTGGCCGACGGCCGGCGGCCAATGCGTCAGGTCGACCCAGCGATCGCCGGTGACGAAGATCCGCACCGGACTGCGCTCGTCGGTCGTGATGCCTGCCAGGTGGGTGTCGAGCCACCGCAGCGACGCACGGGCGACGGGCCCGGCGCCGCTCGACATCATCTGCGTGTGCGTCCACGGCCCCACGGTGAGGGCCACGTCCGCGCCGCGCCGACGCAGGCGCCGGTACTGCTCGAGGGTCTGCTCCAGGAATATGTCCTGCCAGCCGCTGATCAGCAGCACCGGAACCTCGACGCGGTCCAGTGCCGCGTCGAAACGGAAAGGGTGCCAGAACGGGTCGTCGCGGTCGGGGTGTTCCAGCCAGGGCTCGTACCACGGGGCGCCGGTGCCGAGCAGCGAGCGGGCCGCCTCGCCGAGCGGCAGCCCTTCGGTCGCGCGGGCGAGCCGGCGACGCGCACCGATCTGCCGGAGGCCGGCCTGCAAGCGGGTGCCTTCTTCCTGGTGCGCGACCAGGTCACACCAACCCAGGTAGTCATTGAGCGTGAACGCGCCGGTGCCCCAGGACGCCTCGTTGAAGTCGTGTGGCCCCACCGTGACGACCGCCGCAGCCAGCTCCGGCGGTGGGTCCTGGAGCAGGGCCCACTGCGTGAAACCCAGGTAGGACAGCCCCACGGTCGCAAACCGGCCGGTGAACCATGGCTGGCAGCGGAGCCAGGCCACGGTGTCGGCGCCGTCGGCGGCCTCATTGACCATCGGCTCGAACACGCCCCCGGACCCGAACGTGCCGCGCACGCTCTGCAGGACGACGTGGTAGCCGCGCGCCGCGTACAGGCGGCCGAACAGCACCGAGAACGGGAACGCGCGCCCGTAGGGACCACGGACCAGCAGCGTGCCGCGCGGCGTCGCCGTCGTGGGCGCGTAGTGGTCGGCCAGCAGTTCCACGCCGTCGCGCATCGGTGCGCGGACACCGCGGTGAATGATGTAGTCCGTCGTCGGCGGGGGCAACCGCAATGAGCGCGCCATCGCACGGTGGAGGTACTTTCTTGCAAGCCCGCGGGTCCGGGAGCCCGCGGGCCGCTCCGAGGTAGCAGTCACTGACTGATCAGAATATGTAATACGGCGCGAGCTGCTGCGCCCGCATCATGTTCTCGGCGGGGCAGTCGACGTCCGGATTCGAGTAGATCGGCGAGAAGAACAGCGACTGCTGAATGACGCCATAACTCGTCTTGAAGGTGACCATGCAGGAGAACCACCAGCGGTTGTTCCAGTCGGTGGGCTTCATCACCCAGTACCAGGCGGCGCGGTGGCCGTCGACCGTGGCCTCGATCGCGTCGGGCGGAAGCGTCTGCTCGTAGGTGCGCCAGACGATCGGCTCGATCGCCATCTGGTAGTTCGCGGCGTCGTAGTGGCAGCGCAGGCCGTCTTCATGCTCTGGGGGAGTAAAGCCCAATCCCAGCCGCTGGATCACGTCCGGCGGAATGTCCTCGCACGGATCGAACGGCCGCTGGTTGGTGAGATCGAGGACCGGCGATTTGATCGTCGTGCTCGGATCGGTCATCGGCGCGGCGGTCGAGCGCAGCTGAACCGGAGCGGTGCCGACCAGGGCCGTTGACGCGCTCTGCCACACCAGGATCACCGCCGTGGCCAGGGCAGAGAACGCCGCGATCAGACGCAATCCGGTGACCATGGCACCCCCTCGCCTCGGCAGCCCCTCGGGGGAGTGTACAAGTCAGCCTGTCGGGCCACAGCCGAAAACGAGAACCTGTTCTAGTTCCGCCGGGCGGGCGGCGCAGCCGCGTTTCAGTAGGCTGGATCGTTGTGGCGACGCCTCCGGAGCCGCACGGCCGGCGACATCCAACCCTCTGGGCGATCAGTGACCTGCATACCGGTCACACCGGTAACAAGCCGGTCACCGAGTCGCTGTATCCCTCATCGCCGGATGACTGGCTGATCGTCGCGGGCGACGTCGCCGAGCGAACCGACGAGGTGCGCTGGTCGCTTGATTTGCTGCGCCGCCGGTTCGCGAAGGTGATCTGGGTGCCCGGCAACCACGAGCTGTGGACCACAGGCAAGGACCCGGCCCAGGTGTTCGGTCAAGCCCGCTACGACTACCTGGTTGACATGTGCGACAAGATGGGCATCGTCACCCCCGAACACCCGTATCCGGTCTGGGTCGACGACGGCGGCCCGGCGACGATCGCACCGATGTTCCTGCTGTACGACTACAGCTTCCTGCCCGACGGCGCGACCACCAAGGCCGAAGGGCTGGCCATCGCGCGCGAGCGCAACGTGGTGGCCACCGACGAGTTCCTGCTCTCGTCGGAGCCGTATGCCACCCGCGAGGCGTGGTGCCGCGAACGCCTGGCCTACACCCGTGACCGCCTCGAGCAGCTCGACTGGATGACGCCGACGGTGCTGGTCAACCACTTCCCGCTGGTCCGTGAACCGTGCGACGCGTTGTTCTACCCCGAGTTCTCGCTGTGGTGCGGGACCACCGCGACAGCGGACTGGCACACGCGATACAACGCGGTCTGCTCGGTGTACGGGCACCTGCACATCCCGCGCACCACCTGGTATGACGGGGTCCGATTCGAGGAGGTCTCGGTCGGATATCCGCGAGAGTGGCGGCGCCGCAAGCCGTATCGCTGGCTGCGGCAGGTGCTGCCCGACCCGGAGTACGCGCCCGGCTACCTCAACGAGTTCGGCGGCCACTTCGTCATCACGCCGGAGATGCGGGCCAACGCGGAGAGAATGCAGGAGCGGATCAGGCAATGGCAATTGCGATGACGGCCGTCGCCACGCTGATCTCGACGGTGCTGCCCGGCACGGTGGCCGCGGCCGAGCTGTATTGCGACCCAACGGACCTCGCACCGCTACCGGACGAGGAGCGGCTCATCGCCCGGTCAGTGGCGAAGCGGCGCAACGAGTTCATCACGGTCCGGTACTGCGCCCGGTTGGCGCTGCAGCAGCTTGGCGTTGCTCCGGCGCCGATCCTGAAGGGGGACAAGGGCGAACCGTGCTGGCCCGCCGGGGTGGTGGGCAGCCTGACGCACTGCGACGGCTACCGCGGCGCGGCTGTGGGGCGCGCCGGAGAGGTGCGGTCGGTCGGCATCGACGCCGAGCCGCACGGGGTGCTGCCGCACGGAGTGCTGGACGCGGTCAGCCTGCCCGCCGAACGCCGGGAGCTCGCAGCGATGCCGGACGGCCTGCATTGGGATCGAATCCTGTTCTGCGCCAAAGAGGCGACGTACAAAGCATGGTATCCGCTCACCTATCGGTGGCTCGGCTTCGAGGACGCCCACGTCGTCTTCGACGTCGACGCCGACGGAACCTCGGGTGAGTTCGTCTCCGAGATTCTCATCGACCCGACCGCAACCGCCGGGGCGCCACTGATCGCGCTGCGCGGGCGCTGGTCGGTGCGGAACGAGCTGGCGTTGACGGCGATCGTGCTGTGAGCGCAGCCGGGATCGTCGTCGTCGACAAACCGGCCGGAATCACCAGCCACGACGTGGTGGGTCGCTGCAGGCGCATCTTCGCCATCCGCAAGGTCGGGCATGCCGGCACTCTCGATCCGATGGCCACCGGCGTGCTGGTGGTCGGCGTCGAGCGGGCCACCAAGATCCTTGGCCTGCTGGTGACATCCGACAAGTCATACGCGGCGACCATCCGGCTCGGTCAGACCACGACCACCGACGACGCCGACGGCGACATCCTGGAGACCGCCTCGAGCGTCGGGATCACCGACGGCGACATCACGGCCGCGATCGCCGCGCTCAAAGGCGAGATCCGGCAGACACCATCGGCGGTCAGCGCGGTCAAGGTCGACGGCAAGCGGGCCTACCGGCTGGCTCGCGAAGGCCACACCGTCGAATTAGTTCCCCGCACCGTACGGATCGACCGGTTCGACGTCCGCTCGATCCGCCGCCGAGACGACCGCATCGACGTCGACGTCGAGGTCGACTGCTCACCGGGCACCTACATCCGCGCGCTGGCCCGCGACATCGGTGCGGCGCTGGGGGCCGGCGGACACCTCATCGCCTTGCGGCGCACCCGCGTCGGGACGTTCGGGCTCGGCGAGGCCCGCACGCTCGACGAGCTCGCCGAGCGGCCCGCGCTGAGCTACACCCTCGACGAGGCGTGCCTGACGATGTTCCCGTGTCGCAACCTCAGCGCCGACGAGACGCTCGCGACCAGCCACGGCCGACCACTGACGGCCGCCGGCATCGAGGGCCTCTACGCGGCGACCGCCGCAGACGGCCGCGTGATCGCACTGCTGCGCGACCACGGCCAGACAACAAAACCCGAAATCGTGCTGCGCCCCGCGACGTTGACGTGATCTCTGTCAGCAGGGCACGACCCAAATAGACTGCGCCGCGGGGCTTCCCAGTTCGACGGTTCGATCGGGGCGGGCGTCGTCGTGCCCGTCGCTGATTGCCACCGACACCGTCCCGGCGAAGTCGCGCCGGGCCAGCACGGTCAGGTGAGAGTCCAGCGCGATGCCCACCGCGTCGAAGTAGCGCAGCATCTCCGGGTCGGAGTCCGAGATGCGGGCCACCGATCCGTGATCGCCGTTGACGCACACCGACAGCTGACGGGCCGGCGGAGTCGGTACCTGCCCGTCGAGGTCGGGGATGGGGTCACCGTGCGGGTCGCGTTTGGGGTGGCCCAGCTTGGCGTCGATCCGCGCCATCAGCAGGTCGCTCACTGCGTGCTCGAGCACCTCGGCCTCGTCGTGCACCTCGTCCCACCCGTAGCCCAATTCGCGGACCAGAAACGTCTCGAGTAGCCGGTGGCGCCGGACCACCGACACCGCGGCCCGCCGGCCGCGCGCGGTCAGCGTCACCGCGCCATATTTCTCGTGCTCGACCAGGCCCTGGTCGGCGAGCTTGCGGATCGACTCCGACGCGGTGCTGGCCGAAACGCCGATCCGCTCGGCGAGCATCTTGGTGCTGATCTTCTCGCGCGACCACTCCTGCGCGTTCCAGATCACCTTCAGGTAATCCTGGGCAACCGACGTGAGGTCACGTACGTCGTCGGCAGCGCTCACGTGTGAAAGTTTAGGCTTTCCTGCCCTGATGCGGGGTCTCGCGCGAGCGCCGTCCGGCGCCTGCTCTTCGCGCAGGCGGCTCATCGAAAGTCCTCGCTCTTCGCGCAAGCGGCTCATCGAAAGTCCACTAGGCTTGCCGCTGTGCAGCGCTGGCGTGGGCAGGATGGAGTCCCCACGGACTGGGGCAGGTGCGTACTTACCATCGGCGTGTTCGACGGGGTGCACCGCGCACACGCCGAATTGATCGCGACCGCGGTGAAAGCGGGCCGGGCCCGCGGTGTTCCGACGGTGCTGATGACATTCGACCCGCATCCGATGGAAGTGGTGTTTCCCGGGAGCCATCCAGCGCAGCTGACCACGCTGACGCGTCGCGCGGAACTCGTCGAGGAACTCGGCATCGACGTGTTCCTCGTGGTGCCATTCACGCCGGAGTTCATGAAGCTCACGCCCGACCGCTACATCCACGAGCTGCTCGTGGAGCGCCTGCATGTGGTCGAGGTGGTGGTGGGGGAGAACTTCACGTTCGGCAAGAAGGCCCAGGGCAACGTCGACACGCTGCGCCACGCCGGGGAGCGCTTCGGGTTCGCGGTGCAGGCCATGTCGTTGGTCAGCGAACACCACAGGAACGAAACCGTGACGTATTCGTCGACCTACATCCGGTCCTGCGTGGACGCCGGCGACGTGGTGGCCGCCGCGGAGGCCCTCGGGCGTCCGCACCGCGTCGAAGGCGTGGTGGTGCGCGGGGACGGGCGCGGCCGGGTGCTCGGATTCCCGACCGCCAACGTCGCCCCGCCGATGTACTCCGCGATCCCCGCCGACGGCGTCTACGCCGCGTGGTTCACCGTGCTCGGCCACGGGCCCGTCGTCGGCACCGTCACTCCGGGCGAGCGCTACCAGGCGGCCGTGTCCGTCGGCACCAACCCGACCTTCTCCGGGCGCACCCGCACCGTCGAGGCGTTCGTGTTGGACACCGCCGCCGATCTGTACGGCCAGCATGTGGCCGTTGACTTCGTCGCGCGTATCCGTGGCCAGCGCAAGTTCGACCAGGTCGGTGACCTGGTCGCCGCGATGGACGCCGACACCGACCGGGCCCGCTCGATTCTGACGGCGCGGTGACTCGCTGCTAGACTCGCTGCTCGACACGGCGTGCGCTGCGGTTCGCGGCGGCCGCGCCGAAATTTCCAGCTCGCGGACCGATGATGGAGTTATCTACGTGGCGCTCACCGCTGAACAGAAGAAAGACATCCTGGGCCAGTACGGCCTGCACGACACCGACACCGGGTCGCCGGAGGCCCAGGTCGCGCTGTTGACGAAGCGCATCGCCGACCTGACCGAGCACCTGAAGGTGCACAAACACGACCACCACTCGCGGCGCGGGCTGCTGCTGCTGGTCGGCCGGCGCCGTCGCCTGCTGAAGTACGTCGCACAGGTCGACGTGGAGCGCTACCGCTCCCTGATCGAGCGGCTCGGGCTGCGTCGCTGACGCCGGTCGTGAGCGCGCTCCGCCCGAGCCCATCGAAGATGTGGCGTAGGAAACTTGACGATAGGGGCAATGTAGACTAATGGCGTTCTGGTGCGGTCCGCGCATGCCCGCGCGAGCCGTTCCTGCGTGTAAGACAGGGTTCACTGCCGGACACGCCTGCATCGGGCGGTCTTCGGTAGTGGCGGCCGGAGTGCTTTCCGGTCGCTTCGATCGACGACCGTAGCCGTATCAGGCCACGCCGTTGGAGAAATTGTTCGCAGTGCCCTGTGAGACGCGAAAACAACCGAACCACAGGAAGGCACACGGACATCCATGTCTGTAGCTGAAATCGAAGAGGGCGTCTTCGAATCCACAGCGATCGTCGACAACGGGCGCTTCGGCACCCGCACCGTTCGCTTCGAAACCGGCCGGCTCGCGCAACAGGCCGCAGGCTCGGTCGTCGCCTATCTCGACGAGGAGACGATGCTGCTGTCGGCGACCACCGCAAGCAAAAACCCGAAGGAGCATTTCGACTTCTTCCCGCTGACCGTCGACGTCGAAGAGCGCATGTACGCCGCGGGGCGGATCCCCGGGTCGTTCTTCCGACGTGAGGGCCGGCCGTCGACCGATGCGATTCTGACCTGCCGGCTGATCGACCGCCCGCTGCGGCCGTCGTTCGTCGACGGGCTGCGCAACGAGGTTCAGGTCGTCGTCACCATCCTGAGCCTGGATCCCAACGAGCTCTATGACGTTCTCGCGATCAACGCGGCGTCGGCGTCCACACAGCTGGCCGGTCTGCCGTTCTCCGGCCCCGTCGGCGCCGTGCGGGTTGCATTGATCGACGGCAGCTGGGTCGCGTTCCCGACGGTCGAGCAGCTCGAGCGGGCCGTCTTCGACATGGTCGTAGCCGGGCGAGTCGTCGGCGAAGGCGACAAGAAAGACGTCGCCATCATGATGGTGGAGGCGGAAGCCACGCAGAACGTCATCGAGCTGGTCGGTGGCGGCGCTGGAGCCCCGACCGAGACCGTGGTGGCCGAGGGCCTGGAAGCGGCTAAGCCCTTCATCGCGACACTGGTCGCCGCGCAGCAGGAGCTCGCAGGCCGCGCCGCAAGGGAGACCGCCGAATATCCCGTCTTCCCGGACTACGCCGAGGACGTGTACTACTCGGTGGCTTCGGTGGCCACCGACGAGCTGTCGCAGGCGCTGACGATCCCCGGCAAGGCCGAGCGCAACGACCGCATGGACGAGATCAAGGCCGAGCTGCTCAACCGGCTCGCCGACACATACGCCGGGCGGGAGAAGGAAATCGGCGCCGCCTTCCGGGGGCTGACGAAAAAGCTTGTCCGCCAGCGTATTCTGACTGACCACTTCCGCATCGACGGTCGCGGCATCACCGACATCCGCGCCCTGTCCGCCGAGGTGGCTGTGGTGCCCCGCGCACACGGCAGCGCGCTCTTCGAGCGCGGCGAGACGCAGATCCTCGGCGTCACCACGCTGGACATGTTGAAGATGGCGCAGCAGATCGACTCGCTGGCGCCCGAGACCACCAAGCGCTACATGCACCACTACAACTTCCCGCCGTTCTCCACCGGTGAGACGGGCCGTGTCGGCTCGCCGAAGCGCCGCGAGATCGGCCACGGCGCACTGGCCGAGCGGGCGCTGGTGCCCGTGCTGCCCAGCGTCGAGGAGTTCCCGTACGCCATCCGGCAGGTATCGGAGGCGCTCGGATCCAACGGCTCGACGTCGATGGGCTCGGTGTGCGCGTCGACGCTGGCGCTTCTCAACGCCGGCGTGCCCCTGAAGGCACCGGTCGCCGGCATCGCGATGGGGCTGGTCTCCGACGACATCGAGCTCGAGGACGGCAGCACGGAGCGCCGATTCGTCGCGCTGACCGACATCCTCGGCGCCGAGGACGCCTTCGGCGACATGGACTTCAAGGTCGCCGGCACGAAGGACTTCGTCACCGCCCTGCAGCTGGACACCAAGCTCGACGGCATCCCGTCGCAGGTGCTGGCCGGGGCTCTGTCACAGGCGAAGGACGCGCGGTTGACGATCCTGGAAGTCATGGCCGAGGCCATCGACGGGCCCGACGAGATGAGCCCGTACGCGCCGCGGGTCACCACGATCAAGGTGCCGGTCGACAAAATCGGCGAGGTCATCGGGCCCAAAGGCAAGGTCATCAACGCGATCACCGAGGACACCGGCGCGCAGATCTCCATCGAGGACGACGGCACCGTGTTCGTCGGTGCGACCGACGGGCCATCGGCGCAGGCCGCAATCGACCGGATCAACGCGATCGCGAACCCGCAGCTGCCAAAGGCCGGTGAGCGTTTCCTCGGAACCGTTGTCAAGACAACCGATTTCGGCGCTTTCGTGTCGTTGCTGCCGGGTCGTGACGGGTTGTTGCACATCTCCAAGCTGGGCAAGGGCAAGCGGATCGCCAAGGTCGAGGACGTCGTGAACGTCGGCGACAAGCTGCGCGTCGAGATCGCCGACATCGACAACCGCGGCAAGATCTCGCTGGTCCTGGTCCCCGAGGACGACAACGCCGACAACGCGCCGCAAGCCGCGCCGGCCGATGCCGCGACGTCTAACTCCTGACGGCGGCCCGGCGCTGCGCCGGGTTCCGCGTTCCGACAAGGCTTCGGCGGCGGTGCATCGCACCACGTTGCCCGGCGGCTTGCGCGTGGTCACCGAGCAGGTGCCGTCGGTGCATTCGGCGTCGGTGGGTGTGTGGGTCGGCGTCGGCTCGCGCGACGAAGGAGCGAGCGTCGCCGGTGCGGCACATTTCCTCGAGCACTTGCTGTTCAAGTCGACGCCGACGCGCTCGGCGGTCGACATCGCCCAAGCCGTCGACGCGGTCGGCGGCGAGCTGAACGCGTTCACCGCCAAGGAGCACACCTGCTACTACGCGCACGTGCTCGACAGCGACCTCGAGCTGGCGGTGGACCTGGTCGCTGATGTCGTGCTGCGCGGCCGCTGCGCCCCTGACGACGTCGAACTGGAACGCGACGTGGTCCTGGAGGAGATCGCGATGCGCGACGACGATCCCGAGGATGCGCTGGCCGACGTGTTCCTGTCGGCTTTGTTCGCCGAACACGCCATCGGCCGCCCGGTGATCGGCAGCGTGGACTCGGTATCGGCGATGACTCGCGCGCAGTTGCACTCGTTTCATCTTCGCCGCTACGTCCCCGAGCGCATGGTCGTGGCCGTGGCAGGCAACGTCGACCACGACGAGGTCGTCTCCCTGGTACGCGAGCACTTCGGGCCGCGACTGATACGTGGCCGCACGCCGCTGCCGCCACGCAAGGGCACCGGGCGGGTGGCGGGCCGCCCGGCTCTGACGCTGATCAAGCGCGACGCCGAGCAGACGCATGTGTCGCTGGGCGTGCGGGCGCCGGGCAGACACTGGGAGCACCGCTGGGCGCTGTCGGTGCTCAACACAGCGCTGGGCGGTGGCCTGAGTTCAAGGCTTTTCCAGCAGATTCGGGAGAACCGGGGGCTGGCTTACACGGTCTACTCGACGGTCGACACGTTCGCTGACAGCGGTGCGCTTTCGGTGTACGCCGCCTGCCTGCCCGAGCGTTTCGACGAGGTGGTCCGGGTAACCGGCGAGGTGCTGGAAACAGTTGCGCATGAGGGCATTACCGAATCGGAATGCCGCATAGCGAAGGGCTCCCTGCGGGGTGGTCTGGTGCTTGGACTGGAGGACTCCGGATCGCGGATGAACCGGATCGGTCGCAGCGAGCTGAACTACGGCGCGCACCGCAGCCTTGCCGACACCCTGGACCGCATCGACGCCGTGACCCTCGACGAGGTGAACGCGGTGGCCCGTCGGCTGCTCAGTCGGCCGTTCGGGGCGGCCGTGCTGGGCCCGTACAAGTCAAAGCGCCAACTGCCGCAGCGGCTTCGGGCATTGTAGAAACGATGAACGTTACCGGGAAGGTCGTGGTCGTAACCGGCGCGGCTGCCGGGATCGGCCGGGCGCTGGCCCTGGCGTTCGCCGATGCCGGGGCGCAGGTAGTGGTTGGCGACATCGACGCCGCGGGCGTCGATCAGACGGCGGATCTGATAGCGGCGCAAGATCACCCGGTCGCGGCGCGGCGCGCCGATGCCGGCTCGGAGGCTGACATCAAGGCGTTGACCGCGCTGGCGTCAGCCGATTTCGGGCGGGTGGACATCTTCGTCGCCAACGCGGGCATCAGCGGCCCGCCGGGGCTCGTCATCCCCGAGCGGGACTGGGACCGAGTCATCGACGTCAACCTGCGGGCCCACATCAGGGCCGCCACGCTGCTGGTGCCGGAATGGGTGGAACGCGGCGGGGGCCACTTCGTGTCGATCGCCTCGGCAGCAGGGCTGCTCACCCAACTCGGTGCCGCGGCATATGCGGTCAGCAAGCACGCAGTCGTCGGCTTCGCCGAATGGCTCGCCATCACCTACGGCGACGACGGCATCGGCGTCAGCTGCGTGTGCCCGATGGGTGTCAGCACCGCGCTGCTCAACGAGCTGGGCGACTCGCCCGACCCGTCAGCGCGGCTGGCGGCAGACGCCGTCACGAACGCCGGGGAGGTGCTCGAACCGGACCAGGTCGCGCGCCTCACGGTGGACGCCGTGGGCGAGAACAGATTCCTGGTGCTGCCGCACCCCCACGTGCTCGACATGTACCGCCACAAGGGCGAGGACTACGACGGCTGGATCGCGGCCATGCGCCGCTACCAGCGGCGGCTTCA
>NZ_DATFYW010000242.1:0-7933 GCF_035314905.1 Mycobacterium sp.
GCCGCCGCGCGCCGCCGGCTGCGGCCGAATGACCAGAAAGCACAGGAAGAACCACAGGTAACCCAGTGCCCATCCGGCGAGTACGTCGGATGGATAGTGCACGTTCAACACGACGCGGCTGAGGCCGACCACAAGCACGATCAGCGCACCGGCCACGATTGTCAGGACGCGGACGCTGTGGCGGAACAAGCCCGCCGACACGGTCAGCAACGCCAGCACCGCGGCCATCACGTCGAGGGCATGCCCGGACGGGAATGAGCTGAGCCCGCTGGCGACCAGCGCTCCAGGGGGACGCGGGCGGTTGGCTATCCCCTTGGCCGCGTCGGTCACATATCCGGACAGCCACATGGTGAGGACCAGGAACAGCGCCGCGCGCAGATTGCGCCGCACCGCCGCGATCACGATGACAACCGCGCCCAGCACGCGAAAGCCGTTGGGGCCGAGAACCGTGGCGAGAATGTTCCAGAACCGTACCCACCCGGGGTGGTGGACACCGTAGTCGTGCAGCGGTTTCAACGCCGCCGAGTCCAGGTCGTCGAGCCAATTCCAGTGCGCCCGGTAGCCCACCCACATGAGCGCATAGACCGCGACCGCGATCGCCGCAAAGGCGATGCCGATGCGCATCTGCCGTGTCACGCTTACCAGGGTTTCAGAACGGCACCGGGGAATGGGATCATTTGCCGATGCGGTCGCCTGTCCGGGGTCGAGCAGGTGCACCACACCGTCCGCACGCTTGCGCGGCCGCACGGGTATCGTGGCCCCAACTTCCGGCGAAGTCGCTTGCGTTCGACGTCCCACCGGAATACGTCCTCCACATCCTCGGAGTCCGCGCCGGGAGGGCCAAGGCTGATCCGGGTGATTGAAACAAATGACACTCCGGATATGTTCGGCAACGGTATGAACCCTGTGCACAGCGGGAGGAGATAGGCGTGCCGGCACCGCGAGGCGACAACGTGCTGATCGTGCATTGGCATGACCTCGGCCGCTGCTTGAACGTGTACGGCCATCCCGGTGTGCGGAGTCCGCGGCTGGACCGGCTCGCCGCGGAGGGCATGCTTTTCACCCGGGCTCACGCCACCGCACCGCTGTGCTCGCCGTCGCGGGGCTCGCTGTTCACCGGCCGCTACCCCCATAGCAATGGCCTGGTCGGCCTGGCCCATCACGGCTGGGAGTACCGCGCGGGGGTGCGGACGCTCCCCCAGATCCTGGGCGACGCCGGCTGGTACTCCGCGCTGTTCGGGATGCAACACGAGACCTCTTACCCGGCGCGGCTTGGTTTCGACGAGTTCGACGTCACCAATTCTTACTGCGAATATGTCGTTCCCAAGGCTCAGGAGTGGCTTACCCAGAGCGCACCGTTTGAGGGCGGCGACCCGTTTCTGCTGACCGCCGGCTTCTTCGAAACGCACCGACCCTATCCCCGCGATCGTTACCGGCCTGCCGACCCTTCGGCTGTCGAGGTGCCGGGTTACCTTCCCGACACTCCGGACGTCCGCGGGGACCTCGCCGAGTTCTACGGCGCGATCGAGGTGGCCGACACCGCGGTCGGCCGACTGCTCGACACACTCGCCGAGACCGGGCTGGATGCGTCGACGTGGGTGGTGTTCTTCACCGACCACGGGGCGGCCTTCCCCCGCGCGAAGTCCACCCTCTACGACGCGGGCACGGGAATCGCGATGATCATCCGGCCGCCCTCTGGGCGCGGCATCGCGCCGCGGGTCTACGACGAGCTGTTCAGCGGCGTCGACCTGGTGCCGACACTTCTTGATCTGCTCGGCGTCGACATACCGGCCGATGTCGAAGGAATGTCGCACGCAAACAATTTGCTGAGCCCACCTGCCGGCGGGCCGCCCGTCCGCGATCACGTATACGCCGAGAAGACGTATCACGATTCCTTCGATCCAATACGCGCAATACGCACGAAGGAATACAGCTACATAGAGAATTACGCGCATCGGCCGCTGCTGGATTTGCCCTTGGATATCGAGCAGAGCCCCTCCGGAAAGGCGGTTGAGCGGTTTGTCCAGGCGCTGCGCCCTGCGCGTGAACTCTATCATCTGCTCGACGACCCGTCCGAGATCGACAACCTTCTCATCGGCGAGAACACGCACCGTGCCGACGCTATCGCGAGCGAGCTCGCGATTCGCCTGCACGACTGGCGGCTGAAAACCAGCGACGTCATTCCGTCGGAATTCGCCGGCACCCGAATATCGGTCCGGTACACCGAAACCTACCTCAGCATTCGCAGCCGAACGCCAACATCCCGCTCTGCGATCGCCACGGAGCGGGGTATCGAGGAAGAAGTCAAGTCGAAGCAATAGTTTTGTTCAGCGTGAACGTAATTGCGCGCTTCTGCGCTGGGATTCCAGTCCCGTTAGGCTTTCCCGGTGGCAGGTAGCCCGTCGTCATACCTGGTGCTCGCATCCCAGCGCAGCGGCAGCACGCTGCTCGTCGAATCGTTACGCGCCACGGGTGTCGCCGGCGAGCCGCAGGAGTTCTTTCAATATCTGCCGACCACCAGCCGGCCCCCGCAGCCGCGGGAGTGGTTCGCCGGTGTCGAGGACCAGTCGATACTGCGCCTGCTCGACCCGTTGGACGATGGCACACCCGACATCGCGCCTGCAGAGATCTGGCGCGACTACGTCCGCACCGTCGGCAGAACACCCAATGGCGTGTGGGGCGGCAAGCTGATGTGGAACCAGACGCCCCTGCTGGTGAAACGCGCTGCCGGCCTGCCGAACCGGTCCGGCGACGGCCTGCTGGCCGCGATCCGCGATGTGATCGGCGACGACCCGGTCCTGGTGCACGTCTACCGGCCCGATGTGGTGTCGCAGGCGGTGTCGTTCTGGCGGGCGGTGCAGACCCGGGTGTGGCGGGGCAGGCCCGAGCCCGTCCGCGATGCGCGGGCGCAGTATCACCCCGGCGCGATCGCCCACATCGTCACGCTCCTGCGGGCCCAGGAAGAGGGTTGGCGGGCCTGGTTCGCCGAGGAGAACATCAACCCGATCGAGGTCTCGTATCCGGTGCTGTGGCGCAACCTCACCCAGATAGTCGGGACCATTCTCGAAGCGTTGGGGCTGGACCCGCGACTGGCACCTCGACCGGTGCTCGAACGCCAGGCCGACCAACGTTCCGACGAATGGGTGGACCGCTACCGCGCGGACGCGCAGAAAGAGGGGCTGCCGACATGACCTCTGCGCTGACCGCGACTGACGCCCGGCGCGTCGACGAGCTGCGGCTGCTTGAGGCCGAGGCGGTGCACATCATCCGCGAAGTCGTCGCCGAGCTGCAGCGGCCGGTCCTGCTGTTCTCGGCGGGTAAGGATTCGATTGTGCTGCTCCAGCTGGCGGAGAAAGCGTTTCGGCCGTCGCCGTTGCCGTTTCCGGTGATGCACGTCGACACCGGGCACAACTTTCCGGAGGTGATCGAGTTCCGGGACCGCAGAGTCACCGGCCACGGACACAAGTTGATCGTCGCGTCGGTCCAGGAATCCATCGACAGCGGCCGGGTAGCCGATCCGGGCCCGGGGGAGTCACGCAACCGGCAACAGACCCGCACGCTGCTCGACGCGCTGGAAGCTGGCGGCTTCGACGCGGCCTTCGGGGGCGCCCGCCGCGACGAGGAACGTGCGCGCGCCAAGGAGCGGATCCTGAGCTTCCGCGACGAGTTCGGCCAGTGGGATCCCCGCGCGCAGCGGCCGGAGCCGTGGTCGCTCTACAACGGCCGGATCAAGAAGGGCGAGCAGGTGCGGGTGTTTCCCCTGAGCAACTGGACCGAGATCGATGTCTGGCGCTACATCCAGCTGGAAAACCTCGAGCTACCGTCGATCTACTACGCCCACGAACGCGAGGTGTTCGAGCGGGACGGCATCTTGCTGGCGGTGTCGGACTACGCCAGGCCGCGCAACGGCGAGACCTCCGCCGTGGAGTGGGTGCGCTACCGCACCGTCGGCGACATGACCATCACCGGCGCGGTCCGGTCCAGGGCCACCGACATCGTCCGGGTCATCGACGAGATCTCGGCGGCGACGGTGTCCGAGCGCGGCGAGACCCGCGCCGACGACCGCACCTCGGCCGCCGCGATGGAAGATCGCAAGCGCGAAGGGTACTTCTGATGACCGCTGCCGAACGGACGGCGGCTTCCACGGGCGTAACTCGCCAGCTGCTGCGGATCGCCACCGCGGGATCGGTTGACGACGGCAAGAGCACCCTGATCGGCCGGCTTCTGCACGATACCGACAGCCTGCCGCTGGACCATTTGGAGGCGGTCACCGACGAGGAGGGAGTCGCCGACCTGGCCGCGCTGTCCGATGGTCTGCGCGCCGAGCGCGAGCAGGGCATCACGATCGACGTCGCGTACCGATTCTTTTCCACCCACACGCGGAGCTACATCCTGGCCGATACCCCAGGCCACGAGCGCTACACCCGCAACATGTTCACCGGCGCGTCCAACGCGCACGTCGCGATACTGCTGGTCGACGCGAGAGCCGGAGTGCTGCGCCAGACCCGTCGGCACGCCCGCATCGCGAAGCTGCTGGGCATCAAGCACTTCGTCGCGACGGTCAACAAGATCGACCTGATCGCGTTCGACCAGGCCCGGTTCACCGAAGTCGAGGACCAGCTGCGCACGATGGCCGCGCGCCTTGGCGGCGCCGACATCACGGTGATCCCGATCGCGGCCAAGCACGGCGACAACGTCGTACACCGCTCCGGGCGCACTGCGTGGTACAGCGGGCCGACGCTGCTGGACTACCTCGAAGGTGTCGAGCTTGCCGCGCCGCAGGCGGAGGCGTCGCGGCTTCGGCTGCCGGTGCAGTGGGTGTCGCGGCCGACCGCTCACGTGCGCCGCCGCTACGCCGGGCGGCTCGCCGCGGGCACTTTGCGTGTCGGCGATCCGGTGGTGTCGCTGCCGGCCGGCACCCGCTCGATCGTGACCGCGCTGGACACCCTTGACGACGACCGCACGACTGCGGTTGCGCCGCTGTCGGTCTCGATCGAGCTCGCCGACGACATCGACGTGGGCCGCGGCGACGTGCTGGTCAGCGGGGCCGACGACGCGGTGCCTCCGGTGCTCGCGCGTGAGCTCGAGGCGACGGTGTGCTGGTTTGTCGACTCCCCGCTGCGGGCCGGCGACCGGCTGGCACTCAAACAAACCACCAAGACCGTGCGGGCGACCGTGCAGGCACTGCACTCGAGGCTGGATCCGGAGACGCTCGACGAACTCGACGGGCCGGTTGAGCTGGTGCTCAACGACATCGGGACGGTCACACTGCGGACCAGCTCCGTCGTCGTCGCCGACTCCTACGCCGACAGCCGTGACAGCGGCGCGTTCATCCTGATCGACGAGTCCACCAACGACACCGTCGGAGCCGGCACCATACTCGAAGCGCGCGAAGTGAAGCCGGGCGCTCATCCCCGCACCGACATCCGCTGGCATCCGTCGTCGCTGGACCGCAGCTACCGGTGGCGGGCCACCGGACAGCCGGGCGCGACGATCTGGTTCACGGGCCTGCCCGCATCCGGCAAGTCGACGATTGCCGTCGCCGTGGAGCGTGCACTCGTCGAATCAGGACGCGTGGCCTATCTGCTCGACGGCGACAACTTGCGTCACGGCCTGTCCGACGATCTCGGCTTCTCTCCCGGCGACCGCGCTGAAAACATCAGGCGGGTTGGGCATTTGACCAGGTTGCTCGCCGACGCGGGCGTGGTGACGTTGGCGTCACTGGCGTCCCCGCTCAGGTCGGACCGCGACATCGCCCGCGCCCTCAACGCCGCCGCCAAACTGCCCTTCATCGAGGTATACGTCGCCACGCCGCTGGCCGAGTGCGAAAGGCGCGACCCCAAAGGCCTGTACGCACAGGCGCGCGCCGGCGAACTCACCGGTCTGACCGGTGTGGATGCGCCGTACGAGCCTCCCGGCAACCCGGACCTGGTGCTCGACACCACCGGCGCCGCCATCGATGACCTGGTGGCGCGGGTGATTTCGGTCCTGGACGAGCGCAGCCCGCGGTAGATTGCCGATACGGTTGCTCCGTGCACGTGACGCGAGCCGATGTCGACTCCGTCCGCGCGATTTGGAGCTCCCTCGACCTGCCCGGAATCGTCGACTTCCATACGCATTTCATGCCGAAACGCGTGATGGACAAGGTGTGGGCCTACTTCGACTCGGCCGGACCCCTGGTCGGCCGGCCCTGGCCCATCGCCTACCGGACCGACGAGACCGAACGCGTCGAAACGCTGTGGCGCTTCGGCGTGCGTGCGTTCACGTCGCTGGTCTATCCGCACAAGCCCGATATGGCGGCTTGGCTGAACGCGTGGGCCGCCGAGTTCGCCGCATCCACACCGGATTGCCTCTCAACGGCCACGTTCTACCCGGAGCCTGACGCCCCGGGCTACGTCGAGGCGGCGATCGCCCACGGTGCCCGTGTGTTCAAGACACACCTGCAGGTCGGTGACTACGACCCCAACCATCCCCTGCTCGACGACGTGTGGGGTCTCATCGACGACGCCCGGATACCCGTTGTGATCCACTGCGGATCGGGCCGCGACCGGGTCGGTTCACCGGCCCGGAGCCGATCCGTCTGCTGTTACGGCGTTTCCCGAGCTTGCGACTGGTGATCGCCCCGGCTGGGCCGCCTGGGCCACCGCATCCTGTTCGGCAGCGACTTCCCGAACCTCCCGTATCCCTGCGCCGATGCGGTTCGGGCCGTGACGACGCTGCCGGGGGTCGGCGAAGCCTGGATTCGCGGCGTGCTCTATTACAACGGCGCGGAGCTGTTTTCGGTCGATCGTCAGGGCTTGTGACCGACGGCGAACACACGCCGAAACGCGAACAGCGTGCCGTGTCGTCCCGTCGGGTATGCCTCGCGCAGCTCAGCCGCCAACTGGGCCGAGAACTCCTCCGCCTCCACGGGCGACAACGCCGCAAGCATCGGCCGCAGGCCCGTGCCACGCAACCAGTCCAGCACCGGATCGTCGCCCTGCAGCACGTGCAGGTACGTCGTCTCCCAAACGTCGGCCACCATCCCGGCACCGAGCAACACCGCCGCATAAGACTCGGGTGCGCCGACGGTATCGATGTCGCGCGCAACGTTTCGCAATGTCGGCGCCCACCGCTGTGTGGAGGCTAGGCGGCGCATCACTGTGTGCGAGGGCGAGTCGAAGTTGCCGGGAACTTGCACGGCAAGCCAGCCGTCGCGCGGCAATGCCGCCGCCCACTGCGCCATCAACTGCTGGTGGCGTGGAACCCATTGCAGCGCAGCGTTACTCACCACGACGTCGACGTCGCCCGCGGGGTGCCAGGCGGCCGCGTCACCGATGGAGAACGACACACCCGGCACATCGGTGGCCACGGCGATCATCTCCGGCGACGAGTCGATGCCCTCGACTACCGCGCCCGGCCACCGCTCGGCCAGCAGCCCCGTGAGGGTGCCGGGCCCGCAGCCGACGTCTACGACGTGCCGCGGTGACGTCGCGTCGATGCGCGCCGTCAGATCGAGGAACGCGCGGTTACGCTCGTTGGCGAATCGGCCGTACTGCTTGGGATCCCATCGCACGGGGCCAGCGTAGAAGTTCCTGAGCGGCGACGTCAGCGTTCATAGCGACTTCACAGCCTCGCCTTGGCCTCCGATTAGCCCGGCCGCGCATCGTGGAACCATGACCCATTCCGCTCAGACACCGACACAGGTGCGGCGCATCGCGCTGGCGGCCATGATGGCGCTGGCCGGCGCGTCGTCACTGGTCCTGCTGAACGAGATTCACGTGGGCCCGGCATGGGTGCAGTGGGTCGTTTCACTCGTGGCCCTCGCCGCCGCGCTGGGTGTGCTCGTGATCGCCGATCTCAGTTGGCAACGCGCGGTCGCCAACGCCGAAGCCGACGGCCTCGTTGCCGGCCACGCCACCGACGCGCCGGACGCGTAGCCGGTGGCCATCAC
>NZ_DATFYW010000243.1:0-29016 GCF_035314905.1 Mycobacterium sp.
GGCACGCTCAACGTCGCCTACAACTGCGTCGATCGACACGTCGAGGCCGGCAACGGCGACCGCGTCGCGATCCACTGGGAGGGCGAGCCGATCGGAGACAGCCGCACGCTGACCTACTCTGACCTGCTCAGCGAGGTGTGCCAGGCCGCCAACACGCTGAGCGGCCTGGGGCTGGAGGCCGGTGACCGCGTCGCGATCTACATGCCGATGATTCCCGAGGCGATCGTCGCGATGCTGGCCTGCGCGCGCCTCGGGGCGCTGCACAGCGTGGTCTTCGCCGGATTCTCCGCCTCGGCGCTGCGGGCCCGGATCGAGGACGCCGAAGCCAAGCTGCTGATCACCACGGACGGGCAGTACCGCAGGGGCAAGGCGGTCTCGCTGAAGGAGTCGGCCGACGAAGCGGTCAGCGGCCAGGACTCGATCGAGCATCTCCTCGTGGTGCGGCGGACCGGCATCGACGTGCCCTGGACGGAGGGCCGCGACCTGTGGTGGCACGACACGGTGGCCCAGGCATCAACCGAGCACACCCCCGAGGCGTTCGATTCGGAGCACCCGCTGTTTCTGCTCTACACCTCGGGCACGACGGGCAAGCCGAAGGGCATCATGCACACCACCGGCGGCTATCTGACCCAGGCGTCCTATACCCATCACCACGTCTTCGACGTGAAGCCGGAAAGCGACGTGTACTGGTGCACCGCGGACATCGGCTGGGTCACCGGCCACACCTACATCGTGTACGGCCCGCTGTCGAACGGCGTCAGCCAAGTGGTCTACGAGGGCACCCCGGCATCGCCGGATGAGCACCGGCACTTCCAGGTCATCGAAAAGTACCGCGTTACCACGTATTATACTGCTCCCACGCTGATCAGGACGTTCATGAAGTGGGGCCGCGAGATCCCCGCCGCCCACGACCTGTCCAGCCTGCGGCTGCTGGGGTCCGTCGGCGAGCCGATCAACCCGGAGGCCTGGCGCTGGTACCGCGACGCGTTCGGCGGCAACCGGACCCCGGTCGTGGACACCTGGTGGCAGACCGAGACGGGCGCGGCGATGATCTCCCCGCTGCCGGGCGTGACCGCGTGCAAGCCGGGTTCGGCGATGGCTCCGCTGCCCGGGATCTCCGCGAAGATCGTCGACGACGACGGCAACAAGATCGAGCCCAGCCCGGACTGGGGCGAGCATGTGACCGGGTATCTGGTGCTCGACCAGCCGTGGCCGGGAATGCTGCGCGGCATCTGGGGCGACCCCGAGCGGTTCAGGGAGACCTACTGGTCGCGGTTCGCCGAGCAAGGCTGGTACTTCGCCGGCGACGGCGCGCGCTACGACCCCGAGGGCAACATCTGGCTTCTCGGCCGGATCGACGACGTGATGAACGTTTCCGGACACCGGATTTCGACCGCCGAGGTGGAGTCGGCGCTGGTCGGCCACGCGCACGTCGCCGAGGCCGCCGTGGTCGGCGCCACCGACGAACACACCGGTCAGTCGATCTGCGCGTTCGTGATTCTCGAGGAGCACGCCAAACCGGCCCACGAGATGGTCGTTGAACTGAAAGACCAAGTAGCAAAAGAGATCTCGCCGATCGCCCGACCGCGGGAGATTCACGTGGTGCCCGAGCTGCCGAAGACCCGCAGCGGCAAGATCATGCGGCGCCTGCTGCGCGACGTCGCCGAGGGCCGCGAGCTCGGTGACACCTCGACCTTGCTGGATCCCGTTGTGTTCGAGGCGATCCGGGCCAGCAAGGCGGAGGAATAGCCTAGCCCTGGCCGACCGGCGCGAAGCCCGATCCGGGCCGGCCGCGGGCATTGACGTCGGTCAGCACCGCGTTCATCGATTCGGTCACCGCGGGCGTATGCAGCGGGATGTACTTGATGACGCACGTCGGCAGATCATTGCTGAAGGCGCCGTGGATCATGCCGACCAACTGGTTGCCGACGGTGACCGGCGCACCCGAGTCGCCGGGCTGCCCGCACACCTGATTGAGGATGGTGCCGGGCTGCTCGCCCGGGCCCCAGGTGACACCGCATGAGTAGCCGGTGGTCCGGCCCAGCTTGCAGGCGATCTGGCCGAACGTCGGGTCCGGCCCGACGCCGCTGATCAGGAAGTTGTCGTAGTTGTCGACCGGGACGACCTTGTCCGGGTCGAACTTGATCACCGCGTAGTCCAACTTGTCGTTGCCCGCGACCATCGCGCCCAGTGTTCCCGCTGCCGGGTTGGCCTCAGCGGCGACCTGAGCGCCCGGCCCCCCGCAGTGCGCGGAGGTGAACCCGACGAGATTGCCCTGGTTGTCGTTGCCGATCGTGGTCAGCGTGCAGAACGTGTCGCCGTCGATCACGATGCCGGCGCCGCCGCCCATCACGACCCTGCCGCCCGCCGCCGCGGCACCATGGGGAGCCAGCAGCGGTCCGGCCGACCCCGCCACAATCGCCGCCGCCGTCAACAGCCGGCGGTGCGCGGTCCTCAATGCAAGACTCCCGTCGACGATCACGACCCGCGGTGACCCGCCGTGGATTCTACCGGGGACACATCCGTAACTTCCGTAACAGTTTCGGTCGCGTCGGTGTGGGTAGGTCCCACGCAGCGCCGCGCGGCCGCTCTCGTCCCGGACCGCGACGCGTGGCAACATAACCCATCGAAAGCGGAGCTAGAGCGGGAGGAACCGGCCGTGAGCAATGGCAAGAACGGCGTGCCCAACACGATTACGTCGATCCCGCTGGCGGATCCTCACGCGCTGCCGGCCAACCCGTCCATCGGGGAGCTGGTCAAGGACGCGACCGCGCAGGTGTCGACGCTGGTGCGCGCCGAGGTCGAGCTGGCCCGCGCCGAGATCACCCGAGACGTCAAGAAGGGCATGACCGGCAGCCTGTTCTTCATCGCCGCGCTGGTGGTGCTGTTCTACTCGACGTTCTTTTTCTTCTTCTTCATCGCCGCGCTGCTCGACACCTGGCTGTACCGCTGGGCCGCGTATCTGATCGTGTTCGGGCTGATGGTCGTCGTCACCGCGACGCTGGCGCTGCTGGGCTACCTGAAGGTCCGACGCATCCGCGGGCCCCGGGAGACGATCGAGTCGGTCAAGGAGACCCGCGAGGTGCTGACCTCCCACGACCACAAGACCGGTGGTCAGGTCGCGGTCAAGGCCCCGGCGACCGGCCCCGGCGCTCGGACTGACCCGTCGGGCTGGTAGTGCCGCCACCCACCCCGTCGGTCGTGCGGATCGACGGGCCCTGGCGACATCTGGAGGTGCACGCCAACGGCATTCGGTTCCACGTCGTCGAAGCGCAGGCATCCGACGCCGGCAGGGCGGCTCCGGCGACGGCCCGGCCGCTGGTCGTGCTTCTTCACGGGTTCGGGTCGTTCTGGTGGTCATGGCGGCACCAGTTGCGCGGGCTGCGCGGCGCGCGAGTGGTGGCGGTGGACCTGCGCGGCTACGGCGGCAGCGACAAACCACCCCGCGGCTACGACGGCTGGACGCTGGCCGGCGACACGGCCGGGCTGATCCGGGCGCTGGGCCACTCGTCGGCCACGCTCGTCGGCCACGCCGACGGCGGCCTGGTGTGCTGGGCGACCTCGATGCTTCATCCGCGGCTGGTGCGCGCAATCGCCGCGGTCAGCTCGCCGCATCCGGCCGCATTGCGCGCGTCGGCGCTCACCCGCCGCGACCAGGGCCGGGCGTTGCTGCCGTCACTGATGCGCTATCAGGTGCCGATCTGGCCGGAACGCTGGCTGACCCGGCATGACGCGCGCCAGCTGGAGAACGTGGTGCGTGCCAGGGCGGGCGCGAAATGGCTCGATACCCAGGATTTCAACGAGACCATGGCGCACATGCGCCGCGCGATCCAGATTCCATCAGCAGCGCACTGTGCGCTGGAATACCAACGGTGGGCGGTGCGCAGCCAGTTGCGAAGCGAGGGACGCCGATTCATGAAGCTGATGAACCGCCAGGTCGGTGTGCCGCTGCTGCACCTGCGGGGCGATGCCGACCCGTACGTGCTTGCCGACGCGGTTCACCGCACGGAGCAGTATGCGCCGCAGGGGCGCTTCGTATCCGTCGCGGGCGCAGGACATTTCAGCCATGAAGAGGCTCCCGAGCTGGCCAACGAACAACTCATGCGATTTCTCGCACACGTGTATGGAGCGTCGCCGAACTAACCGACGCACGCACCGGTGGCGACCGGCTGCGTGCTGCCGATCCTGGCAAGTTGACGCGAAACCTCTTTGGCGGTCAGCACGAATCCGGTTTCGGGGTCGTCGACAGCGGCGCCGAACACCACGCCAAGCACCGTGCCGTCGAGGTCGACCAATGGGCCTCCCGAATTGCCTTGCCGCACAGTTCCTCTGATTGTGTACACCTCGCGCGTCACGGTGGTGGTCCGGTAGATGTCGGGCCCGTTGAGCTCGATGATCTCCCGGATCCGAGCGGGAGTGGCCGCGAACTCGCCGCCGCCCGGGTAGCCGAGCACCAGCGCGTTGGCGTCGGTCTGGGCGGGTTTGTCGGCGAACGCCAGTGGCTGCGACGGCAGGCTGGGCACGTCGAGGATCGAGATGTCCTCGTCTGGGTCGTACGACACCACCGTGGCGTCGTAGTCGGTGCCGCCGGCGTTGACGGTGACCGTGTCGGCCCCGGCCACCACGTGCGCGTTGGACATCACCCGGTTCGGCGCGACGACGAACCCGCTGCCCTCGAGCACCTTCTGGCAGCCCGGCGCCACGCCGCGGATCTTGACCACGCTGGGCTGCGCCGCGGCTACCACGGGGTTGCTCGCCAGGGTCGGGTCCGGCGCGCTGACCGCGATGATCGGGGTGCGGCCGAACGGCTGCAGCACGTCGGGCAGGCCGGAGGTGTTCAGCAGCGCGGACAACCGGTTCGGCACGGATTTGAGCCAACTCGGCGCGACCTCATCGACCTGGGCCAGCACCTTCGAGCCCCGCACGGCCGCAGCCAGATTCGGCTGCTGCGAGGACGTCAGCGGGGTGGCCAGCAACCACGCGGCGAGGAGGACGGCGACCAGCTGCAGGCCGACGCCGATCACCGAGTCGATCGTGCGGATGGCCCGGTGGCGGATCGCCCCGCGCACGGCCCGGCCCAGCACGACCCCCGCGACTTCACCGATGACCACCAGCGCCAGGATCAAGAACAGCGCCGCGAACAGCTTGGTGCGCGGCCCGCTGATGTGGCTGACGAGGTGTGGCGCCAGCAGCACGCCGGCCAGCGCACCGAGGATCACGCCCACGAAGGACATCAGCGAGCCCAACGCCCCCGACCGCCAGCCGGATACGGCGGCGATGAACGCGACCGCGAGCACCGCGATGTCGAGCCACTGTGACGATGTCATCGTTGGGCCTCACGGTAGTGGTCCGCCCCGCCGTTTCCGGAGTCGTCCCCAACCAAGGCCATCGCTTCGTCGAGTTCCCGGATGTCGTCGGCGTTCCAGGGCAGTGCCCAGCCGGCGACGTCGAGCATCGCGGAGATGACCTGGCCGGTGAATCCCCACACCAGCATCTCGTTGAGCAAGAACGCGGGGCCGGCGAAGCGACTCGTCAGCGTGCGCCGGTACACCATCAACCGGTTCTCGGGGTTGACGAACGCACGCACCGGGACGCGGGCCACCACCGCCGTCTCGGCTTCGTCGACCACCGAAACCGGCCCGGGATCCGGCGAATACGCCAGCACCGGAACGACATGAAAGCCCGATGGCGCGATGAACATCTTGTCGAGCGTGGCCAGCGGGCGAAGCCTGGCGGCGTCGATACCGGTTTCCTCGCCGGCCTCGCGCAGCGCGGTGTGGACGGGGCTGACGTCGCCCGGCTCGGTCGCCCCGCCCGGAAACGCCGCCTGGCCGGCGTGGTGCCGCAGCGTCGACGCCCGCACGGTCAGCAGCAGGTCGGCGTCGTCGGGCACGGCGCCGTCCGGGCCGGCCACCTCAGGCCCGGAGAACAGAACGAGCACCGCCGCGTCGCGGCCGGCGCCGGTGAGCGCCGCCGTCGCGTTCGCTGCGGTGACCATCGCGAGGACGTCGGCGGGCAGCCTGCGGCGGTACGCGGCCGGGACGCAGCCGACGTTGGCCACCAACGGTTTCAGCCACGGCGGCGCGGCTTCGGGCGTCAGCGCACCCGCTGAATCCGCTGCGCTCACCGCGTCGCTCCCGTCCGGTCAACCGCCGCCGCGATCTCGTCGGCGCTGGCGAACGCGCGCGGCAGGATTTGCGCAACGCTACCGTCCCCACGCAGCACCACCGTCGCTGGCATCACGTTCGGGACGTGCAACGCCGCCGCGACGCGTCGTGAACCGTCCTGCCAGGCCGGCAGCCGGACCCCGAGCGCCGCCAGCTGCGACAACGCCGCCGCCTGGTCCTCGTCCTGATGCACTGTGATCACCGTGATCTGCGGGCCGACCCGGCGCTGATATTCGGCCATCGCGGGCAGCTCGGCCGCGCAGGGAGCACACCAGTAGGCCCAGAGGTCGAGCAGCACGGGACGCCCGGCGACAGACCGCGCTGTGTCGACGGCGGCGCCGTCGGCCAGGCACTGCACGGTGACGCCGCGCAGCGCAGCCGGGCCGGGATCGGCGGCCGGGGGCGGGCAGGGTGGCAGAGCAGCCCGCCCGCGCAGCGCGGCGAGGTCGGCCGTGTCGTCGCGCCCCGCGGCGGCGGTGGGCCGCGGCGCGGAGGCCGGCGTCGTGTCTCGCAGTTCACCCACGAGCGCGACCACGATCGCGGCGACCGCGATCAGGACGGCCACCGTCCAGCGGGTCGACGTGCTCATGGTCCGGCCGCGACAGATGGTTTCAGAGGCCGGCCATCGCCAGCAGGTGTTCGGTCTCGGGGCCCTTGACCAACGCCGCGGCGATCTCCGGCTCGGTGGGCCCGATGCCGAACGACGGGCAGTCCTGGGCCAGCACGCACACTCCGCAGGCGGGGCGGCGGGCATGACAGACCCGGCGGCCGTGGAAGATCACGCGGTGGCTGAGGTCCGTCCACTCCTTGCGTTCAATCAGCTCGCCGACCGCCTTCTCGACCTTGACCGGGTCCTGCTCGGTGGTCCAGCCCCAGCGCCGCACGAGGCGGCCGAAGTGGGTGTCGACGGTGATGCCGGGGATGCCGAACGCGTTGCCGAGGATCACGTTGGCGGTCTTGCGCCCGACGCCGGGCAGCGTCACCAACTCCTCCATGGTGCCGGGAACCTCCCCGCCGAACCGCTCCACCAACTCCTGGCCGAGGTTGATCAGCGAGGCAGCCTTGTTGCGGAAGAAGCCGGTGGGGCGGATGAGCTCCTCGAGCTCGGCGCGGTCCGCCTGGGCGTAGTCCAGCGCGGTGCGGTAGCGCTTGAACAGCGCCGGTGTGGTCAGGTTCACGCGCTTGTCGGTGCTCTGCGCCGACAGGATGGTCGCCACCGTGAGCTCCAGCGGATTGGTGAAGTCCAGCTCGCAGTAGACGTGTGGAAACGCCTGCGCCAGTTTTCGATTCATGCGGCGGGCGCGCCGAATCAGGCCCAGCTTCGTCTCAGCCGCCCATTTTCGGGCCGGCTTGGCAACCACGGTCACGTTGCAAGGGTACTGACGGTGGCATTTCGTGATCCCGCTGAGACCTTCGTTGTGTTTACTTGCTTTCCGTGTCCTGGCTCCTCGTGGCGTTCATCCCTGCGCTGCTGATGCTCGCCACATTTGGTTTGGAGCGCCTGGAATCGAGCCTGAACCGCGACGCTCTCCAGGCCTCCGAGGTGGCCGAATTCCTGGAGCGGGCCCAGCCCTCGGAGGTCAACACGCTGGTCCGCGACGGCATGCCCGAGGCACTGGACTGCTTCCACCGGCGCCGGACACAGGCGGCGAACTATCCCGCCCTGGCATCACGGACGAACGGCCAGGGCCGACTGAATCCGCAATTTCACGGGACCAGACAGGCCGGTTCTGTGTAGCGTCGGTCACGCTGAGTACACGCCGCCACTAGACTGATCTCGCTAACCATGTGGCGGTTTGTCCGCGCGTGTCAAACCACCTGACAGCTTAAGAGGGGCAACGTGGACGAGATCCTGGCCAGGGCCGGAATCTTCCAGGGTGTCGAGCCCAGCGCCGTGGCTGCGCTGACCAAGCAACTTCACCCAGTCGACTTTCCGCGAGGTCATACCGTTTTCGCCGAGGGAGAACCCGGGGACCGTCTGTACATCATCATCTCCGGCAAGGTGAAGATCGGCCGCCGCTCGCCCGACGGCCGCGAGAATCTGTTGACGATCATGGGGCCGTCGGACATGTTCGGAGAACTGTCGATCTTCGACCCCGGGCCGCGCACGTCCGGCGCGACGACCATCACCGAAGTGCGGGCGGTGTCGATGGACCGTGACGCGTTGCGGGCCTGGATCGCCGACCGTCCGGAGATCTCCGAGCAGCTGCTGCGCGTGCTTGCGCGCCGGCTGCGCCGCACCAACAACAACCTCGCCGACCTGATCTTCACCGACGTGCCCGGCCGAGTCGCCAAGCAGCTGCTGCAGTTGGCGCAGCGGTTCGGCACGCAGGAGGGCGGCGCACTGCGCGTCACCCATGACCTGACGCAGGAGGAGATCGCCCAGCTCGTTGGCGCCTCGCGGGAAACCGTCAACAAGGCGCTGGCCGACTTCGCGCACCGCGGATGGATCCGGCTGGAGGGCAAGAGCGTGCTGATCTGTGACTCCGAGCGGCTGGCGCGCCGAGCGCGATAGGGATCGCGCGGGCCACCAACACCGAGCGCGGTAGGGACCGCGCGCGCTATCCGGGGCGCAGGTAGTCGAGCTGGGCCTGCACCGACCATTCGGCCGCGCCCCACAACTCCTCGTCGACGTCGGTGTAGACGTGCTCGACGATCTGGCGCGCGGTGGCGTCCTCGCCGAGGACGCGCAGGGCGTCGCGCACCTGGTTCAGCCGTTCCTCGCGGTGCCACAGGTACATGTCGGCGGTCGCGACCAGGTCGGGCAGGTCGGGGCCGTGGCCCGGCAGCACGGCCCGATTGCCGAGGCCGCGCAGGCGGCGCAGCGACTCCAGGTAGTCGCCGAGGCTGCCGTCTTCGGTGTCGATGACGGTGGTGCCGCGGCCCAGCACCGTGTCGGCGGTCAGCACCGCGTCGTCGAGCACGAACGACACCGAGTCGGCGGTGTGGCCCGGGGTGGCCATCACCTTGATGCGGAGCCCGGCGGCGTCGATGACCTCACCGTCGGCGAACGGCCGTCCGCCAAGACCTCGCAGGAACCCGGTTCCCGCCGCGCGGACGGGCGCCCCGGTGATATCGACGAGCTGGTCGATGCCGTCGGTGTGGTCGCCGTGCCGGTGGCTGATCAACACCAGTGCGACCTTCGCCACTTCGGCGACGCGCCCGATGTGCTCGGCGTCCTCGGGGCCGGGGTCGACGATCACGACCTCGTCGCTGCGCGGGCCGGAAAGGACCCAGGTGTTCGTGCCTTCCAGCGTCATCAGACCCGGGTTGTCGGCCAGCAGCACCGACGCCGAACCGGTCACCCGCCGAAGCCGCCCGTACGCGGGGTGGGTCAGCTCCTCGTGCACGTGTCAGGACACCTCGACGACGGCCTCGACCTCGACCGGCGCGTCGAGCGGCAGCTCCGAAACGCCGACCGCCGAACGGGCGTGCGCGCCTGCGTCGCCGAAGACCTCACCGAACAGCTCCGACGCCCCGTTGATCACCCCGGGCTGGCCGGTGAAGCCGGGCGCCGACGCGACGAAACCGACCACCTTGACGACCCGCGTCACGGTGTCGATGCCGACCAGCGCGTGCACCGCTGCCAGCGCATTGAGCGCGCACAGCCGGGCCAGCCCCTTGGCATCCTCGGCCGTCACGCCCGCGCCGACCTTCCCGTTGCTCACCAGCTTGCCGTCCCGCAGCGGGAGCTGCCCGGCGGTGTAGACGAGGTTGCCCGTGCGTACCGCGGGCACATAGGACGCCAGCGGCTTGGCGACGTCCGGCAATTCGATGCCCAGTTCGGCCAGCCGGGCCGACGCGCTCATTTCGGTCGCTTGAGGTAGGCCACGTGCTGCTCGCCGGTGGGGCCAGGCAGCACCGAAACCAGCTCCCACCCGTCGGCGCCCCACTGGTCGAGGATCTGCTTCGTCGCGTGGGTCAGCAGCGGCACCGTCGCGTACTCCCACTTCGTCGGTTCGCTCATTGGCTCACCCTAACCGCGGCCAGGCCGATCACCAGCGTTGGTTAGCATGCAGTCGTGGCAACCACACCCGAGTCGGGGGCAAACGTCGGCTGGCCCGCGAGGCTGCGAAATGCGCGCCTGCATTTCGTGACCGGCAAAGGCGGCACCGGCAAGTCGACGACCGCGGCGTCGCTCGCGCTCGCGCTGGCCGCGGGCGGTCGCAAGGTACTGCTGATCGAGGTGGAAGGCCGCCAGGGCATCGCGCAGCTGTTCGACGTGCCGCCGCTGCCCTATCAAGAGGTGAAGATCGCCACCGCCGACCGCGGCGGGCAGGTCAACGCGCTCGCCATCGACATCGAGGCCGCGTTCCTGGAATACCTCGACATGTTCTACAACCTCGGCCTGGCGGGGCGCGCCATGCGGCGCATCGGGGCCGTCGAGTTCGCCACCACGATCGCGCCGGGGCTGCGCGACGTGCTGCTGACCGGCAAGATCAAGGAATCGGTGGTGCGCACCGACAAGTCGCGACTGCCGGTGTACGACGCGGTCGTCGTGGACTCGCCCCCGACCGGACGCATTGCCCGGTTCCTCGATGTCACCAAGGCGGTGTCCGACCTGGCCAAGGGCGGCCCGGTGCACTCCCAGGCCGACGGCGTGGTCAAGCTGCTGCACTCCGAGCAGACCGCGATCCACCTCGTCACGCTGCTGGAGTCGCTGCCGATGCAGGAAACCATCGAGGCCATCGACGAGCTGCGGAGGCTGGGCCTGCCGATCGGCAGCGTGATCGTCAACCGTGGGCTTCCGGTGTACCTGCAACCCGACGATCTGGCCAAGGCGGCCGAAGGAGACATCGACGCTGACGCGGTGCGGTCTGAATTCGCCACCGCCGGAATCAAACTCAGCGACGACGAGTTCGCCGGCATCCTCACCGAGACGATCCAGCACGCGACCCTGCTGAATGCCCGTGCCGAGACCGCCGAGCAGCTCGACGAGATCGCGGTGCCGCGCCTCGAGCTTCCCAACATGGCCGACGGCATCGACCTCGGCAGCCTGTACGAAATGGCCGAAATACTTGCACGCCAGGGGGTTCGATGAGCACCACACCGCCAACCCTGGACATGGCCGACATCCTGACCGACACCAGCAACCGTGTGGTGGTCTGCTGCGGCGCCGGCGGGGTCGGCAAGACCACCACCGCTGCCGCGATGGCGCTGCGCGCGGCCGAATACGGCCGCACCGTCGTGGTGCTGACGATCGACCCGGCCCGCCGGCTCGCTCAGGCCATGGGCATCGACGATCTGGGCAACTCGCCGCAGCGCGTTCCGCTGGCACCGGCTGTGCAAGGTGAGTTGTACGCGATGATGCTCGACATGCGGCGCACCTTCGACGAGATGGTGACGAGCTACTCCGGACCCGAACGCGCACAAGCGATTCTGGATAACCCGTTCTACCAGACCGTGGCCACGTCACTAGCCGGGACGCAAGAATACATGGCGATGGAAAAGCTCGGCCAGTTGCTCGCGCAGGACAAGTGGGACCTGATCGTCGTGGACACCCCGCCGTCACGTAACGCGCTGGACTTCCTCGACGCACCGAAGCGGTTGGGCAGCTTCATGGATAGCCGCCTGTGGCGGCTGCTGCTGGCTCCCGGCCGAGGCATCGGCAAGCTCATCACCGGCGCGGTCGGGCTGGCGATGCGAGCGATTTCGACCATCCTGGGGTCGCAAATGCTCTCAGATGCATCGGCTTTCGTGCAGTCGTTGGACGCGACGTTCGGCGGCTTCCGCGAGAAGGCCGACCGCACCTATGAGCTTCTGCGGCGCCGCGGCACGCAGTTCGTCGTGGTGTCAGCCGCCGAGCCCGACGCGCTGCGCGAGGCGTCGTTCTTCGTGGACCGGCTGTCGCGGGAAGGCATGCCGCTGGCCGGACTGATCCTCAACCGGACGCATCCGACGCTGTGCTCGCTGACGGTCGAGCGTGCCGTAGACGGCGCCGAGGAACTGGAGGCCGAAGATCCCGACTCGCTGGCCGCGTCGGTCTTGCGCATCCACGCCGACCGTGGCCTCACCGCCAAGCGCGAGGTGCGGTTGCTGTCCCGGTTCACCGGCGCCAACCCACACGTGCCGATCGTCGGGGTCCCGTCGCTGCCGTTCGACGTCTCCGACCTGGAGGCGCTTCGCGCCATCGCCGACCAACTCACCGCCGCCGGGGAAGCGGCGTAGCAAAATCCGGAAAGCGCTCTAGACCGCGCTGCGGTGCTTGCGCTGGGCGGCGAAGAACTCGGACCAGGAAACAACCTCGGGGTGCTGCTTGAGCAGCGCGCGCCGCTGGCGCTCGGTCATGCCGCCCCAGACGCCGAACTCCACGCGGTTGTCGAGGGCGTCGGCGCCGCACTCGGCGATCACCGGGCAGTGCCGACAGATCACGGCCGCTTTGCGCTGCGCGGCGCCGCGGACAAACAACTCGTCGGGGTCAGAGGCTCGACACAATGCTTGGGAAACCCACGCGATGCGCGCCTCGGCCGCTGCCTTATGAACCGAATTCGTCAGGGTGCTTGTCGTCGTCCTCCGCGCAGCGGGCCGTGTAGCTGACACCAGCGCTCCCCTTCGCTCGGCCGCCATGACGGCGGTTCCCGGGGCGCCGATCGCACGATTGCGATCTACGCCACATTCCTCAGGTAACTGTTACCTGAATCGCATTGTGTGTCCAAACTAGGTGGTCAGGTATCGATTGCGCAACAGTTTGGCAAGGGATTTTTGGGACGACCGTCTAGTCCCAGGTTCATCGCGTATCCTCCGCGGCTCAACGAGCCAGTCCGGAATGTAACGACGTGCTGACGCGCAGGCTAATTATGCTGCGATGATGCGCCGAAGGGAATAGCGCGTCAGAGGCATCAGTACTCTGTATGCATGCCGGAGCGCCCGCCGACCGCGGTAACGGTCGTCAAGCTCGCGTGGTGCTGCCTTCTGGCCAGCGTCGTGGCGGCCGCGCTGATGTTTCCGTTCGTCGGCGGGTTCGGCCTCATATCCAACCGGGCCTCCGACGTCGTGGCCAACGGCTCGGCCCAATTGGTCGAGGGCGACGTCCCCCAGGTGACGACGATGGTGGACGCGGCGGGCAACCCGATCGCGTGGCTGTACTCCCAGCGGCGGTTCGAAGTGCCGAGCGAACAGATCGCCGACACGATGAAGCTGGCAATCGTCTCGATCGAGGACAAGAGGTTTGCCGAGCACAACGGTGTCGACTGGAAGGGCACACTCACCGGCCTGTCCGGCTACGTCTCCGGAAACGTCGACACGCGCGGCGGGTCCACCATCGAGCAGCAGTACGTCAAGAACTATCAGCTGCTGGTGCTCGCGCAGACCGACGCCGAGAAGCGCGCGGCGGTGGAGACCACGCCCGCGCGCAAGCTGCGCGAGATCCGCATGGCGCTCACCCTGGACAAGACGTTCAGCAAGCCGGAGATCCTGACCCGCTACCTCAACCTGGTGTCGTTCGGCAACGGAGCGTTCGGGGTGCAGGACGCCGCACAGACCTACTTCGGCATCGACGCCTCCCAGCTGAACTGGCAGCAGGCCGCGCTGCTCGCCGGGATGGTGCAGTCCACCAGCGCGTTGAATCCGTACACCAATCCCGATGGTGCGCTGCAGCGGCGAAACGTCGTGCTCGACACCATGATCGAGAACCTGCCGGCGAAGGCCGACGAGCTGCGTGCGGCGAAGGCCCAGCCGCTGGGCGTGCTGCCGCAGCCCAACGAGCTGCCGCAGGGCTGCATCGCGGCCGGCGACCGCGCGTTCTTCTGCGACTACGTGCTGCAATACCTGGCCCGCGCCGGCATCAGCAAGGACCAGGTCGCCCGCGGCGGGTATCTGATCAGGACCACGCTGGACCCCAAGGTCCAGGCCTCGGTCAAGCAGGCCGTCGACAACATCGCCAGCCCCAGCCTCGACGGCGTCGCCAGCGTGATGAGCGTGATCAAGCCGGGTAAGGACACGCACCCGGTGATCGCGATGGTGAGCAACCGCACGTACGGGCTCAACAGCGACGCCAGCGAAACCATGCAGCCGCAGCCGTTCTCCCTGGTCGGCGACGGCGCCGGGTCGATCTTCAAGATCTTCACCACCGCGGCCGCGCTCGACATGGGGATGGGCATCAACGCCCAGCTCGAGGTGCCCGGATTCTTCCAGGCCAAGGGCATGGGCAGCGGCGGCGCCCCGGGCTGCCCGCGGGAGATGTGGTGCGTGCGCAACGACGGGAGCTACCGCGGCTCCATGAACGTGACGGAGGCGCTGGCGACCTCGCCGAACACCGCGTTCGCCCGGCTGATCCAACAGATCGGCGTGACCCGCTCCGTGGACATGGCCGTCAGGCTCGGCATGCGGTCGTACGCCGATCCCGGCACGGCCCGCGCCTACGACCCCGACAGCAACGAAAGCCTCGCCGACTTCGTGAAACGCCAGAACCTCGGCTCGTTCACGCTCGGGCCCATCGAGATCAACCCCCTCGAGTTGTCCAACGTGGCGGCGACGCTGGCCTCCGGCGGCGTCTGGTGCCCGCCCAACCCGATCGACAAGATCTACGACCGCAAAGGAAACGAGGTCTCCGTCACCACCGAAACCTGCGATCAGGTCGTGCCCGAAGGCCTCGCGAACACGATGGCGAACGCGATGAGCCACGACGCCCTGGGCAACGGCACAGCGGCGGGCTCGGCCGGTGCCGCGGGCTGGAGCCTGCCGGTGTCGGGCAAGACCGGCACCACCGAGGCCCACCGATCCGCGGGCTTCGTCGGATTCACCAACAACTACGCCGCCGCGAGCTACATCTTCTCCGACTCCAGCACGCCGACGGACCTGTGCTCGGGCCCGCTGCGGGAGTGCGGCAGCGGCAACCTGTACGGCGGCAGCGAACCGGCCCGGACCTGGTTCACGGCGATGAAGCCGATCGCCAACGACTTCGGTGACGTGCACCTGCCGCCGACGGACCCACGCTACGTCGACGGGGGCCCGAACTCCCGGGTTCCCAGCGTCAGCGGCCTCACCGTGGACCAGGCCCGCCAGCGCCTCAAGGATGCCGGCTTCCAGGTCGCCGACCAGCCGGCTGCGCTCAACAGCGGCTCCTCCTACGGCACGGTGATCGGCACCTCACCCAGCGGTCAGACCATCCCGGGTTCGATCGTCACGATCAACATCAGCAACGGCATCCCACCGCCGCCACCACCGCCGCCGCCCGGCCTGCCCGGCCTGCCCCCGATCGCCGGCACCACGGTGGTGGAGATCCCGGGGCTGCCGCCGATCACGGTCCCGTTGCTCGCGCCGCCACCGCCGCCGGGCGCGCCGCCGCCCTAGCGGCAACGGGTCGCGCCGGCACGTGTGCGCCCCCGGCAGCCAGTAGGCTGCGTGCATGGCTCCCAACGGCGTCGCACCACCAATCCTGAAGAGAACAGCCGCGGTCACCGCAGGCTCGGCCCTCGCCTGGATCGGCTACGCCTCGGTCATCGAGCGCAACGCGTTCGTCGTGCGGGAGGTCACGATGCCCGTGCTGACGCCGGGCTCGTCGCCGCTGCGGGTGCTGCACATCAGCGACATCCACATGCGTCCCAACCAACGACACAAGCAGGCCTGGTTGCGGGAACTCGCGCGCTGGGAGCCCGACCTGGTCGTCAACACGGGTGACAACCTGGCCCACCCGCGGACGGTGCCCGCGGTGGTGCAGACGCTGGGCGAGCTGCTCAGCCTGCCGGGGTTGTTCGTGTTCGGCAGCAACGACTACTTCGGCCCGCGGCTGAAGAACCCCGCGAACTACCTGACCAACCCGGGTCGTCGGGTGCATGGCCGGCCGCTGCCCTGGCAGGACCTGCGTGCGGCGTTCACCGAACGCGGCTGGCTCGACATGACGCACACCCGGCGCGAGGTCGAGGTCGCGGGCCTGCGGATCGCCGCCGCGGGCGTCGACGATCCGCACATCGGGCGCGACCGCTACGAAACCATCGCCGGACCGGCGAGCCCGGCGGCGAATCTCCGCATGGGCCTGACACATTCGCCGTACCCGCAGGTGCTGGACCGGTTCGCCGCCGACGGTTACCAGCTCGTCCTGGCCGGCCATACCCACGGCGGGCAATTGTGTCTGCCGTTCTACGGTGCGATCGTCACGAACTGCGACCTGGACCGCTCACGTGCCAAAGGGGCGTCGCGGTGGGGTTCGACGATGCAACTGCACGTGTCGGCGGGAATCGGCACGTCGCCGTTCGCGCCGCTTCGGTTCTGCTGCCGACCCGAGGCGACGCTGCTCACGCTGGTGGCAACGCCGACGGGTGGGCGCGAGGCGGGTTCACGCACGACCCAGTCCCATCCGGCAGCTGCCGTGCGGTGAAACAGAAGGCTGCCGTCGCGGTTCACGACCGTCCACGCGACTGGGTGGACAACGCGGTGCGGCTCATCGAGGCTGACGCCCGCCGCAGCGCAGACACCCACCTACTGCGATATCCGCTGCCGGCCGCGTGGTCAGCCGCCGTCGACGTGCAGCTGTACCTGAAGGACGAGACAACGCACATCACCGGCAGCCTCAAACACCGGCTGGCGCGGTCGCTGTTCCTCTACGCGTTGTGCAACGGATGGATCACCGAGGACACCACCGTAGTCGAGGCGTCGTCGGGGTCGACGGCGGTTTCCGAGGCGTATTTCGCGCAGCTGCTCGGGCTGCCGTTCGTCGCGGTGATGCCGGCGTCGACAAGCCACGCCAAGGTGGCATTGATCGAAGCCCAAGGTGGGCGATGCCACTTCGTCGAGGAGGCGGGGCAGGTATATGCCGAGGCCGAGCGCCTGGCCGCCGAAACCCGCGGACACTACCTCGACCAATTCACCAACGCCGAGCGGGCCACCGACTGGCGCGGCAACAACAACATCGCCGAGTCGATCTTCACGCAGATGTGCGAGGAGCAGCATCCGATTCCGGAGTGGATCGTGGTCGGTGCGGGCACCGGCGGAACGAGCGCAACGATCGGCCGCTACATCCGCTACCGCCGCTACGCGACCCGGCTCTGTGTGGTGGATCCGGAGAACTCCGCGTTTTTCCCGTCCTACGTAACCGGCCGTCGCGACGTGCGCACCGGGATCTCGTCACGCATCGAAGGAATCGGACGTCCGCGGGTGGAGCCGTCGTTCCTTCCCGACGTGGTGGACAGGATGGTCGTCGTCCCGGATTCAGCGTCGGTCGCGGCCGCGCGGCACGCCAGCGCGGTGCTGGGCCGCACGGTGGGCCCGTCCACCGGCACCAACCTGTGGGGAGCGTTCGGTCTTCTCGCCGAGATGGTGGCCGACCGCCGCAGCGGTTCGGTGGTCACGCTGCTCGCCGACAGCGGCGACCGCTACGCCGACACCTACTGCGACGACGCCTGGCTCGCGCAGCACGACCTCGACCCGACCTGCGCCGCCGAGGCGCTCTCGGAGTTCGAGAGATCCGGCCGCTGGGCCTGATCCGGCGCGTCGTCGGGCTCCGGACCGCGGTCGGCCGTCAGAAACAGCCACAGTGCCGCCAACCCGAAGAAACCGCCGTACAGCGCGGCCCCCAACCCCGTCATGGTGCTCTACTCCTTCGCGCCCGGCTCAGTCATGCCGGTCAGTGTGGACAACGCCACCGACACCCATTTCCATCCCGAAGCGGATGATCGGCTACGTCCGCAAGCGGGACGCCCACATTGTGACCGGCGACGACGTTGCGATCACGGAGGCGCTCCGTCGCCGGCGGCGGGAACCCGGCGCCAGAGGGGCAGGACTCCCGGCGTGGGGCCCGGCGGCGTTTGGCGCCCCGACCGGCCGGTGCGATACGCTGTCGTGGCTTCACGCGGGGTGTGGCGCAGCTTGGTAGCGCGCTTCGTTCGGGACGAAGAGGCCGTGGGTTCAAATCCCGCCACCCCGACTCGCGTTGCAGCAGGTCAGAGCCACTCGGGGCGATGCCGGCTAGGGACTTTGTCCGGTCGGTCCCCAGTCCGCAGTTGGTCCGCAGTAGCTTGGAGTGCGGCCTGGCGGGCTTGGTCGAGAGCCGCTGACACAAGCTCAAGATCATCCGGGAAAAGGTCTGCGTAGGTGTCCAGCGTCAGCGCAGCCGACTGATGTCCGAGCATGGTTTGAACGGCCTTCGGGTTCGCGCCTCCACTGATCGCGACGAGGCCGCAAGCATCCTGCGCGCCAACGGCGACAAGTTCCGCAACGAGGTTGTCGGGGCTGCGCTCAAGAATTACCGCTCGTCCCGCTCGTCCCTGCCCTCCGGGACGGCAAGTCGTAGGGACGGATAAAACCGCAGGTGAGGTGGCTCGTCCGCCGTCCCGCCCCATGCACCCCCCTTATCGGGGGTGTGGTTATCTCGGGGACGGATACAACGCCAAGATTTTTTCAAAACTCGTCCGGCCACGAGTACGCCCGGCTAGCGGTCCCGATGGCGATCCCGACAGAGATTTTCACCCACCTCCTCCCGGCCTAGCGCAACAGAGTGTCAGGTGGTGGCGTAATTCAGACTGGTCATCATCCCGGCTTCTTGGTGATAGGTGTTGTGGCAGTGCATCATCCAGATGCCAGGGTTGTCGGCGATCAGCTGGATGCTGACCGTTCGCATAGGTAGCACGATAGTGGTGTCTTTGCGGGCACCCGAGGTGCCATCGGGTTTGACGATCTGGAAGGTGTGCCCGTGGAGGTGCATCGGGTGCCACATCATCGTGGTGTTAGTGAAGGTGAGGGTCGCTCGTTGTCCCTGCCTGATCTGTAGCGGCTGATTCCTACCGTAGGGTGCCCCGTTAATCGCCCAGTCGTAGCGCATCATCCCGCCGGACAGATTGGCCGACAGGTCAACGTCGGCTTTCCCGGATCGCAGGTCGACGTCCGGTGTGGCGGTGAACATGTCGATGATGCCGACCCGTTTGGTCAGCTCGGGTGGCTGAAAGCCTGGATCAGGTGGGCTGCCCGCAGCGGTGGCCAACAGCGCGCGGGCCAGGGCGTTTTTACCTTCGGCCGACGCGACGAGCGGGAAGACGCCATTTCCGGCGGTGACGATGACGTCGTAGCGTTCGCCCATGCCCATCAACACCGAGTCGACCTCGGTGGGTACCACCGGGTAGCCGTCCGTGTGGGTGACGGTCATGGTGTGGCCGGCCAACGCTACGCGGAAGGCGGTGTCGGAGCCGGCGTTGATGAGCCGAATACGAATCCGTTGTCCCGGTTTGGCGGTGAAGGTAGTAGGCGCGGCAGGGATGCGCCCATTGATGAGGTAGTAGGGGTAGGTGATGTCGCCGGCGTCCCCGCCGAGGAGGCTGCTGGTGCCTACCCCGTTCATCATCGGCATGCCGCCCATGCCCGGCATATGACCCATATGCCGGCCCCGCAGATCGTCGAATAGCTGCTGAGGTGTCTTGCCGATGCCGTCGGTCCAGTCGTCGAGCATGACGATCCATTCCCCGTCATAGTCCCCCGGTTCGCGGGGGTCGTCGACGATCACCGGCAGGTACAAGCCGTAGTCGGCGTCGAGGCCAGTGTGCGGGTGTGCCCAGTAAGTGCCGGGATGCGGGACTGAGAATCGATAGGTGAAGTCTCGGCCAGGGTCGATGTTGGGAGTAGCCGGGTCTGCGCCATCCATGTCGTTGCGCAAGGCGATGCCGTGCCAGTGCACAGAGGTGGGGTGGTCAAGTCGGTTCGTGACGGTGACCGCCACCTCATCTCCGACGTTGGCGCGGACCAGCGGGCCGGGGATGGCGCTGCCGTAGGCCAGCGTGCGGGCATTGGTGCCGCCGAGGTCGATCGTGGCCGGCTGCGGTGTCAAGGTCGCGGTGACGGTGCGGCCAGTGTGGGGCCGTGCCGCCTCGGCAGCGGCGATGGCTTTATCGAGGCTGAGTGTCGGGTTCGTCGAGTAGCTCGATGCCGGGTTCGTCGAGCGACCACAGGCGACGAGCGCGAATCCACCGGCTAACGTACCTGCGACGAACTCCCGCCGGCTTAGACGAACTCGATTCCAGCGTGATTCCGGCATCAGGGCCTCCGCGTCGATACTGCGCTGGGGCGGTGGCAATTCCGGTTCCGGTGCGTGCTCCTAAGAGGTAATCCATTCAGATCACCTGCCTGCCGCACAGTGAAGAGATCTACGGCCGTGGTGTGCTCGGGGCCGTTGTTGTGGGGGAGGTTTGACCGGGTCCCATCATGCCGCCGGGTCCCATCTGCCCGCCCGGTCCCATTTGGCCGCCGTAATAACCGCCATGCCAGCCGTGGTGACCGCCATAGTGCCCACCGGAGGACCAGCCAAGGAAGAACCCGGAAAAGAAGACCACCGCGACGACGAACACGACGCCGGCGATGATGCCTACCCACGCCAAGGCTTGACTCAGCCGACTCGGCCGGTCGTATCCGTCGTCGTACCGAGGTTGCCCCGCCCGTGATTCAGGTGTTTCTGTCATATTTAGAATGATGGCGCTGATATACCCCCCGAGGGTAGGGACTATCGGCCCTACTAAGGGCCGCCGCCCGAGGGCACGCTGACGTTGCCTGTAGTTGCCTACGTAAGCGTCTCGGAGGGATGCGGCGATGATGTACGACGGCTGGATGTGGGGGAACGGCTGGGGCTGGGCCGGCTGGGTTCTGATTTGCGTTGTGATGGTGTTGTTCTGGGCGCTGCTGATCATTGCCATAGTCCTCGCCATCCGTTACCTCGCCGGCTCACGGGACACCAGCGCGGGAACGCCTAGTTACCGGCCCTCACAATCTGGGGAGGACCTGCTCGCTGAACGCTTCGCACGCGGCGAGATCGACGAAGACGAATACCGGCGGCGCATGACAGTCATCCGTGAACACCAGTGACTGCGGGTCCTGCCGGCTAGTCGCAAAACTAAAAGAATTGAGATGAGGCGAACACCAGGCCGACGTAGAGGCCACGTCTACGCTCGGGAGGGATGATCGTGCAGATCGATCGACGTGATTTCCTCAAATGGGGCGGCCTGGCGGTGATGGTGGCCACCGGGGGCGCCGGTGTCGCGGCAGCGGCGTGTTCGCGGGCCGCGCCGGCCTCCCCGCCGAACGGCAAGCCCGACTACACACTGCGGATCGGCACCGGCACCGTGGGGTTGGCGCCTGATCAGATCGTGTCGACCATCGTCTACAACGGCCAGTTCCCCGGTCCGTTGGTGCGGTTCAAAGAGGGCCAGCGGACCTGGGTGGACATCTACAACGACACCGACACTCCCGAGCAGCTGCACTGGCATGGCCAGCAGGTAGGCGTCGACGTCGACGGCGCCGCCGAGGAAGGCACCCCCTACATCCCCGCACACGGCATGCGGCGCATCTCCTTTGTGCCCGGCCCGGCGGGCTTCCGGTTCTATCACACCCATGTCGTTCCGCGCGCCGACCTGTCCCGCGGCCAGTACAGCGGCCTGGTGGGCCCCGTCTACATCGAACCCAAGCAAAACCCGGGCGCCTACGACCAGGAAATCTTCCTGACACTCAAGGAATTCGATCCCACCTTCAGCCGCGGGGGCGACATGGCCAGCGATTTCCTGGCCGGCGAACAGGACCCCGCCCTCAAGGACAAGGGCGAATCGGCAATGAACGCCTCCCTGGCCCACGGCGACCCCCGAGGCTACGAGGTCGGCTACGGGGCGTTCGCCATCAACGGGCACATGCTCGGCCACGGCGATCCGATCCGGGTGCAGACCGGCCAGCGGGTGCTGCTGCACGTCCTCAACGGCAGCGCCACCGAAACCCGCAGCCTCGCCCTGCCTGGGCACACCTTCACCGTGATCGCGCTGGACGGCAACCCAGTGCCCCACCCCGCGTCGGTGCCGGTACTGTGGTTAGGCACAGCCGAACGGATCTCCGCAATCGTGAACATGACCAATCCCGGGGTATGGGTGCTGGGCGATCTGTCCGACGACGACCGCGGGCACGGCATGGGCATCGTGGTGGAATACGCCGGGCGCAGCGGCGATCCACAATGGGCACCGCCCCCGTCGTTCAAATGGGATTACCGTCTGTTCGCGCCACCCAACCCGGGCGCCGCGGCGGCGCCCGATCACACCATCGAGATGCTGATCGAGAAACGCAACGCCGCCGACAACGGCTTCAACGTGTGGACGATCAACGGCACACCGTTCTCCATGGACACCAACAAACCCGTGCTCGAACTGCGACGAAACAAGCGATACCGGCTGCGTTTTCGCAACGCCACCGACGACCTCCACCCCATGCACCTACACCGGCACACCTTCGAAATCACCCAAATCGCCGGCACACCCATCAGCGGCGTGCGCAAGGACGTCGCGATGCTAGGGGGGTACCAGAGCATGGAGGTCGACTTCGTCGCCGACCAGCCCGGCCTGTCGCTGCTGCACTGCCACCAGCAGATCCACATGGACTACGGGCTCATGACGCTGCTGAACACAACCTGACCGCTGATGCGGATGCAGCAGGGGCTAGCGCCGCGCTCTCCTCGTAATGCGTATAGGCGTTCAGCAACCCGCCGAGGACCTCGGCAGTGGTTTCAAACAACGCCTACGCTTTGGGATCGTTGACCCTGTCGACGTCCTCACGGGCGTGTTGGCGCGCCTGATCGAGCATGCCTTTGAGCTTGACCGTATGGTGGCGAGGATCATCCTCGGAGTACTGCTGCCGATCGGCCATAAAACGATTCTCCTCGTCTGTATCGAGCCATTCGTCGCGGCCGCCCCTTGGTTCGCGGTCCTCGGTTCGCCGAACGTACAACTGCATTGTTGTGGCGATGTCTTCGTGCCCCATGACCTTCGCTAGCTCGCGCTGAACTGCCCCACCGACCAGCCCGCCCGCGAATGCGCCACCATGATCGCCGCGCTCGACAGGCTCGTCGAGGGCGCCACTGTCGATCAGCTCGCCGCCGAACACACGAACCGGTCGGCGCGGTCGTAATCCCGTCCCCGACGGCTAGGCCGGGAGGTGTCCCCGGGTGGCCAGGCGGACTGGAAGCGCATGCCCGACGACGCCGATCGCGCCCCCGAGCGTGGGCCAGATCGGCCAGAAGTACCAGGCGCCGGCCGACAGGGCGACCGCCAACCACACGGTGAGCACGATGACGACCATCGCCAGGTATGCGGCCAGGTGGGCGTGCACCGACCGGCGCGCGGCGGCCGTCACGGCGGCCCGGCGGCGCGGATCGTGGCGCCGCAGCGTGTGCACGGGCAGGTCCGCCACCACGGCGCGAAGTTCGGCGGCGGTGTGCGCGGCGAACGCCGCCCGCAGCCGCTGCTCGTACTCGTGCATCTCGAGATAACCCTGAGCCAGTCCCTGGCCGAGCAGCGCGGCGGTCTTCTCCCGGTCCCGGTCGCCGGCGCGGACGACGGGCTGCGGTGCGGTCGAAACGGTCATGGTGCGCTCCCCGTGCAATCTAGACAGTGACAAGTTCTCCTGCAACCGATTGTGCACCCGGAACTAGTCAATGTCAAGATCGCGTATCGGCCCTGCTCGCCGTCTCGTTGCTGACGACCGCGTAGAGCCGCCACCGACCCGGCACGCCTTTGAGTTCGTGCTCACCGCTCTCGGCGAACGCGTGGCGTGAACCGGTGACGATCTCGCGCACCGTCGATGAGACCAGCACCTCACTCGGACGAGCGAGTGCCGCGACCCGCGCACCGATGTGGACGGCCATGCCGGCGACATCGGCGCCGCGCACCTCGACCTCGCCCGCGTGAATGCCCACCCGGACCTCAATGCCGAGGGTGCGGACCGCGCCGACGATCGCTTCCGCGCATTCGATCGCGACGCTGGGGCTGGTGAACGTCGCAACGAATCCGTCGCCGGCCGTGTTGACTTCACGGCCGCGGAATCGTTCGAGCTGGTGCCGGACGATGCTGTCGTGGTTGTCGAGCAGGTCGCGCCACCTGTCGTCGCCGAGTAGGGCGGCGCGCGCGGTTGAGCCGACGATGTCGGTGAACACGATCGTGGTGAGCACGCGCTCGGCGTCGAAACCGCCCCGCACACCGGTGATGAACTCCTCGATCTCGTCGAGCATCGGCGCGGTGTCGCCGACCCAGTACAGGACATCGGCACCCGGCAACTCGACGTAGCGGGAGCCGGCGATGTGCTCGGCGAGGTAACGACCGTGCCCGGCCGGGATGAACGTGGAGCTGCTGCGGTGCAGGATCAGCGTGGGCGCGGTGATGCGCGCGAGTGCGTCGCGGACGTCGGCCTCGGCCACGATCTTGGTGACGGCTCGGGCCATGCTCGGCGAGGCTGCGCGGTTGCCGGCGAGATCCCACCAGGTGCGAAACGCGTCGTCGCGGGCGACGGTCGGCGCGATGATCTTAAGCGTGTCGAAGCCCTGTTCGACCGCGTCCGGCTCCTGCGCCACCGTCATGAACGGATCGGCACCGCTTTGTTCCGCGCCCACGGGGTAGTCCGGTGCCTTCAACGCACGCGCAGCGCCGTTGACGACGACGAGGCTGCGCACCCGCTCGGGGTGATCGGCAGCCAGCACGAGCCCACTCATCGCCTGGAAGCTGGGCGCGAAGACCGTGACCTGATCGCATCCGACGGCGTCCATCACCGCGATCGCGTCCTCGGCCCAGAACTTCGGTCCGATCACGTCCATCGACGCGACGCGCGACGAGAGCCCGATTCCGCGCTGGTCGAGCCTGATCAGCCGGCTGAACGAGGCAAGGCGCCGATGGAAGCGATACATCGACGGCTCGGCGTCGATCGAGTCGATCGGGATGAACGGCCCGGGCAGCACAAGCAGATCGATCGGGCCATCGCCGAAGACCTGGTAGGCGATGTCCGTGTCGCCGCACTTGGCGTAGCGCGTCCGCGGAACCTGCGCCACCGCATCAGGCTAGTCCACCTCGTCGCCGGCATCGCCGCTATGAGCGAAACCTCCCGTGTTCGAGGCCCTTTCGGCGATACGTGAGCAGCGCCCCGGCGGTAGGATCGACGGTGCGGAGACGCGTTTGCGCTACGAGCGGTGGTTTCTTCCGCTTTCGGTACCGCTGGGTCTCGGGCCACGGCACAGCGAGGTGCGCGTCGAGGGCAACGTCCTGCACGTTCGGATGGGCTGGGCGTTCAGCTCCGACATCCCGCTCGGCTCGATCAGAAGCGCCGCGCCCAGTGCGCGGCCGGTGACCGGCTGGGGTGTGCACGGCTTCCGCGGCGACTGGCTGGTCAACGGGTCATCAAACGGGATCGTCGAGCTGACCATCGACCCGCCGGCGCGCGCCCGCGTACTCGGCGTGCCGATCCCGCTGAAGAGGCTGTGGATCAGCGTCACGGACCCGGAGGCGCTGATCGAGGAGTTGAGCCGGCCGTAGTTTGACGGGTTGCCGGTACCGGGTAGAGAACTCACATGACCCTGGCAGCGACGTCCGCGGAGCCGACGCTTCCCCGACCGCAGGGCCCGCTGTCGGCGGTGGTGCTCGATCTGCTCATGCGCGACCCGTCCGCCGCTGCGGCGGACGCACCGCCCGGCGAGTACGACCCGTACGGCACCGACCTGCAGCTGGCCCTGTACGCCTGCTACGAGCTGCACTACCGGGGCTTTGCCGGCGTGGATCCCGGGTGGGAGTGGAACCCGCGACTGCTGGCGCTGCGGGCGCGCCTGGAGGACGCATTCATCGGCGAGGTCCGTCGAGACGCCGGCCAGATCGGGCCCGACGACAACGCGGCCACCGAGATGGACGCGTTGTCGCTGGAGCCAGCGCAGGGTGAGGGCCCGTCGTACCATCTGCGCGACGCGGGCACGTGGGACCAGATGCGCGAGTACTTCGTGCACCGTTCGCTGTATCACCTCAAAGAGGCCGACCCCCACGCGTGGGCGATCCCCCGGCTGATCGGTCAGGCCAAGGCCTCGTTCGTCGCCGTGGAATTCGACGAATACGGCGGCGGTCACGGCGAGCGCCTGCACCAGCAGCTGTACGCGGACCTGATGGCCGCCGCAGGCCTCGACCACTCCTACCTGGGCTACCTCGACGCCGTGCCGGGCGAGACGCTGGCCGTGGTGAACCTGATGTCGTACTTCGGGCTGCACCGATCGATGCGCGGCGCGGCTGTCGGTCACTTCGCCGCGACAGAGATCACGTCGCCGCCCGGCTCGCGACGGCTCGTCGACGCGCTCGAACGGATGGGCGCGCCGCAGGCCTGCGTCGGGTTCTATCGCGAACACGTCGAGGCCGACGCGGTGCACGAGCAGGTGGTGCGCGCCGATGTCGTCGGGGACCTGCTGGCGCGGGAACCGCACCTGAGCCGCGACGTGGTGTTCGGCATCCGCGCACGCGACGTCGTCGAGAACCGGCTGGCCGACTCGATGATGGCGCGCTGGCGGGCCGGGCAGACTTCCTTATGCCGACCGCTGCGGTGACGGTTCCCTGCGCCGGCGCAGCCGGTGGCTGGCGTCGCACAGCGGATAGGTGTTGCTGCGCCGACACGAGCAGATGGCGACCATGAACCGATCGGATTCCACGGTGCTGCCGTCGGGCAGCTCGATGCACACCGGCCCCTCGACGAGGACCGGCCCGTTGGGCACGGCTCGGACCCGACGCCGTTGGGTCCGGCTCGTCAATTCTTGTCCGCTCTGATCACCACCAGCTCCTCTTCGCGGCGCCCGATCGGCAAGCGACCGATCCTCTCCAGCCACCGCGCCGTCGCGGTGAGTACCGGACCGAATGGAACCAGTTGCCACAGAAAGATTTCCGCCTCGAGGCCGCCCGCCCGGAGTGCCGCTATCGATTCCTGCACAGCCGAGAACTCCGACTGCACGAGCAGCAACGTCCCGCCGTCGGTCAGCAAGCCGGGCGCCGCGGCGCACAGCGGGTCGAGCACCAGGCGACCGTCGTCCCCCGCAGCCCACGCCCCGATCGGCCCCGCGTCCGCCGGGATCGACCCGCAGTCGGCCCCCCGTCCCGCGGGCACGTACGGCGGGTTGGACACCACGACGTCGAAAGGCCCGGAGTTCAGGGCATCGGCAAGCGAGCCCATCTCGACGGTCACCGGCACGCCCGCGGCCTCGGCGTTGGCGCGCGAACACCGCACAGCGCGGGGGCAGATGTCGAGCGCGGTGACGGTCGACGCGCCAAGCTGCGCCGCGGCCACCGCCACCACTCCGCTGCCCGTACAGAGATCCAGCACGCTGCGTTCCCGCGCCAGGTCGGTCTTGTGCAACGCCTCGATGAGCAGTCGTGAATCATGTTGCGGTGCATATACGCCCGGGTCGGCGACGACGCTTTCAAAAGCATCGGGGTAGATGATCGTCAACTGCGGCTCGCAGTCTTCATGGTGGGCCCTTCCGACAGTGGTTCTAGGTGTCGAATGCCCTGTAGGAACCCGGGCCAAACCCGGACGAGGAGCGGCAGCCTCGCTAGTTCGCCGCGTCGCGCAGTTTGTCCAGTAAAGGCTTGGCCGCTTCCGAGAGGAACTGGTCCTGTCTGTCGTCGCCGATCTGCACCAGCGCGATATCGGTGAATCCCGCCTCCCAGTAGGCGCTCACCGACTCGACCATCGCGTCGAGATCGGGGCCGCAGGGGATGTTCTCGGCGACTTCGCCGGGGGTGATGAACCGGGTGGCGGCGGCGAATCCCGCGGTGGTGGGCAGGTCGGCGTTGACGTGCCAACCGCCGCCAAACCAGCGGAATTGGTCGTGGGCGCGCCGAATCGCCGCGTCGCGGTCGGGGTCCCAGCACACCGGGATTTGACCGATCACCCGCTCCCCGTGCGGCAGCCCGGTTGCCTGGCGCGTGTGGTGCCACCCGTCGACGAGTTCCTTCTTCGGTTCGACCGCGATCATGTGGTCGCCGAGCGGTGCGAACATCTCGACCGATTTCTTTCCTGACACCGCGACACCGATCGGCACCGGCGTCTCCGGAAGGTCCCACAGCCTCGCGGAATCGACCTGGAAGTGTTGACCTTTCCAGCTGACGAGTTCCCCGCCCAACAGTTCACGGATGATCTCGATCGCCTCGCGCAGCATCTCGTGACGGCGGTCGACGGTGGGCCAACCGCGCCCCACGACATGCTCGTTGAGGTTCTCCCCGGCGCCCAGGCCCAGCGTGAAGCGCCCGTCGGCGAGGATCTGCAGGGTCGCGGCCTGCTGCGCGACGACCGCGGGGTGGTAGCGCATGATCGGGCAGGTCACGTAGGTGAACAACTCCACCCGGTCGGTCGCGTGCGCGACCGCGCCGAGCATCGTCCAGGCGTTGGGCGCATGTCCCTGTGAGGCGAGCCACGGGAAGTAGTGGTCGCTGGACACCTCGAAGTCAAAACCGACGTTTTCCGCCGAGACCGCATAACGCACAAGGTCTTTGGGGCCGCTCTGCTCCGTCATCAGGGTGTAGCCAAACCGAGTCATGTCGGTAGGGTACCCGCGGGAAGCGCGCTGAAACGATTACAGGCGGGCTTTCACCGCCGCCGAGATGCGTGCCCCGTCGGCTTTCCCGGCGGCCAGCGCCGTCGCCGCCTTCATCACCTGTCCCATCTGGCGCATCGACGGCCGCTCCCCGATCTCCTCGGCAACGTCGGCCAATGCGGTGTCGACGACGTCGGCCAGTTCCGCGTCAGTGAGAGGTGTGGGCAGATATCCGTCGATCACCCGCGCCTCGGCACGCTCGTTGGCGGCGAGTTCGCCGCGACCGTTCTGGGTGTAGATCTCGGCGGCTTCGCCGCGCTTCCTGGACTCCCTGGACAGCACCTTGAGCACCTCCTCGTCGGAGAGCTCGCGCGCCTGTTTGCCGGACACTTCCTCGTTCTGGATCGCAGCCAGCACCATCCGTAGGGTCGCGGTCCGCAACTTGTCCTGCGTCTTCATTGCATCGGTCAAGTCCGACCGCAGCCGGGCTTTCAGTTCCGCCATAGGCGCCGACGCTACGCCGAGGCGCCTTCGCGCACACCATCGCCTGTCCCGCCGAGACGTTTGCCAATTGGTCGG
>NZ_DATFYW010000244.1:0-4286 GCF_035314905.1 Mycobacterium sp.
CGTGTCCTGCTGGCCAGGCCCAAGGCGGTGTTCCTCGACGAAGCCACCTCCGCTCTGGATGAGGGCCTGGAGTTCGCGCTGTACCAGCTGCTGCGCACCGAGTTGCCCGACACCATCGTGGTCAGCGTCGGTCACCACGCGTCGGTCGAACAGCACCACGAGCACCAGTTGGAGCTGCTCGGCGAAGGTGCCTGGCGGCTGGGCCGCGTGGCCTCGATGCAATGACAACGACCCGCGCAGCACCGCCGATCAGTGATCCACGTCGCCGATCACCGTGTGCCGCGGCGGTGGCATCGCCGACCCGGGCCCCTTGATCGATGCCCAGATGGCGCGGTTGAAAGTGTCTTCGTCAATCGCGTCCTCGACGGTGAGGTTTTGGGCACGGGATTCCGCGGCCATCGGCGCGTCGGCGGTGTTGATCGCGGTCGCGATCGGTCCAGCGTCCGGCGGTGCGGGACCCCGCAGCTGGTAGGGCGCGGTGTTCGGATCGACGGTGAATGCGTTGGCCATCGGAAAGGCGAAGGCGTCGAACTGGGTCAGCGGCGTGAGCCCGACGAGCAATTCCATGGTCCGCAGCATCGAGGCAGTGCTGTACAGGGTGGAATCGACGGCGCCCGTCTGGGTGTAGGGGCTGATCACCTGGGACACGGTGCGGTGCGCGTCGACGTGGTCGGGCCCGTCTTGGGCGTCGTCTTCGGTGACGAAGATCGCGGTGTCCTGCCAGTACTTCGAGTGCGAGACGGTGTCCACCAGGGTGCCCAGGGCCATGTCGTTGTCCAGCGCGTAGCTCTGCGGGGTCGGATAACCGGGCGCCGTGGCGGCGGTGTGATCGTTGGGCAGGCGGACGAACTCAAAGGTGGGCAGAGTGCCGTCCTGAACATAATCGGCAAACTCACGTTGCCATTCGCTGACCCGCGGTGGCCCGCAGTTGTCCAGCGGGACAAATGTGTTGGGGCTGTCGGGGCATTTCAGGTTGAAGCCGCGGTAGGCATGGTCGGTGTTGGCGTCCAGCACAGGGTCGGCGGCGTGCGCTTCGGCGGTGCTGTTGAGGGTGACGTAGAAGCCGTAATTGCGAAAGGACACACCGGCCTTGGCGAGCCGGTCCCAAATGTAGGCATCGGCGGGGTCGGTGTTGGGTGCGATGGCGGGGTCGCCTGACTCAGCGGGGTACGAATGGTTCCGATCGGAATAATTTGCTGGCCAGCCACTTTCGGTGTAGGGGTTGGAGTTGGCGGCCACTACCCACATCCAGCCCTGGGCGCTGACCTCGGCATCGGCGTAGAAGTTGTCGAGTGTGACGAAACGGCGCTGCAGCTCGCGGGTGTTGGGAACCGACTCGTCACCGAAGAGGTTCAGCGACGCGTCGCCGTTGCCCCTGCCGAGCGAGCCGAGCTCCTGATCGAAGGTGCGGTTCTCCTTGACGACGTAGATGATGTGCTTGATCGGGCTTGATTGGCCCGGATGCTGGGGCACCACCGGCGACACTCCGGCCGTGCGGACCTCGCCGCGGGCGTCGAAGCCGTCGTTGGCCTGCACCTGGCCCGTCCATTCGTCGAGCTGGGCCTGGTCGAAATCCCCGATCGCCGACAGCGTGCCGGTGATCATCGACCCGACGTAGAGTTCGGGTGCCGCACCGCCGGGCTGTGTGGGATCGGGATGGCCGGGTCCGCCGTTGGGGCCCGCGCCCAGGCCTTTCGCGTTGGTGACGAACAACTTCGGGCCGATCACCGTCACCGTGCTCGGATACCACCCGGTCGGGATGAGGCCCCGCACCGCGAGGCGGTCCGTGTCGATGACCGCGACGTCATTGTCACCGGAGTTGGCTACATAAAGCGTCTTCGCGTCGCCCGACAGCGCGAGCCCGACCGGGTTGGCACCAACCTGTGCCCCCGGATACGGCGCCAGCGCGATCGTCCCTGTGACGATCGAGGCGGCGGTGTCGATCACGTCGACCTGATCGCTGTCGGCGCTGGCGACAAACATCCGCGTCCCGTTCTTGTCCAACAGCAGCGCCGCGGGATGGGTTCCCACCCGGATCTCGCCGATCGCCGCCAACCGGCCCGCCGAGACATCGAGGACCCGAACGGTGTCGGCACCTTGCTCGGCCACCCACGCGCGGTTGCCGTCGCGCGACACGGCCACGGCCCCGGGTGCGTGGCCGGCACCGACGGTCTGTGATGCCCCCGTCAGGGGATCGAGCGCGGTGACCGCGTCGGCGAGACGGTCGGCGACCAGCACCCGCCCGTCGCCGGTGACCGCGACCCCGGCCGGGAACGGGTTGAGCGGCTTGCCGTCGGCGGACGTGCGCGGCAATTCCAATGGCGCGGTTTCGGTCAGCGCCCCGTTCGTGACATCGAAAGTGCGAATCTTGTCATTGCCTCCGCCGGAGGCGTACAGGCGGTGCCCGTCGCCGCTGAACGCCAACCCGGTGAACAGCGCCTCAGGCTTGTGATAGGGCACCGTCTGATTCACCATCCCGGTTGCGGTGTCGATCACCTGCAACGACTGGGTGCCCTGCCCGTCGTTGCTCACCACCATCCGGTGGCCGTCCGGGGACGCGGCGGCGCCCAGAGGCAGATCCCCCAACATGGTCTGCTGGCCGGCCGGAGTCACCGTGTAGCCGTTCGGTAGCAGACCGCTCTCATTCGGGCGCGGCCCGACTGTCACCGGGTCCGTGGGCGTCCCCCAGCTGGTCCCGCACGCGGCCAGCGCCAGCACGCCGACCAGCGCAACGATCAGCCCCTGCTTGGCTCGGTTGTTCGTCGACACCGACTCCGCCCGTGCTCCTGGTTACCGTGGACCGGCGCGATGCGCCTGGCCAGACCATATTCGAACCGCCCCCCGGTCGGCGCATTTGCCAGATTTTGAAAACCGGTCCAACATTCTGGCATGGCGCCGCGGGATGGGCCCGCTGCCGGGCTTGCGTGCGGTGGGTATCCCCAGCCAACCCGGCGCACATCCGAGTGGTCGACGAGATCAAGTTTTGCGGGCCTGGGGGGATCCAACTCGAACTTCGACAGACCACGGTCCGCCGACTTCGCGCGAGATGGCAGCACGGCTTTTCATCGATTTCCACCGCGCCTATCGCCGCTCATCATCCTCCGTTCGTTTCACGAACATCGGTGCGCGCAACGGGAGCCGATATAGTCGCAGGCTCCAGCCCGCTCGGATCGCCCGCGCCCGTGGCCGCAGTCTGTCAAGCTTCGCCCCGGTCCTGCGCTGTCAGCCCTGTGGCTGGCCGACGGGGCTGCCGCGCAGGCTGCCAGGTGGTGCCCGCCGACCTGCTGCGCCGCCCCGGGCGCCGGCCCGTAGGCATCGACTATTTCCGTCGTCAGGACGTGGATTTCGACGACTTTCCGTCATTATCGATGTCCGCCGACCGCCGACTCTCATGCTGACGGGCATAGAACCAGTTGGTCCCCGGACCGACCGCCGGCGGCGCACTGCCGCCTGAGGCCGACGCGTCCAAAACCCGGTAGGCCGGTCGGAGCCCACGGTGCGGCGCCGCGTGGATCTCTTGACCCGCACGGGCCCCTCTTGGCATTCCGCACCGACTTCGCGGGAGTGGAAGCCGGCTGGGTGACGGGCGTGGCGCTCAAGCTGCAGGTCGATGGGTCAGCGCTGGCCTCGGTGGGACACACACTGGTCCAATACACCGAGACCAGATTCTGCGTCGCGACCATCGGCAGCGGAGCGGCCAGTCTTTTCGTCACGATGCAGCTGCACAAGCTGTCCCCTGCCTCCCGTGATTCATCGGCTGCTATCCGAATACCCCGGCGTGGCAGTCTTCGATACCCCGTGGTGCTGCGTTCCGTCAAGTCCTGGGGACGGCTTCTTGGACCCGACGGCCGCGCCAGGGAAGTGTTGCCGGTCGACCTGTGGGCGCCCGCCGGCTAATGAATCGCCGACATGCGACAATCGGGTGGCCCTGGGTTCGGTTGTGATTCCCTTGCGGGCATGAACCACGATGATCGGTAGGCGACATGTTTCCGCGCAACATGCGCGCCAGCCACGATCAAGCTGCGTCGACGCCCGCGGCGGGGTCCTCGCGATCGGCATCAATTAACAACGACGTAACTGCACGCCCATACCGTGGCGGCATGCGACGCGAGCCGACGCGGACGCTCGGCGTTGAAGAGGAGTTCCACCTTGTCGATCTGAAGACGAGGCGGCTCACCGCACGCGCGCCGGAACTGTTGGCTCAACTGTCCGACGACTACGTCGCGGAGTTGCAGCGCTGCGTGGTCGAGATGAACAGCAGGGTGGTCAACACCCTGGAGCGATTG
>NZ_DATFYW010000245.1:0-50289 GCF_035314905.1 Mycobacterium sp.
GGCCCAACGCGACTGGGACACGCGGGGCCCGAAAGGCCGTGCCAAGGTGCTGGCGCGCTACGCCGTGTGGCTCGGCGAACACCGCGGCGAGATCGAGGAGTTGCTGGTCGCAGAGACCGGCAAGTCCCGCGCCGACGCCACCCAGGAGGTGCCGCTGCTGATCATGATCTTGTCCTACTACATCAAGACGATGGAGAAGGCCCTGGCGCCGGAGACGCGGCCACCGTCGCAGCCGTTCCTGGCGATCAAGAAGATCACGGTGCACTATCGGCCCCGCCCGGTGGTCGCGATCATCGCGCCGTGGAACTTCCCGGTTGCCAACGCGTTGATGGACGGAATCGGCGCGCTGGCCGCCGGATGCGCAGTGCTGCTCAAGCCGTCAGAACGAACTCCGCTCACGGCCGAGATCCTGGTTCGCGGCTGGCGCGCATGTGGCGGGCCCGACGTGTTCGCGCTGGCGCAGGGCGCCCGCGAAGTGTCCGAGGCCGTGATCGACAATGCCGACTTCGTGCAGTTCACCGGTTCCAGCGCGACGGGCCGCAAGGTGATGGAACGCGCCGCGCGCCGACTCACCCCGGTCAGCCTGGAACTCGGGGGCAAGGATCCGATGATCGTTCTCGAGGACGCCGACATCGACCTGGCTGCTCACGCCGCGGTATGGGGCGGGATGTTCAACGCCGGCCAGATGTGCGTGTCGGTGGAGCGGGTCTACGTGCACGAGCAGGTTTACGACAAGTTCGTGGACACGGTGGTGCGCGACGTCGACGCGCTGAGAGTCGGCTCCGGCGAAGGCTACAACTACGGCTCGCTGATCGACGAGAACCAGCTCGCGGTCGTCGAGCGGCACGTCGAGGACGCCAGGGCCAAGGGCGCGCGGCTGCTGAGGGGCGGGCAGCGGATGCCCGGAGGGGGTGTCTTCTACCCGCCGACCGTGATCGTCGACGTCGACCACTCAATGGCATGCATGACCGAAGAGACGTTCGGTCCGACATTACCGATCATGAAGGTGGCCAACGAATCCGAAGCCGTCCGGCTGGCCAACGACAGCCCGTACGGCCTGTCGGCGTCGGTGTTTTCCGGTGATCTGGAGCGCGCCAAACAGATCGCGGTGCGATTGGACTGCGGCGCGGTCAACATCAACGACGCCGTTTCCAACCTGTCGTGCACGAGCGCGCCGATGGGCGGCTGGAAGTCGTCGGGCATCGGCGCGCGCTTCGGCGGAGCCGACGGGCTGCGCAAATTCTGTCGGGCGGAGACGGTCGTCGAGCCGAGGATCAGGCTGGGCGCCGGTGCGAATTACTACACCGCTTCCCCGAAAGCACAGGCGCGGATGAACAAACAGACGACGTGGATGGCCCTGCGTCGTCCGCGCCGAGCCGCCCGCGAACGCTAGGGTTGCCTGGTGCGTTTCGTGCTGACGATCCTCCTGTGGCTCGTCACCACGATCGCACTCGCAGTCACCGTGCCCGTGGTGTGGGCGCAGCGCAGCATCATCGACGTCGACGGGTATGCCGCACTGGCGCAGTCAGCCGCCCGCGACGGTGAACTGCAGGACGCGGTGGCGTCGGAGCTGACCACCCAGGTGGTCACCAATTCGCGCGCGAGCGAAAGCGCGGTGCGCCGCGTCGCCACCGTCTACACGGCCAGCCCGTCGTTTCCCGGCCAATTCGCCCAGGCGAATCGGATAGCGCACCGGTGGCTGTTCACCAACTCCGTGGGTCAAACGCCGAACGGCTGGGTCATCGACCTAGCGCCCATGCTGTCGGACACGTCGTTTGCGCAGATGCTCAACACCCTCAACGTCGAGGTGCCGTCGGAAGTCACCGTTCCGGTGACCGCCACGGGCAATCTGGCGCCCGGGCAACTTCGCGCGCTGGCGACGTGGGGGCCGTGGGTGAGCATCGGTTGTGCCGTGCTGACCGCGATCTTGGCGCTACTGACGTTGGCGTCCGCGCGGCGACGAGGAAAAGCAGTTGCGGCGCTTGGTGTTTGCGCACTGATCGTCGGCGGGGGCGGCTGGGCGGCGCTGGAGGTGGCTCGTGGCCCGCTCAACGACGCGCTGAACCACACCACCGGCGACGTGCGCCGGATCGCCGAGGTGATGGTCGCGCAGGCGGAGAACAGCCTGCACCAGTGGCTGAACCTGACGCTGGCCGCAGGTGGCGCGCTCGTGGTTTTCGGCGTGATCGTCACGATCATCGGTGGCCTGCGGCAGCGGGCGTGAGCATTCGCCACAGAAACTCGAACGCCAGCGCCGACTTGAACGCGGTTTGCGCATTGTCGGCGGCGCCCGCGTGGCCGCCCTCGATGTTCTCGTAGTAGCGCACCCGGTGACCCGCGGCCTGCAGCGCCGCGGTCATCTTGCGCGCATGGCCAGGGTGCACACGGTCGTCGCGCGTTGACGTCGTGATCAGCACCGCCGGGTACCGGCGATCGGCCGAGATGTTCTGGTAGGGCGAGTATCTGCTGATGAACTCCCAGTCCGCCGGGTCGTCGGGGTTGCCGTACTCGGCCATCCACGACGCGCCGGCGAGCAGCAGGTGGAACCGCCGCATGTCGAGCAGCGGCACGCTGGCGACCAGCGCCCCGAACAGCTCCGGGTATTGGGTGAGCATGATGCCCATCAGAAGGCCGCCGTTGCTGCCGCCCTGCGCGCCCAGCTGATCGACGGTGGTGATGCCGCGGTCGACCAGATCCCTGGCGACGGCCGCGAAGTCCTCGGCCACCAAGTGGCGACCTTCGCGCATCGCCTGCGTGTGCCATGTCGGTCCGTACTCACCGCCGCCCCGGATGTTGGCCAGCGCGTACGTGCCGCCCCGAGCCAGCCACAGCCGGCCCAGCACCCCGTCGTAGCCCGGCGTGTGGGCCACCTCGAAGCCCCCGTAACCGCCGAGCAGCGTCGGAGCCGGCCCCTCGGCGTCACGATGAGCGACGACGAAGTAGGGGATGGCGCTGCCGTCGTCGGATGTCGCGAAGTGCTGCGTGACCGTGAGGTCTCCGGCGTCGAAGAAAGCCGGAGCGGATTTGATCTGCCGCAGGGCGCCGCCGGCGGTGCCGTGCAGCAGTCGCGAAGGCGTGTCGAATCCGCTCGAATCCAGGAAGATTTCATCACCGGTGTCATCGGCCGCGACGATCACCGTGTTGGTCGCCTCGGGAATGTCCGGTACCGGCGCGCGCTCCCAACTGCCCGGGTTGACGACCTCGACGCGGCTGGCCACATCTGCCAGCGTGACCATCATCAGCCGGTCCCGCGTCCACGCGTAGTGGTTCAGGCTGGTGTGCGCATCCGGCTCGAAGACCACGTGTAATTCCGCAGTGCCGGAAAGGAATTCGTCGTAGTCAGCCGCCAGCAGCGAGCCCGCCCGGTACACGTCGGCGCCCGCGTACCAGTCGGTGCGGAGCTCGATAAGCAGCCACTGGCGATGCACCGACACCGTTGCATCGGTCGGCGCGTCGATACGGATCAGCTCGCCGGCCCGAAGCTCGTACACCTCGTCGTTGAAGAAGTCGATGGCGCGGCGCACCAGCGTGCGCCCGAAACCAGGCGTCCTGTCGACCGCGGCGCCGACGATCACATCCGAGGGCGAGCCGGAAAACAGCACCTCCGCCGCGTCCAACGGTTGGCCCCGGCGCCACCGCTTCACCAGCCGCGGATAGCCCGAGTCGGTCAGCGAATCCGGACCGAAATCCGTGCCCACCAGCAGGCTGTTCTCGTCCTCCCAGCCGATCTGTGTCTTGGCCTCGGGAAGCATGAAGCCGTCAGCAACGAATCGCCTTGTCAGCATGTCGAATTCGCGTATGACAACGGCGTCGGAACCGCCGCGGGACAGGCTCACCAAGGCCAGCGTGTACTCTGGCTCGATCACGTCGGCGCCGGCCCACACCCAGTTCTCCCCATCGGCGGCGGCCAGCGCGTCCACGTCGATCAGCACATCCCATTCGGGCCGTTCGCCGCGGTACTCGGCAAGGGTGGTGCGCCGCCACACGCCCCGTGGATGCTCGGCGTCGCGCCAGAAGTTGTACAGGTGATCGCCGCGGCGCCGCACGTACGGGATGCGCGCATCGGTATCGAGAACCTCGAGGGCCTCCGTGCGCATCTGCTCGAAGCGGTCGCCCGCCAGCTCCGCGAGCGTGGGCGCGTTGTGCCGGCGGACCCAGTCCAGCGCGGCGTCGCCGGTGATGTCCTCGAGCCAGAGAAACGGGTCTTCGTCGTCCATGGAACCGATTCTCTCGCCGGCGGTAATGTGAGCTGGATTACACCGTTGGGTAGGAGTAACTGATGACTGTTTATGCGCGTCCCGGTACCGAGGGCTCGTTGATGTCGTTTGAGTCCCGGTACGGGAATTTCGTTGGCGGGGAGTGGGTGGGCCCGGTTGGCGGGGAGTTTTTCGAGAATCGGTCGCCGGTGACGGGGGAGGTGTTTTGTGAGGTGCCGCGCTCTGGCGGTGCCGACGTGGAGGCCGCGCTGGATGCCGCGCATGCGGCGGCGCCGGGGTGGGGTCGGACCGCGCCGGCGGAGCGGGCGTCGGTGTTAAGTCGGGTGGCGGATCGGATTGAGCAGAATTTGGAGTCGTTGGCGCTGGCGGAGGCGTGGGACAACGGCAAGCCGATTCGGGAGACGTTGAATGCGGATCTGCCGTTGGCGGTGGATCATTTCCGGTATTTCGCGGCGGTGATCCGGGCGCAGGAAGGGTCGTTGTCCCAGATTGACGAGGACACCGTGGCGTATCACTTTCGGGAGCCGTTGGGGGTGGTGGGGCAGATCATTCCGTGGAATTTCCCGATCTTGATGGCGGCGTGGAAGTTGGCGCCGGCGTTGGCGGCCGGTAATGCGGTGGTGCTCAAGCCGGCCGAGCAGACCCCGGCGTCGATCTTGTATTTGTTGGCGCTGGTCGGTGACCTGTTGCCGGCGGGGGTGGTCAATGTGGTCAACGGGTTCGGGTTCGAGGCGGGTCGGCCGTTGGCGTGCAGTGATCGGATCGCCAAGGTGGCGTTCACCGGGGAGACCACCACGGGCCGGTTGATCATGCAGTACGCCAGCCAGAATTTGATCCCGGTGACGTTGGAGTTGGGGGGCAAGTCGCCCAATATCTTCTTTGCCGATGTGCTGGCCAGCGTCGATGATTTCGCCGACAAGGCGCTGGAGGGGTTCACGATGTTCGCCCTCAATCAGGGGGAGGTGTGCACCTGTCCGTCGCGGGCGCTGGTGGCCGCCGATATCTATGAGCAGTTCCTGGCGTTGGCGGCCATTCGTACCAAGGCGGTGCGCCAGGGTGATCCGCTCGACACCGAGACGATGATCGGGGCGCAGGCCTCCAACGACCAGCTCGAGAAGATCTTGTCCTACATCGAGATCGGTAAGGACGAGGGTGCGCGTGTCGTGTGCGGTGGGGGGCGCGCCGAGTTGGGCGGGGACCTGGCCGGTGGCTATTACGTGCAGCCGACGATCTTCGCCGGGGACAACAAGATGCGCATTTTCCAGGAGGAGATCTTCGGGCCGGTGGTGGCGGTGACCTCGTTCACCGATTACGACGAGGCGATCGCCATCGCCAACGACACCATCTACGGGCTGGGTGCGGGGGTCTGGTCGCGCGACGGCAACACCGCCTACCGCGCCGGGCGCGACATCAAGGCCGGGCGGGTGTGGACCAACTGCTACCACGTCTATCCCGCCCACGCGGCATTCGGCGGATACAAGCAATCAGGCATCGGCCGCGAAGGCCACAAGATGATGCTCGACCACTACCAACAAACCAAGAACCTGCTCGTCTCCTACAGCACCAAGGCACAGGGGTTCTTCTGATGGACGCGCCGCCGAGGGCGCTCATCACACAATCCGCCGCAGAGTTGCTGCGTCGGCTTCGTGAGCGCCACGGACCGCTGATGTTCCACCAGTCCGGCGGCTGTTGCGACGGCTCGTCGCCGATGTGCTACCCGGAGGGGGAGTTCATCGTCGGTGACCGTGATGTGCTGCTCGGCATCCTCGACGGCGCACCGGTGTGGATCTCCGGCTCACAGTTCGAGGCGTGGAAACACACCCAGCTGGTGATCGACGCGGTGCCCGGGCGCGGCGGCGGCTTCAGCCTGGAAGCGCCTGAGGGTGTGCGATTTCTGAGCAGGGGCAGGGCATTCACGCCCGACGAGCTCGCGGTGCTGGAGGCCGATCCGCCGCTGCGCGGCGTCGACTACGCCGCCGGCCGGCGGCCGCGCGATCCGAGCCGTCCGGTGGTGGTGCTTGCGGCCGCCGACGTTCCCCCGCAAGCGGGCCGTGCCCCCAGCCCGGTGCCGCCGGGTCCCGTCGCGACGGTGCGTGAACGGCGCTAATGCCGCCGGAGCCGCTACTGTCATAATCGTGATACCCCTCCCCCGCCCATGGTTGCTGACGAGCGCGATGGTGGTCGGCACCGCGGTGGGCGTGGTGGCGGGAATCGCGTCCACGCTAATGGTCAAAGCTCACATCCGGCCGGATGTGGTGATCACGCTCGTAGTCGGCATTCCCAGCGGGGCCGGGCTGCTGATGATCCTGTTCTCGGGCCGACGGTGGGTGACCGCGCTGGGCGCGTTCATCCTGGCGCTGGCCCCCGGCTGGTTCGGCGTGCTGGTGGCGATCCAGGTGGTCCATCGTGCCTGAACCCGTCGATCCCGGCCCCGAGACCCAGCCGAGCCTCGAAGCCCGACCCGATCCGCTCGAGCCGCCGGCCGCGCGCCCCGAGCCGCCCGTCGCCACCGCGGTGGACAGCGCCGCACCGGCCGGGCCGGAGGGACCGCCCGGGGAAGCGCCGCCGTCCGAGCCGGTGCCCGTGCCCGCGCAGCCGGTGGTCGTCCCGGGGCAGTACCACTACCTGAAGCGGTGGACGGTCGTCCTCGTGCTGATCGGCGTCTGGATCCCCGCCGCCCTCATCGGGGCGGCGCTCGACTACTACTGGTTCGGTTCGCCGCACAAAACGCCGGCGGTCTTCCTCGTGCTGATGTTCGTCGTCGTCTGCACCGTTGGCGCGCAGCTACTGGCGATGGTGGAGCACAAACCCCCGGTCGCCGCGGCCTCGGTCGCCGTCTTGTCAGCCCCGTTCGCCGCGACCGCCGCCGCGGCCGCGCTCCACGGCGCATACGTCCTGCACTGGATCCCCCGCTAGACCCCGATAGGGTGGGCCTGTGACTTCCCACTATGACGTCGTCGTGCTCGGAGCCGGTCCGGGCGGGTACGTTGCGGCCATTCGCGCCGCCCAGCTCGGGCTGAGCACCGCAGTCGTCGAGCAGAAGTACTGGGGCGGAGTGTGCCTCAATGTCGGTTGCATCCCGTCGAAATCGCTGCTGCGCAACGCGGAGCTGGTGCACATCTTCACCAAGGAGGCCAACACATTCGGCATCAACGGCGAAGCGACTTTCGACTACGGAGTCGCCTTCGACCGCAGCCGCAGGGTCGCCGAGGGCCGCGTCGCCGGCGTGCACTACCTGATGAAGAAGAACAAGATCGCCGAGATCCACGGCCGCGGCACGTTCAAAGACGCCAACACGCTGTCGGTCGACCTTAACGACGGCAACACCGACACCGTTACATTCGACAACGTCATCATCGCGACCGGCAGCCACACCCAACTCGTGCCGGGTACGTCGCTCTCCGAGAACGTCGTCACCTACGAGGAGCAGATTCTGTCGCGGGAACTGCCCGGCTCGATCATCATCGCCGGCGCGGGAGCGATCGGCATGGAGTTCGGCTACGTGCTGAACAACTACGGTGTCGAGGTCACCATCGTCGAGTTCCTGCCGCGCGCGCTGCCCAACGAGGATGCCGAGGTTTCCAAGGAGATCGAAAAGCAGTTCAAGAAACTGGGCGTCAAGATACTGACAGGCAGCAAGGTCGAGGGCATCAAAGACGACGGTTCACGAGTCACGGTGAGCGTCAGCAAGGACGGCCAGACGGAGGAGCTGGCGGCCGACAAAGTGCTGCAGGCCATCGGTTTTTTGCCCAACGTCGAGGGCTATGGGCTCGAGGCGGCCGGGGTCAGCCTCACCGAGCGCAAGGCCATCGGGATCGACGGGCGGATGCGGACCAATGTGGCGCACATCTACGCGATCGGCGACGTCACCGGACTGCTGCAGCTGGCGCATGTCGCGGAGGCCCAAGGCGTCGTCGCGGCCGAGACCATCGCCGGCGCTGAGACTTTGGAGCTAGGCGATTACCGGATGATGCCGCGGGCGACGTTCTGCCAGCCGCAGGTGGCCAGCTTCGGGCTCACCGAGCAGCAGGCGCGAGACGAGGGCTTCGACGTCAATGTGGCCAAGTTCCCGTTCACCGCGAACGCCAAGGCGCACGGGCTCGGTGAGACCGCGGGGTTCGTCAAGCTGGTCGCCGACGGCAAGTTCGGCGAGTTGCTGGGCGGGCACCTGATCGGCCCGGACGTGTCCGAACTGCTGCCGGAGCTGACGCTGGCCCAGAAGTGGGATTTGACCGTCAACGAGCTGACCCGCAACGTGCACACGCACCCGACGCTGTCGGAGGCGCTGCAGGAGTGCTTCCACGGCCTGGCGGGCCACATGATCAACTTCTGACGCATGGCGCAGTCGCAGACCGAGACAGTCGTCGGCGCCATCGGCGGGGTGGTGATCGGCTACATCCTGTGGCTGGTGGGCGTCTCGATCGGCGTCACCGTTGCCACCACCGCCACGTGGTCCGTGGTGATCCTGGTCATCAGCGTGCTGGTCGGGGTCGCGGCCTGGCTCGCCGGGTGGCGGCTGCGTCGCCGCCGGGTGCACCCGTGGGCGGCATTTCTGTTCGGTCTCCCGATTCTTCCCGTGGTGCTGTCGCTTTGCGTGATCACGGTCGCCTACCTCTGAGCAGCGGCTGTTTATCCGCTGCGCGCCGGGGGTATCGGCCCACCGCCGGCATCTTCGTCGCGGGAGGCCAGAAAGAAGGACCGAGGTGACCACGCAAACAACCAACTCAAAAAACCAATTCGCGCTGGATCTGGACAGGATTCGGGACGAGGCGCGCAAGCACATGGAAGCGGGTGCCGTCACCGTAGGCAACACCATCGACATCGAGCGGCTGATGGAGAAGATCCTCGAACAGGAAGAGGAACACGCCGACGACCTGAAAGACCTGCTGGGTAGCTGACGGGTGCCATCGGAGCCGACGCGCGCTCTAGTCCGGATAGTCGAGCGGGACCTTCAGCGTGTTCAGCGTCGCCGCCAGCGCGTCGTATTGGCCCACCAGCGTCACGAACTCGATCAGCTGCGGCCGGTCGAGGTAGGCGGACAGCGACTGCCAGGTCTGCTGCGAGAGCGTGCGCGTGTCGATGAGTTCGTCCACCGCGCCAAGCAGCGTGCGGTCGCGATCGGCCAGACCGTCGGCCGCCGGACCTTCGAAGACCTTGGCCTGGGTTTCGGCGTCGACCCCGCGCCGTTTCGCGATTCGGCGATGTTGCTGCAGTTCGTACTCGCAGCCGCGCAGATGCCCGACCCGCAGGATCACCAGCTCGGCGTCCCGCCGTGGCAGCCTGCCGAAGCTCAGCAGCACCGCCCCGAACGGCAACCACGACCACAAGAGCCGCCGGTGCTGGCCCAGCGTCGTGAACAGGTGCACCTGCGGCAGCTTCATCGTGCGTGCCGCCAGCCTGGAGAATGCCCAGGTCAGCGGGCCAAGCTCGCGAAAGCCGCCGGGCGGGACGCGTTCCGGCGCCGTCACGCTTGCTTCACCAGGTACGGCGACACCGTGCTGCGATGCTCGTCGAGGTCGAGCGCGCGGCCCAGCGCGGGGAATGCGCGCTGCGGGCAGCTGTCCCGCTCGCACACCCGGCAGCCGACCCCGATCGGGGTGGCGTTGTCACCCGACAAGTCCAGTCCCTCCGAATACACAAGCCGGTTCGCGTGCCGAAGTTCGCACCCAAGCCCGATCGCGAAAGTCTTTCCCGGCTGACCATACCGGGACGCACGCCGCTCGACCGTTCGGGCCACCCACATGTAGTTGCGCCCGTCGGGCATCTGGGCGACCTGCACAAAAATCTTGCCCGGGTTGGCGAAGGTGTCGTAGACGTTCCACAACGGGCACGTGCCACCGCTGGAGGAGAAGTGAAAACCGGTGGCGGACTGACGTTTCGACATATTGCCTGCCTTGTCGACCCGCACGAAGGAAAACGGCACCCCGCGCATCGACGGCCTCTGCAGCGTCGAGAGCCGGTGACAGATCGTTTCGTAGCTCACCGAATAGAACGCCGACAACCGCTCGATGTCGTAGCGGAAGCTCTCGGTGACGTCGTGGAATTGGCGATACGGCAGCACCGCCGCGGCGGCGAAGTAGTTGGCGAGGCCGAGCCTCGCGAGCCTGCGGGACTCGTCGCTGGTGAACTTGCCTTCGTCGACCATCATGTCAATCAAATCGCCGAACTCCAGATACGCCAGTTCGGCGGCCATCTTGAAAACCTGTTGACCGGGGGAGAGGTGACCGCTCATCTCCAACGTCTTGGAGGCCGGGTCGTAGTGGTGCAGGACGGTGTCGCCGAGGTCGATCCGCTTGAGGATGTGCACTCCGTGCACCGCGGTGAGCCGGTCGGAGAGCTCGCCGGCCAGGTCCCCGCGGTGCATCCGCATACGGATCGTGAGGTCCTCGGCAGCGGTGTCGAGCTCGTGCAGGTAGTTCTGTCGCTGATAGAAGTAGTCGCGCACCTCTTCGTGCGGCATCGTGATCGACCCGCTGCCGCTGCCGTCGCTGAACCGGTCCTCGGTGGCCGCGGCCAGCTGCGCGGTCGTGATCCGATAGCGGCGGTGCAGGTTCACCATCGCCCGGGCCAGCGTCGGATGCGCGGCCACCATGTCGGCGATCTCGGGCAGGTCGGCATCGATGTCCAGGTCGCGGTCCATCGTCACCTCGCGCAGCTCGGCGACCAAGCGGGTGTCGTCCTGCGAGGCGAAAAACGTTGCGTCGACGCCGAACACCTCGGTGATCCGCAGCAGCACCGCGACGGTCAGCGGCCGCACATCATGCTCGATCTGATTGAGGTAGCTCGGCGAGATCTCCAGCATCTGCGCGAGCGCAGCCTGGCTGAACCCGCGCTCGTTGCGCAGCTGACGCACCCGCGACCCGACGAACGTTTTCGGCACGGCGACCAGCGTACCCGCCGTGCAAAGGTGGCCTTCGCAGCATTGGCAAATCAACGGCGCTGGCAGTCAGCGAGGCGGTTTGGCATGATCGCGCTTCGGGGAGAGGAACCGCAGGAGACAAACCGATGGCCCTGGACAAAGTGATGATGCCGGTACTCGACGGCCATCCCGACGTGTTCGATCGGGAGTGGCCGTTGAGGGTTGCCGACATCGACCGCGACGGCAGGCTCCGCCTCGACGCCGCGGCCCGTCACATCCAGGACATCGGCCAGGACCAGCTGCGGCAGCTCGGCTTCGAGGAGACCCATCCGCTGTGGATCGTGCGGCGCACGATGATCGACCTGATCCGGCCCATCGAGTTCCAGGACATGCTGCGGCTGCGCCGGTGGTGTTCGGGCACGTCGAACCGGTGGTGTGAAATGCGGGTTCGCATCGACGGCCGAAACGGCGGGCTGATCGAATCCGAGGCGTTCTGGATCAAAATCAACCGGGACACGCAGATGCCCTCCCGCATCGCCGACGACTTTCTCGAGGGCCTGCAGCGCACCACGAAGGTCGACCGGTTGCGCTGGAAGGCCTACCTGAAGGCAGCCGCGCGCGAGACCGCCGACCAGATCCGCGAATACCCGATCCGGTTCACCGACATCGACCTGTTCGACCACATGAACAACGCTGTCTACTGGAGCGTCGTGGAGGACTACCTGTCGGCCTCCGGTGACATGCTGCGGGGGCCGATACGGGTCACGCTCGAACACGAGGCGCCGATCGCGCTGGGAGACAAGCTCGAGATCCTCGCCCACGTCCACCCGCCGGGTTCGACCGACCAATTCGGCGAAGAGCTTGCCAAGAAGAGTGTTACAACCCTCACATATGCGGTGGGCGACGAGGTCAAGGCGATCGCGTCGATCTTCGCCCTGTCCTGATCCCGCTTCCCCCAGATCATCGCGTTGACCTGCGGAGATGAAGTTACGAGCCGGTAGGCTCTGAACCGGTTAAGCACATAGCTGCCTTCGCAACCTTGGCAAAATCGGGCAATGCCCTTACTGAAATTGGCAAGTGAAACGGTTGGACCTGCGCATATAGCCCGTGGCACCGTTGAGTTAGCACATCAGTGAGGCCGCTGACGCGTTAACAAGCCGGGAGGTCGGCAACGCACCGGCTGTTTGTAGACACAAAGGTTTGTACACCAAGGTTCGTAGACACAAAGGAGCAGCCCAATGCCCACCGTCGGGAAGCCGAAGACAGCCGAGCAGATCCAACACGATTGGGACACCAATCCCCGCTGGAAGGACGTCACCCGCAACTACACCGCCCAGGACGTCGTGGCGCTGCAGGGCACCGTCGTCGAGGAGCACACGCTGGCTCGCCGCGGCGCGGAGATCCTGTGGGAGCAGCTGTACGACATGGAGTGGGTGAACGCGCTGGGCGCGCTGACCGGCAACATGGCGGTCCAGCAGGTCCGTGCGGGCCTGAAGGCGATCTACCTGTCCGGCTGGCAGGTCGCCGGCGACGCCAACGTTGCGGGCCAGACCTATCCCGACCAGAGCCTGTACCCGGCCAACTCCGTCCCGACGGTCGTGCGCCGGATCAACAATGCGCTGCTGCGCGCCGACGAGATCGCCAAGGTGGAGGGCGACAGGTCGGTCGACAACTGGCTGGTGCCGATCGTTGCCGACGGCGAGGCCGGGTTCGGCGGCGCACTCAACGTGTACGAGCTGCAGAAGGCCATGATCGCCGCAGGCGTCGCGGGGTCGCACTGGGAAGATCAGCTGGCTTCGGAGAAGAAGTGCGGTCACCTGGGTGGCAAGGTGCTCATCCCGACCCAGCAGCACATCCGCACGCTCACCTCCGCGCGGCTGGCGGCCGACGTCGCCGATGTGCCGACCGTCGTGATCGCCCGCACCGATGCCGAGGCTGCGACGCTGATCACCTCCGATGTCGACGAGCGCGACCGCCAGTTCATCAGCGGTGAGCGCACTGCGGAAGGTTTCTACCGCACCAAGAACGGCATCGAGCCGTGCATCGCGCGGGCCAAGGCCTACGCGCCGTACGCCGACCTGATCTGGATGGAGACCGGCACGCCGGACCTCGAGGTCGCCAAGCAGTTCTCGGAGGCGGTGAAGGCCGAGTTCCCCGACCAGATGCTGGCCTACAACTGCTCGCCGTCGTTCAATTGGAAGAAGCACCTGGACGACGCGACCATTGCCAAGTTCCAGAAGGAGCTCGCGACAATGGGATTCAAGTTCCAGTTCATCACGCTGGCCGGCTTCCACGCCCTGAACTACTCGATGTTCGACCTGGCCTACGGCTACGCCCGCAACCAGATGTCGGCCTACGTCGAGCTGCAGGAGCGCGAGTTCGCCGCCGAGGAGCGCGGTTACACCGCGACCAAGCACCAGCGCGAGGTGGGTGCGGGGTACTTCGACCGGATCGCCACCACAGTCGATCCGCGGTCGTCGACCACGGCGCTGACCGGCTCGACCGAAGTTGGTCAGTTCCACTGAGTTGACAGCACAGGCCCCGCCCGGCGATGTTGGGCGGGGCCTGATGCTGTGTGAGGAGATGCCGTGAGCGACGTAATCGAACGGGTAGGTGTCATCGGCGCCGGGCAGATGGGCGCGGGCATCGCCGAAGTGTCGGCCCGGGCCGGCGTGGACGTGCTCGTGTTCGAGACCACCGACGCGCTGGTCGCGGCGGGCCGGGCCCGCATAGTGAAGTCGCTGGAGCGCGGCGTCAGCGCCGGCAAGATCACGGAGCGGGAACGAGACCAGGCGGTTGCGAGGCTGCGGTTCACCACCGATCTCGCCGACATGGCCGACCGCCAGCTGGTGATCGAGGCGGTGATCGAGGACGAGGCCGTCAAGGCGCAGATCTTCGCCGAACTGGACCGGGCGATCGGCGACCCCGATGCTGTGCTGGCGTCCAACACCTCAAGCATCCCGATCATGAAACTGGCTGCGGCGACAAAGAATCCGGGCCGTGTGCTGGGGCTGCACTTCTTCAACCCGGTGCCGGTGCTGCCGTTGGTCGAGTTGGTCAGCACGCTGGTCACTGCGCAGCGCGCCGCGGCACGGACCGAGCAGTTCGCGAGCTCGGTGCTGGGCAAGCAGGTGGTGCGGTGCAGCGATCGGTCGGGTTTCGTGGTCAACGCGCTGCTGGTGCCGTATCTGCTCTCGGCGATCCGGATGGTGGAAGCCGGTTTCGCGACCGTCGAGGACATCGACAAGGCCGTGGTGGCCGGCCTATCGCATCCGATGGGTCCGCTGCGGCTGTCCGACCTCGTCGGGCTCGACACGCTGAAGCTGATCGCGGACAAGATGTTCGAGGAATTCAAGGAGCCGCACTACGGCGCGCCACCGCTGCTGCAGCGGATGGTCGAGGCGGGCATGCTCGGCAAGAAGTCCGGCAAGGGCTTCTACTCCTACGCGACCAAGTAGGCCCACCCCGGCCGGCCTAGGAGTCGGTCAGGCGCTTCTTCTCGGCCTCGACGTCGAATTTCGCCGGCGGCCAAGACAAGCCGAGGCTTCCGAGGGCATCGACCAGGAGCTCGGTGACGGCGAGCCTGCTGTACCACTTCTGGTCGCACGGGACGACGTACCACGGCGCGTGCGGGGTCGAGGTGTTATCCAGCATGGCCTGGTAGGCCTTCACGTACTTCGGCCAGAGCCTTCGCTCATCGACGTCTTTCGGGTTGTACTTCCAGTACTTGTCGGGCCGCTCCAGCCGCTCCTTGAGCCGTCTCTTCTGCTCCCGGGGCGAGAGGAGCAACGCGACCTTGACCAAGGTCATCCCGCCGTCGACGAGTTGTCTCTCGAATGCGTTGATCTCGTCGTAGCGCGCGCCCCACACCTCGGGCGGCACGAGAGAATGGACGCGGACGACCAAGACGTCCTCGTAGTGGGAGCGATCGAACACGCCGATGTGCCCGGCCGGCGGCAACGCGCGCCACACACGCCACAGGTAGTGGTGCTTTCTCTCCTCCTCGGTCGGAACCCCGAAGGCCGTGTAGCAGATGCCCATCGGATTGCCAGCGCCGACAACGTGTTTGACGATGCCGCCCTTGCCTGCGGTGTCCATCCCCTGCAACACCAGCAACACCGATCTGGGATCGCCTTCTTTGCCGTTGGCGTACAGCAGTTCCTGCAGCGCGGCGTAGCGCTCGTTGCGCTCGGCCTGCAGCCGGGGCACGTCATCCTTCGACCCGGTGAAGCCCGGCGTCGCAGCGGTGTCGATGTCCGCCACGTTGTCGCCCGCGATGAACGCGAGCAACTTACGTGGGTCGTGCCTCCACAGATCCGGCATACCGGCAGACCAGTCAGCCGGGTCGCGCGGACGGCAGGATCGGTGTCGGATGTGGCTGAGCGTTGAACTTCTCCAGTGATCCGTTGACCTCGACGATGCCGCACAACGCGTTCCAGCACAGCATCGTCAGATAGTCGATCAGCTCGTCTGAGCTCATGCGCGGATACGACATCCACGAGTGGGTGGCCAACTGCACGCCGCCGACGATCATGTACGCCCACGGCTCGACGCCGCCGGTGTGCATGCCGGCCTCCTGCATGCGCCGGCGCAGCATCACCGCAAGCATGCCGGCGATGATCCGCTCCGAGTCGGCGATGACCTTGCTCTTGCTGGCCGAGCTGTTGGCCATCACAAAGCGGTACGGTTCGGGTTCGGCCGCGACGGTTTCGACGTACACGCGGATGATCTCGCGGGTGAGGTCGAAACCGTCGAGGTTGGACGACAGCGCCGCGGCCATGTTCGGGATCAGCGTGGTCTGCGCGAACCGCATCATGACCGCAGTCGTCAGATCGTTCTTGTCGACGAAGTAGCGGTACAGAACGGTTTTCGAGACACCGATCTCAGCGGCGATCTCGTCCATGCTGACGTAGCGCCCCCGCCGGCGGATGGCCTCGAGCGCGCCGTCGACCAACTCGTTGCGGCGCTCCACCTTGTGTCGGTGCCATCGCCGCTTACGGCCGTCGATTTTGACCGTTGCCTGCGGGATTTGATCTGCCACCGTCGCGGATGTCCGTTCACTAGTCCATCCCGATACTACGGCGCGGCTCAACCGGCCGACGGATCACATCGCCTCACCAGCAATTCCTGGATGATGGTGTGGTGGTCCACCGAGCGATTCCGCAACGCGACATGTTCGCGGTCGACGCGAGCGCCGACGCCGAGCGCCGCCGCGCGCTGCGCCGGATGAAGCTGGTGGCGCTGAGCTTCCTCATCGGGGCGACCGTGCTTTTCCTCGTCTGCCGGTGGGCTCAGGCACACGCGGCCCCCGCCTGGGTCGGCTACGTCGGCGCGGCGGCCGAAGCCGGCATGGTGGGCGCACTGGCGGACTGGTTCGCGGTCACCGCGCTGTTCAGGCATCCGCTGCGGATTCCGATCCCGCACACGGCGATCATCAAGCGCAAGAAGGACCAGCTCGGCGAGGGCCTCGGCACGTTCGTCCGGGAGAACTTCATGTCGCCCGACGTGGTGGAGAACAAGCTGCGCGACGCGCAGGTCGCCAGCCGGATGGGCAAATGGCTCTCGGACCACAGCCACGCCACCCGGGTGGCGAGCGAGACCGCGACCGTGCTGCGGGTGCTGGTGGAGATGCTTCGCGACGAGGACGTGCAGCACGTCCTGGACCGAATGCTCATCAGGCGCATCGCCGAGCCGAAATGGGGTCCGCCGGTGGGCCGGGTGCTCGCCACGCTGCTCGCGGAGAACCGGCAGGAAGCGCTGATCCAGCTGCTGAGCGACCGGGCGTTCCAGTGGTCACTGAATGCCGGCGAGACGATCCACCGCGTGGTGATCCGGGACGCGCCGAGCTGGTCGCCGCGGTTCGTAGACGAACTCGTCGCGGATCGCATCCACCGCGAGCTGATCGAGTTCACGGACAAGGTCCGTCGCAACCCCGACCACGAGGTGCGACGGTCGGCCACGAGGTTCCTCTTCGACTTCGCCGACGACCTGCAGCACGACGAGACCACGATCGCCCGGGCCGAGGCGGTCAAGGAGCAGCTGCTGGCCCGCGACGAGGTGACCAACGCGGCGGGCACCGCATGGCGGGCGGCGAAGCGGATGATCCTGGAATCGGTCGACGACCCGTCCAGCGCGCTGCGCACCCGCATCGCCGACTCGGTGGTGCGCATCGGCGAATCGCTGCGCGACGACGCCGACCTGCGCGACAAGGTCGACGACTGGATCGTGCGGGCCGCACAGCACCTGGTCAGCGAATACGGGGTGGAGATCACCACGATAATCACCGACACCATCGAGCGCTGGGACGCCGAGGAGGCCAGCCGGCGCATCGAGTTGCATGTCGGGCGCGATCTCCAATTCATCCGCATCAACGGCACCGTCGTGGGCTCGCTCGCCGGGCTGGTGATCTACACGGTCGCACAGCTACTTTTCTAAGAGAACGCTAACTAAGTGCTTGCAAAAGTTAGCACCGGCGCCTAGTGTGGTGGTTGTCCGTGCTGACACCCGTGCGTCAAGGTGGTAAATCATGCCCCCGCAAGAGGCAGACATCGCCGCTGTGGTGACGAACGCCGCCCAGGACATCGGCAGCTTCATCAGGGCGCAGCGTGAGGCGGCGCAGGTGTCGGTACGGCAGTTGGCCGAAAAGGCCGGTGTCAGCAATCCGTATCTCAGCCAGATCGAACGCGGATTGCGCAAACCCTCTGCCGACGTGCTCGCCCAGATCGCCAAGGCGCTCCGGGTGTCCGCCGAGGTGCTCTACATCAGGGCCGGGATTCTCGAGCCCGCCGAGACCAATGCGGTGCGCGACGCCATCATCACCGACACGGCGATCACCGAGCGGCAGAAGCAGGTAATGCTCGACATCTACTCCTCGTTTTGCCAACAGAACGAAGCTGCCCGTGAGGAGTCGACAACTGCCTGACCGCGCGACAGTGTTGTGCAAACCTACCCATTAGATGAGCCACTGAACTTAGATGAGCCACTGAACTGAAAGGAATCATGATGGCCGAACGAAACACCCCCACCGTTGACGATCTGAAGGCTCCGCTGCTCGCCGCAGTGGGTGCCGCCGATTTTGCCCTCGAGCGGGTCAACGAGATCGTCATCGCATTGCGCGAGCGCGCCGAGGAGGCCCGCACCGATGCGAGCAGCCGGGCGCAGGAGACCCGTGACCGGCTGACCAAGCTGCAGGAGGACCTGCCCAAGCGGGGCGAAGAGCTGCGCGGCCGGCTGAGCGGCGATGAGCTGCGCAAGGCCGCCGAGGGCTACCGGGAGCAGGCCACCGAGGTGTACCAGAGCCTGGTCGAGCGTGGCGAGGCGGCGCTGGAGCGGCTGCGCAGCCAACCCGGGTTCGAGGAGAGCCGGGCCCGCGCCGAGCAGGCCCTCAGCGACACCGTCGAACTGACCCAGGAGGCGCTGGGCAACGTCGCGAGCCAGACCCGCGCGGTCGGGGAGCGCGCCGCCAAGCTGATCGGGCGCGAGGGGAAGGCCGAGTCCGCCGCCAAGAAGGCGCCGGCCAAGACGGCCGCGCCGGCCAAGAAGGCCGCGCCGGCCAAGAAGGCTCCTGCCAAGAAGGCTCCTGCCAAGAAGGTCACACAGAAGTAGTCAGGTCGACGACCGGGGCGGTGCCCGCATAGGCTAGTCCGCATGATGCTGGCTGGCCTGGCGGACACCGTCCTGAACGTTCTGCGTATCGCGGTCCTGATACTGGCGGTGTACGCATTCGTCCACGCCGCGCTGCAGCGTGGTGACGCCTACACCGCCGCCGAAAAGCTGACCAAGCCGGTATGGCTTTTGATCCTCGGCGCCGGGGTGCTGCTGGCGCTCGTCCTTGGCGTCACCGGTATCGCCATCGCTGCCGTGGCGGCCGGGATCTACCTCGTCGACGTCCGGCCCAAACTGCTCGAGATTCAAGGCAAATCGCGGTAGTCGATGCGCTCCGCCCTGCTGGCCTCGGCGGCGGCCGCGGTCGCCCTGCTGGCTTCAGCGGCCGCCGCGGTCGCGCTGCTAGCCGGCGCGCCCGCCCACGCCGCACCCCCGGTGCCGCCGCCGCCGTACATCGACCGCACCCAGTGGGTGCCGTCGGGGAGCGGCCTCTCGAGCCTGCACGTGTACCCCACGCAGGCGGGCCGCGTGGCGTCGACGGAGTTCGTCAGCCCTAACGAGGCGTGGCGCGAGGTGCTGGCCGACACCCCGGACGCCGACACCCCCGGCATGCGCGCCCAGTTCGCCTGCCACTGGGTGCTCGCCGAGGCGGCAGAGCCCGGCAAGGTCAGCTGGAACCTCGAACCCTGGCGTCCGGTGGTCGACGACGCCACGATGTTCTCCAGCGGCTGCAACCCCGGCGGTCCCGAAGAACCGTCGTGACGTCGCGGGGGGACGTCGCGAGGCTCGTCGACCACACCCTGCTCAAGCCCGAGGCCATGGCCGCCGATGTCGCGGCGTTGGTGGCCGAGGCCGTCGAGCTCGGCACGTTCGCGGTCTGCGTGTCGCCCTCGATGGTGCCCGTCGCGGTCACGGCGCTGCGCAGCGGCGGGCCGGTGATCGCCGCGGTGGCGGGATTTCCGTCCGGCAAGCATCTCACCGCGATCAAGGCCGGGGAGGCCGCCCGCGCGGTGGCCGCGGGCGCGGCCGAGATCGACATGGTCATCGACGTCGGGTCGGCGCTGGCCGGCGAGTTCGATGCCGTGCGCGGCGACATCGCCGGCGTGCGCGCGGCGATCCCCCAGGCCACGCTGAAGGTGATCGTCGAGTCCGCGGCGCTTCTGAGCCTGCCCGGCGGCGGGGCCGCCACCCTTGCCGCGGCGTGCCGCGCCGCCGAAGACGCCGGCGCGAACTTCGTCAAGACCTCCACCGGCTTTCACCCCAGCGGCGGCGCATCGGTGACCGCCGTAGGGCTGATGGCCGACACCGTCGGGGGCCGGCTGGGCGTGAAGGCCAGCGGCGGCATCCGCACCGCGGCCGACGCGCTCGCGATGCTGCGCGCCGGCGCGACCCGGCTGGGGCTGTCCGGCACCCGAGCGGTGCTCGACGGGTTATAGGTTGGCTCTAGGTCGGCTGCAGGTCGGCGCAGGTCGGCTACAGGTTGGCGAAACAGGGATCCTGGCTGCCCTGCGGAATCGACGCGTTCTGCGTCGAAAAGTGCGCCACCACACCGTCATTCGTCACCTGCACGCTGTCGGCGTGGATGCCCAGCGGGTAGTTGTTGGTCAGCTCGCTGGTGAACGTGTCCAACGCGGGCTGCACCGACTCGCTCGGCAGCGTGACGCCCAACCCGGTCAGGCTGACCACCTGTAGCGAAACCCCGTTGTTGACGACCTGCGGCTTGGCGGTGATGCTGCCCAGGCCGCCCTGCAACTCGATCGTGCCGTCGCTCGGGTTGGTCTTGACGCCGCTGACGAAGCTGCCGAACAGCGGGATCGCGTTCTGAACGGTCTGCTTGATGCCGTCCGAGGACCAGCTGATCGTCGCGCCGAGCGCGCCGATCGTGCCCTTGCTGTTCGCGTTCCCCTGCAGCCGCACATCGTTGATGTTCACGTCGGCCTTCATGCCCTTGGCGGCGCGAATCTGGTTGCCTGCGGTCTGGATCGAGATGTTGTCGTAGTGGCCCGCCATGTGCTGCAGCAGAAACGGGGCCGGGCCGAACGAGACGGTGGCCTTGTCCTGCACCACACATTCGGCCGCCGCGGCCACGACGCCATCGGCGCGGTGACGGGCGTAGAGCTCGCCGGCGAGCAGCCCCGCGGCGATCAACGCGATCACGATCACGAGGATCAGCACGATCGACAACGGGTCGCCCAGACGGAACCGACGGCGTCTTGGTGTCACCGGTTCACCCGTGCCCTTCCCCGCCGCCGTCGAGGCCCGCGGAAACTGCTGCGTCGGCCTGTCCATCGGGCTGCCCGGACGCGGGATGTACTGGGTAGGAGGCTCCGGGGGAGGCGCCGAGCGGGGGGGCCGAGCCCAGACCGTCGGATCCCCGTGCGGCGGTCCCTGCGGGTTCGTCATCCGCGCGATTCTGCCCTATCGACCTGAGCGATCCGTGAGCGGTTGCGCAACACCGCAAGTGTGTCGCGGGCCGAAGCGACCTGAGCCAGGTCGATGTCGACGACGACGAGCCGCGGGCCGTCGGCCGCCTCGGCCACCACCTCGCCGAAGGGAGATGCCACCAGGCTGCCGCCGGCACCCGTCGGCGCCGTGGCCGCGGCCACCTCGTCGCCGGGGTACGCCTGGCCCGCGGCGGCCACAAAGCTGGTCGAATCGAGCGCGCGGGCGCGGCACAGCAGCCGCCACTGGTCGAGCTTGCCCGGTCCCGAGCCCCACGACGCGCTCACCGTGACCAATTGGGCACCCGCCAGCGCAAGCTCGGTGTACAGGGGCGGGAAGCGGATGTCGTAGCAGGTCGTCAACCCGACCCCCACCCCGTCGACCTCGATGAGCACCGGCTCGCGTCCGGGCGCCACCGTGCGCGACTCCGTGAAGCCGAACGCGTCGTAGAGGTGGATCTTGTCGTAGTGCGTGTCGATCCCCAGGCCGGTCGCGATCAGGGTGTTGGTCACGCGTCCGTCGGGGCCCGGGCAGAACATGCCCGCGACCACGGCGATGCCGGCCTTGGCGGCGATCTCGCGCACCCGCGACGCCCACGGCCCGTCAAGCGGCTCGGCGACCGGCTTCAGCGGCACGCCAAAGCGGCACATCGTCGCCTCCGGGAACACCACGAGCCGCGCCCCGGCGCCGGCCGCACGCGTGGCGTAGTCGTCGACCAACCCCAGGTTGGCCGCCGGGTCCGCGCCGCTGGAGATCTGCGCCAATGCAATCCGCATGCCGGTAAGGCTAGAGGCCGTCGCGGTCGGGTGTCTCAGGCATTTTCCGCGATCCACAGCGTCGTGAAGCGCTGTTCTGCCGTCACCAGCTCGGCAAGCTTGCCGCCGATGAAGGTCTCGAGTTTGCCGCCCACCAACGGGATGCCGACCTCGACGGTCGCGGTGAACGTCAGCCGGGAACCGGTCTCCGCCGGCGCGAGCTTCGCCGTGCCGACGACCGACACCGGCGCGCCGGGCACCGTGCCGCTCACCTCGGCGTGCGCCCTGCCGTCCGCGACCGCGCTCCACGACTCGCTGCGGACGATCGCCAGATCGCCGGGGTGGAACTGGGTGACCACGGCCGGCAGCCGGTCGGGCCGCAACGCCTGGGTGGTCGCGACGATCAGCCTGCCATCGCCCTCGACGACCATCGAATCGAGGGTGGCGGAGTCCGCCCCCGAGTCGGCCAGGCGCGCCAGCCAGTACTCCTCGTCGCCGAACGCGGCGTGGACCAGTTCGACACCGACGGGATACGAGGCCGACAAGTCGAATGAACGCGGCATAGCTGGTCAGGCTACCGTTAGCGGTCGTGGCCGACGGGCAGAAGCAATTCGCCGGGGCGCTGGTGGCCGAGGACGTGCCCCTGGCACCGTTGACCACGCTGCGGATCGGCCCGGTGGCACGTCGGTTGATCACTTGCGGCACAACGGATCAGGTGATCGCGGTACTGCGTGCGCTGGACAACGACCCGCCGGGGCCCGTGCTGGTGCTGGCCGGAGGGTCGAACGTGTTGATCGCCGAACAGCTGAGGGATCTGACCGTGGTGCGGCTGGCCAACGCGGGGATCCGCATCGAGGGCGCCACGCTGCGCGCCGAGGCCGGCGCCGTGTGGGACGACGTGGTCTCCGCGGCGGTGCGGTACGGCCTGGGCGGGCTGGAGTGCCTGTCCGGGATCCCCGGCTCCGCCGGCGCGACGCCGGTGCAGAACGTCGGCGCGTACGGAGTGGAGGTTGCCGACACGCTGCGACGGGTGCGGCTTTTAGACCGGCGCGACGGGCAGGTGCGCTGGGCGGACCCCGACGAGCTCGGGTTCGGCTACCGGCGCAGCGTGCTGAAGGACTGCGCGGACGCGGTGGTGCTCGAGGTGGAGTTCGGCCTGTACGCCGACGGCCGCAGCGCGCCGCTGCGCTACCGCGAGCTGGTCACCGCGCTCGGTGCGTGCGAGGGGGAGCGCGCGGCGCCCGGCGAGGTCCGCGAGGCTGTGCTGGCGCTGCGGCGGGGTAAGGGCATGGTGCTCGACTACGACGACCACGACACCTGGAGCGTCGGCTCGTTCTTCACCAACCCGATCGTCACGGTCGAGGAATTCGCCGCGCTGCAGGCACAGGCCGCAGGTCCCGTGCCGCACTGGTCCGGCGCAGACGGCGTGAAGCTGGCGGCCGGCTGGTTGGTCGAGCAAGCCGGCTTCAGCAAGGGATTTCCCGGTGAGGGAGCGCCGGCCCGGTTGTCCACCAAGCACGCGCTGGCCGTGACCAACCGCGGGACGGCGACGGCAGCCGACGTGGCGTCGGTGGCGAGGAGGGTGCGCGACGGCGTCCACGGAGCCTTGGGGATCACCCTCACACCCGAACCGGTGCTGGTCGGAGTGACGATTTAGCGACACCGGGGCGGTCCCCGTAACCTTGGTCGACGTGACACCAGCCAATCCCGTGCCGCGGCTGAGCCGGCGCCGCGCACTGACCGCGCTCGCGGTCGGGGTGGTGGCGCCGGGTGCTCTGGTGTCGTGTTTCGGGGGTGCTGGCAAACAAGGGGAGGCCGCGGGACCGCCGCCAAAGCCCACTGTGACGTTTCGGCCCGACAGCGGCGCCACCGACGTGGTCCCGACCGCGCCTGTCAGCGCGGAGGTCCGCAACGGCTGGTTTCAGCGCGTCACGCTGACCAATCCGGACGGAAAGGCGGTCTCCGGCGTGCTCAACCAGGACCGCACCGCGTTCACGGTCACCGAGCCGCTGGGGTACGGCGCCGCCTACACGTGGGGCGGCTCGGTGGTCGGCCACGACGGGGTGGCTGTGCCCGTCACCGGCAAGCTCACCACGGTCAAGCCCACCAACACCGTGAGCGGCCAGTTCCAGCTCGCCGACGGGCAGACCGTCGGCATCGCGGCCCCGATCATCTTGCAGTTCGACGCGTCGATCAGCGACAAAGCCGCCGTCGAGCGGGCGCTGACGGTGACCACTGATCCGCCCACCGAAGGCAGCTGGGCGTGGTTGCCCGACGAGGCGGAAGGCTCGCGGATTCACTGGCGGACCAAGGAGTACTACCAGCCCGGCACCAAGGTAAACGTCGACGCGAAGCTGTACGGGGTCGCGTTCGGCGCCGGCGCGTTCGGTGCGCAGGACGAGACGCTGAGCATCGACATCGGCAGGCGCCAGATCGTGAAGGCGGACGCGACGACGCACCACATCCAGGTGCTCACCGACGACGGCGTCATCATGGACTTCCCCTGCAGCTACGGCGAGGCCGACCTGCCGCGCAACGTCACCCGCAGCGGCGTACACGTGGTCAGCGAGAAGCACTCCGACTTCTACATGTCCAACCCCGCTGCCGGCTACAGCAACGCGCACGAACGCTGGGCCGTGCGGATCTCCAACAACGGCGAGTTCATCCACGCCAACCCGGCCAGCCTGGGCGCGCAGGGCAACACCAACGTCACCAACGGCTGCATCAACCTGTCGCCGGAAAATGCACAGGAGTACTACAACAGCGCGATCTACGGCGACCCGGTGGAAGTCACCGGCACGTCGATCCAGCTGTCAGCCGCCGACGGCGACATCTGGGACTGGGCCGTCGACTGGGACACCTGGGTGTCGATGTCGGCGCTACCTCCGCCCAACGCACCGCCGGCGACGACGTCGATTCCGAAGTCAGCGCCGGCCACGCCCAGCGATGCGCCCACGCTCTCGGGTACTGCGACCACTATCCCCCGACCCGGCGGGTAGCGCTGGCCTGGTCTCGCGGCCGGATCACGATCAGGTCCAGGTCCACGCGGGACGGCCGTGACGCGACGAAGCCGATGACCTCGGCGATGTCCTCCGCCACCAGCGGCGTCATGCCCTCGTAGACGGCGTCGGCACGCTGCCGGTCGCCGCCGAAGCGCACCAGCGAGAACTCCGTCTCGACCATTCCGGGCGCAATCTCGGTGAGCCGCACCGGCTTTCCGAGCAGCTCGCCGCGCAGCGTGCGGTGCAGCGCGGCTTGAGCGTGCTTGGCGGAGGTGTAGCCGGCGCCGCCGTCGTAGATCTCGAAGGCCGCGATCGACGTGACCGTGACGATCAGCCCGTCGCCGGACTCGATCAGCTTCGGCAACAGCGCGCGGGTGACCTGCAGCGTGCCGAGCACGTTGGCCTCCCACATCCAGCGCCAATGGTCGAGGTCGGCATCGGCGACCGGTTCGAGCCCTTTGGCGCCGCCGGCGTTGTTGACCAGCACGTCCACCCGGTCCACGCGATCGGCCAGATCGGCGATCGCGTCCGCATCGGTGACGTCCGCCACAACCGCGGTACCGCCGATTTCGTCGGCAAACGCCTGGACCAGCTCGGCGCGACGGGCCACTGCGACCACGTGAAAACCCTGGCGCGCCAGGGTTCTCGCGGTCGCCGCTCCAATCCCGGAGCTGGCGCCGGTGACCACCGCGACGCGGCGGCCGTGTTGAGTCGTCATCGTCCCCACGATAGTGCGGAGCGAAGCCATGCTAAGTTTGCCTCGTGTCCTTCACCGGATTGTGTTGTCGCCCCGGTCTTCGCCGCGCCTGACATCAGCGTCCCCGGCGTGGCCCGGTCCCGCCAACCCGACTTCGAAGGACACCCCCCGTGCGAACCACAGCCCTGTCGTCCCACCCGCTGGTAACCCGCAACCACATCGTCGCGCCCGCCCTGTGCCTGCCCGACGCGGCCGCTGCGCTCGTGTTCGGCGCGGCGCGGACGCGCGGGCCGATCGCGCGCGATGCGATCGCGCACGTCACATCGCTGTCGACTGCGACAGTCAACCGCCAGGTGACGGCGCTGCTGGACGCGGGGCTGCTGCGGGAACGGGCCGACCTGGCGGTGTCCGGGGCGATCGGGCGGCCGCGCGTGCCCGTAGAGCTCAACCATGAACCGTTCGTCACCGTGGGCGTGCACATCGGCGCACGAACCACCAGCATCGTCGCCACCGACCTGCTCGGCCGCACGCTCGACGCCGTCGAGACACCCACGCCGACGGGGCCACAGGGGCAGGCGCTGGGCGCACTGGCCGCCAGCGCACGCCGCTATCTCAGTCGCTGGCACCGCCGGCGCGCACTCTGGGTGGGCGTCGCCGTCGGCGGCGTCGTCGAGGGCGCGACCGGACTGGTCCACCACCCGCGCCTGGGGTGGACGTCGGCTCCGGTCGGTCCGGTTCTGGCGGAGACGTTGGCGCTGCCGGTGTCGGTGGCCTCCCACGTCGACGCGATGGCCGGAGCGGAGCTGCTGCTGGGCATGCGGCGATTCGCCGGCCCGGCGGCGTCGAGCCTGTACGTCTATGCCCGCGAGACGGTCGGCTACGCCCTCGTGATCGGCGGCCGGGTGCACAGCCCGGCCAGCGGACCGGGCACCATCGCCGCGCTGCCCGTGCAGTCGGACCTGCTCGGCGGCTCCGGCCGACTCGAGTCGACGGTCAGCGACGAGGCGGTGCTCGCCGCGGCGCGCCGGCGGGGCATCGTGGCCGACGCGACGATGGCGACGCTGCTGAGGGCCGCGCGCGGCGGAAGCCGGCCCGCGCGAGAGTTGCTCGCCGAACGCGCGCGCGTGCTCGGCGGGGCCGTCGCGTTGCTCCGCGACATGCTCAACCCCGACGACCTGGTGGTCGGCGGCCAGGCGTTCACCGAGTATCCGGAAGGCATCAACCTGGTCGAGGCCGCCTACACCGAGCGCTCGACGCTGCCTGCCCGCGACATCCGCGTCACCGCTTTCGGTAACCGGGTCCAGGAGGCCGGTGCGGGGGTGGTGTCGCTCGGCGCGCTGTACGCGGACCCGATCGGCGCGATGCGACGTGCCCTGGCGCGCCGCCCGGAGGTCGGCGTCCTGTAGACATGGCAGTGTGGGGCCATTCGACGGGTTTGATGCCGCCGGGTTTGATGCCGCCGGGTTTGCGGCTCCGGCTCGTGTGGCGGTGTTGTCGGTCCACACCTCGCCGCTAGCCCAGCCGGGGACCGGCGACGCCGGCGGGATGAATGTCTACATCCTGCAGACCGCGCTGGAAATGGCCCGCCGCGGGGTGGCGGTGGAGATCTTCACCCGGGCGACCTCGTCGGCCGACCCGCCGACGGTGCACGTCGCGCCCGGCGTGCTGGTGCGCAACGTGGTGGCCGGGCCGTTCGAGGGCCTCGACAAATACGACCTGCCCACGCAGCTGTGCGCGTTCACCGCAGGCGTGCTGCGTGCCGAGGCCAACCACGAGCCGGGCTATTACGACATCGTGCACTCCCACTACTGGCTGTCGGGCCAGGTCGGCTGGCTGGCGCGTGACCGCTGGGCGGTGCCTCTGGTGCACACCGCGCACACGCTCGCCGCGGTGAAGAACGCCGCCTTGGCCGACGGCGACACCCCCGAGCCGCCGCTGCGCGCCGTGGGTGAGCAGCAGGTGGTCGACGAGGCCGACCGGCTCATCGCCAACACCGAAGATGAAGCGCACCAACTGGTTTCGCTGCACCGCGCCGACCCGTCGCGCATCGACGTGGTTCACCCCGGGGTGGACCTGGAAGTGTTCACCCCGGGCGACCGCGGCGCCGCGCGAGCCGCCCTCGGCCTGGCCGCGGACGAGCGCATCGTCGCGTTTGTCGGGCGGATCCAGCCGCTGAAAGCACCCGACATCCTGCTGCGCGCCGCGGCGCGGCTGACCGGGCGGTCCGGCCGGCTCCGTGTGTTGATCGCGGGGGGCCCATCCGGCTCGGGGCTGCAAGCACCTGACACTCTCGTTCGGCTCGCGGCCGAATTGGGTATCACCGACCGGGTGACGTTCCTGCCCCCGCAATCACGCGGCGACCTGGTGACGGTGTACCGCGCCGCCGATCTGGTCGCCGTCCCGAGCTACTCGGAATCGTTCGGCCTGGTGGCCATCGAGGCGCAGGCATGCGGCACGCCGGTCGTCGCCGCGGCGGTCGGTGGGCTGCCGGTCGCCGTGCGCGACGGGGTCAGCGGCGCGTTGGTGGGCGGTCACGGCGTCGACGAGTGGGCCGACGCGATCGGCGCCCAGCTGGACCGGCGTGCGGAGGTGGCGAGCCACGCGGCGGTGTCACACGCTGCGAACTTCTCCTGGTCGCGCACGGTCGACGGGCTGCTGGCCGCCTACGGCCGTGCGAGCGACGAGTACGCCGTCACGCATCAGCGCGGCCCGGCCCGGGCCCCGGCGTCGCGACGCAACGGCCGGCGGTGGACCAGGCGGCTGGGGGTGCGGGCGTGAACTCGCATGTGCAGCGGATCATCGAGGAAACGCTCGACGAGCGCGAGTTGCCGTACTCCTGGCACCGCGGTGCGCACGGCGGCCTGCCGGGTGTCGTGGTCGAGTTGCCCGGCGAGCGCAAGCTCAAGACCAACACGATCCTGACCATCGGCGAGCACTCCGTGCGCGTGGAGGCGTTCGTGTGCCGCAAGCCCGACGAGAACCACGAGGGCGTGTACCGGTTTCTGCTCAAGCGCAACCGCCGGCTCTACGGCGTGGCCTACACGCTGGACAACGTCGGCGACGTCTACCTCGTCGGCCGGATAGCGCTGGAGGCGGTCACCGCCGAGGAACTCGACCGGGTACTGGGCCAGATACTCCAGGCGGTCGACGAGGACTTCAACACGCTGCTGGAACTCGGGTTCAGCACGTCGATCCGCAGGGAATGGGCCTGGCGGGTGTCGCGGGGCGAGTCGCTGAACAACCTGCAGGCCTTCTCACACCTGATCGACGACGAGGACGCCGACAAGGCGGCGCCGTGAGAGACTGCTGCGCATGGGAGACGCGGCGCTCGTGCTGCTTCGCCACGGCGAAAGCGAATGGAATGCACTGAACTTGTTCACCGGCTGGGTGGACGTCGACCTGACCGACAAGGGCCGCACGGAAGCCGTGCGTGCCGGCGAGCTGCTGATCGAGCACGGGCTGCTCCCCGACATCGTGTACACCTCGCTTCTGCGCCGGGCCATCTCGACCGCGAACCTCGCATTGGACACCGCGGACCGGCATTGGATTCCGGTCCGGCGCAGCTGGCGGCTCAACGAACGGCACTACGGCGCGCTGCAGGGGCTGAACAAGTCCGACATCAAGGAGAAGTACGGCGAGGAGCAGTTCATGGCGTGGCGGCGGAGCTACGACACGCCACCGCCGCCGATCGAGCCCGGCAGCAAGTTCAGCCAAGACCGCGATCCGCGCTACGCGAACATCGGCGGCGGCCCGTTGACGGAGTGCCTGGCCGACGTGGTGGCCCGCTTCCTGCCCTACTACACGGACGTGATCGTCCCGGATCTGAGGGTGCGCAGGACCGTGCTGATCGCCGCGCACGGCAACTCGTTGCGCGCGTTGGTCAAATACCTCGATCAGATGTCGGACGAGGACGTCGTCGGGCTGAACATCCCGACCGGCATCCCGCTGCGCTACGACCTCGACGACAACCTCAGGCCGCTGGTTCCCGGTGGCAGGTACCTCGATCCGGAGGCGGCGGCCGCCGGGGCGGCCGCGGTGGCGAGCCAGGGCGCCAAGTAGGCGCGTTGGCCCGCACCGCGGCTTCACAACGTGTTGTCGGCAAACACTCGGTGAACGCCAACCGAACTCCTGCGCGGGTGTCTGTGACTTGTCCCAAATTGGCCGCACGCTGCTGGGGTGACGTTCACCCCTTGCGTACGATTTGGCCGTGACTGTGGTGTCGGTGGCGCTGCTGACCACGGTGGCGGCGCTGGCGGCCCTGGGGCTCGGCGTCGCGATCGGCGCCGGGCTGATGTCCCGCATCGCCGAGCGCAAGCGGCGGATCGCGGCCGAACGGGCCGGGCTCACCGTGTCGCAGATGCTGCAGCACATCGTCGCGCTGGCGCCGACCGGTGTCGCGGTGGTGGACAACCATCGCGACGTGGTGTTCATGAACGCCCGGGCGCAGGAGTTGGGCCTGGTGGGTGACAGGCTGCTCGACGAACGCGCCTGGGCCGCTGCGCAACGCACGCTGCTGTCCGGCGAGGGCGTCGACGTGGACCTGTCGCCGCTGCGGCCCACACCGGGGCGGTCCGGGTTGTCGGTGAGCGGGCACGTCCGCCTGCTCACCGAGGAGGACCGCCGGTTTGCGGTCATCTACGTCACCGATGACTCAGAGGTGGCCCGCATGGAGGCCACCCGCCGCGACTTCGTCGCCAATGTCAGCCATGAACTCAAGACACCGGTCGGCGCAATGGGGGTGCTGGCCGAGGCACTGCTGGAGTCGGCGGACGACCCGGACACCGTGCGCCGCTTCGCGCAGAAGATGCACGTGGAGTCCCAGCGGCTGGCGAACATGGTCAACGAGCTGATCGAGTTGTCGAGGCTGCAGGGCGCCGAGCCGCTGCCCGAGCTCGAGGTGGTGGACGTGGATACCGTTGTGGCAGAGGCGCTTTCGCGTTCCAAGGTCGCCGCGGACAACGCCGACATCGCGATCACCACCGACCGGCCCAGCGGGCTTCGGGTGCTCGGCGACCAGGGCCTGCTCGTCACGGCGCTGGCGAACCTGGTTTCCAACGCGATCTCGTACTCGCCGCAGGGATCACCGGTGTCGATCAGCAGGCGCCGGCGCGGCGGCAGCATCGAGATCGCCGTGACCGACCGCGGCATCGGGATCGCACGGGAGCATCAGGAGCGGGTGTTCGAGCGGTTCTTCCGGGTCGACAAGGCTCGCTCGCGTGCGACCGGAGGCACCGGCCTGGGTCTGGCGATCGTCAAGCACGTAGCCGCCAACCACAACGGATCCATCCGGCTGTGGAGCCAGCCGGGAACCGGGTCGACTTTCACGTTGTCGATCCCGGCATATCAGGGAGAGGAAGTATGACGTCGTGACCAGTGTGCTGATCGTTGAGGACGAGGAGTCCCTTGCCGATCCCCTGGCATTTCTGCTGCGCAAGGAGGGATTCGAGGCCACGGTCGTCGCCGACGGACCGGCGGCGCTCGCCGAATTCGACCGCGCCGGGGCAGACATCGTGCTGCTCGATCTGATGCTGCCCGGGATGAGTGGCACCGACGTGTGCAAGCAACTGCGATCGCGGTCCAGCGTGCCGGTGATCATGGTGACCGCGCGGGACAGCGAGATCGACAAGGTCGTCGGGCTCGAGCTCGGCGCCGACGACTACGTCACCAAGCCGTATTCGGCGCGCGAGCTGATCGCTCGGATCCGGGCGGTGTTGCGCCGCGGCGCCGACCCCGACGACTCCGGCGTCGGCGACGGTGTGCTCGAGGTCGGCCCCGTACGGATGGACGTCGAGCGCCACGTCGTGTCCGTCAACGGCGAGCCGATCACGTTACCTCTCAAGGAATTCGACCTACTCGAGTACCTGATGCGCAACAGCGGGCGGGTGCTCACCCGTGGCCAGCTCATCGACCGGGTGTGGGGGGCCGACTATGTCGGTGACACGAAAACGCTCGATGTGCACGTCAAGCGGCTTCGCTCCAAGATCGAGGCCGACCCCGCCAACCCAACGCACCTGGTGACGGTGCGCGGGCTGGGCTACAAGCTCGAGGGTTAGCGCTACTTCGCGCCGGCCTTCGACGATGCGCCGGTCTGGGCGCCGTTACCGCCGACCTTCTTTGCGATCTGGGACAAATCCTGCCCGATCGTGCGCAGCGGCCCGGTCCCGTTCGCGGCCACGGTGGTGGCCGGCCCGGACGCCGACGTCGCGTTGGCGGACGTGCGGACAACGTTGCGCTTCGGTCCCGGCAGGCTGACTGTCGGCGTGGACAGGGTCGGCCCCGCTGCCGCCGCGGTGGTCAGCGCCGAGGTGTCAGGCGAGTCGCTGGGCGGATCCGGCGTCAGCGGAACAGGTGTGGTGTTGCCGAGATTGCCCAGGGCATTGTTGACACCCTCGCCGGCATCCGCGACGAGTTGGGTTGTGAGCGTGATCGGGTTCACGATCGGAATCAGCTTGAACGGAGTGGGCCGGCCGTAGCTCGTGTGGTCATAGCCGATTTCGGTCAGCGTCTGCAGCGTCGGTTGAGTCAGGTCAACGAGTGAGCATCGTCACACACGGCACGCCCAGTAAATGACGGAAAGGAAAAATTGCGGTCCGGATCGGAGGGTTCGACCTGAACCCGACAGTGCCCCCGCCTCGTTATCAGATCGGAGGAAGCAAGCAGCAATGGCCTACACACCGACGAGCAGCTGAACCTGCCGCCGATCGTCGTCACGCTTGGCAGGGCGCCTGACTTCTCGCGCCCGCCCCGGCCGGCCTCGCGGTGCTCACGGTGTCGGTGCTGTTGCAGCGCCGGCCGGCCACGACCCCGGCGACGGCGCCCGCGGGAAGCGACGCGCGCCGGGCTCAAGCGGCAGCCGCAATGAGTTCACCAGATAGCTCACAGTGCGATACGTGCCGGCGAGCATGAGCAGCTCGAGGATCGCCTCGTCGCTGAAGCGGGCGCTCAGCCGGGCCCACAGCTCGTCGTCGACGTCGCTGGCGCGGTGCAGGCTGTCGCAGAGCCGGATGAGGACGCGGTCGTGCTCATCCCAGCAGGCATCGTCGGGGCCGCCGGTCGTCAGCGACACGATCTGCTCGTCGGTCAGGCCTGCCTTGTCGGCGAATGTCGCGACGTGAACGCCCCATTCGTACTCCGCGCCGCACGACGCGGTCACCCTGTCGATGACGATTTCGCGCTGGCGGATGCTCAGGTGGCCGCGGTCGAGCAGCCCGGAGTCGAAGAACTTGAAGAACAGCCTGCGATCGCGTGCCATCGTGGTGAACAACCGCAGCGGAGGGTTGCCGCGCATGATCTTGTCGATGGCTTGCTGCATGTCCGGCGAGAGGGGCGCGGAAGCCGGCGCGATCCGCGCGCTACTGTTTTTATAGCGGTCCATGGCCGGCCAGCTTACGCCCCGTTGCTCCAGAATGTGAAGCATGACTGTTCCGCGGATCGGCGCGCCGGTACGGGGGTCGACCTCGGGGCGGCCGATCATGGTGGCCCTCGATGCCCTTGGCCGTCGCGGCGCGCTGCGTGTGCTGTGGGAGTTGCGCGGCGAGCAACTGACGTTTCGCGCGCTGCAGGCGGCCTGCGAGATGAATCCCGGTTCGCTCAACACCCGGCTCAAGGAACTCAGGGCCCTCGACATCGTCGAGCATTCCGGCGGCGGCTACCGCCTGACGAGGCACGGCGTTTCGCTGATGGCCGCCCTGGAGCCACTGCAGGCGTGGGCCGACGACTGGGCTAGCGCTAGCCCGTCAGGCCGCCCATGATCTCGGCCACGTCGAACGTGGCCACCCCGGCGGCTATTGCCGGATCTTTCTCGCCGAGCGCGACGACGTCTTCCTGGGTGCCGGCCCGCACCACGCCAAGCCCCCAGACCCCTTCGGGGTCGGCGACCGGGCCGAAGACCACCACCCGGCCGGCGGCGAGCAGGTTTTTCCAGTACTCCGCGTGCCGGACCATCGCGTCCTGCTCGGCCAGCGTGAGGGTCTGTGCGAAGTCCGATCGCGGCGGGATCAGCCGGAACAGGAACAGCTTGTCGGTCACGGTACGTTCCGGTCGGCCGCCCGAGTGGCCGGGTGCACGGCAACGAGTCCTAAACCGTTGCGGCGCTTGCAGACTGCCGCGAGTTCGGCGTAGGCCTTCTCGCCGATCAGCTCGGTGAGCTCGGCGGCCATCGACTCCCACACCTGCTTGCGACCGATGTGGACCGACGGGTCGCCCGTGCAGTACCAGTGCAGGTCGGCGCCGCCCTCGCCCCAGCCCCGGCGGTCGTACTCGGTCAGCGTGGTCTTCAGGATCTCCGAGCCGTCGGGCCGGGTCACCCACTCCTGGCTGCGCCGGATCGGCAGCTGCCAGCAGACCTCCGGTTTCATCGTCAGCGGTTGCACGCCGAGCTCGAGCGCCCTGAGGTGCAGCGCGCAGCCGATGCCGCCCGGAAAACCGGGCCGGTTCAAAAAGATGCACGCTCCCTTGTGCTTGCGAGTCCGCAGCTGCGGCTTGCCCTCGTACTCGTCCATCTCGAGATAGCCCTTGCGGCCGAGGCCCTTCTCCCGGAACTGCCAGTTCTCGTCGGCGAGCTGTTTCACAGCGTCGTCGAGCTGGGCGCGGTCGTCGTCGTCGGAGAGGAACGCCCCGTGCGAGCAACAGCCGTCATGGGGCCGGCCCGCGACCGTGCCACGGCAGGCCGGGGTGCCGAACACACAGGTCCAACTCGACAGCAGCCAGGTCAGATCGGCGGCGATCAGGTGTTCGGGATTGTCGGGGTCGTAAAAGTCGATCCATTCGCGGGCGAAGTCCAATTCGACCTCGCCAGGGTGCGAATCAGCCACAGTATTCAACGGTAGACCCAGTAGGTTGGAAACCGTGCGACTGGGCGTTCTCGACGTGGGCAGCAACACCGTTCACCTGCTGGTGGTGGACGCACGCCGCGGCGGCCATCCGACGCCGATGAGCTCCACCAAGGCCTCGCTGCGCCTGGCGGAGTCGATCGACAGCTCCGGCAAACTCACCCGCCGCGGCGCCGACAAGCTGATCGCCACCATCGACGAGTTCGCGAAGATCGCGGCCAGCTCCGGCTGCACCGAGCTGATGGCCTTCGCCACCTCGGCCGTCCGTGATGCGAAGAACTCCGAGGACGTGCTGGCCCGGGTGCTGGCCGAAACCGGGGTCGAGCTGCAGGTGCTCAGCGGGGTGAACGAGGCCCGGTTGACGTTTTTGGCGGTGCGCCGCTGGTATGGGTGGAGCGCGGGGCGGATCACCAACATCGACATCGGCGGGGGCTCGCTGGAACTGTCCAGTGGGGTCGACGAGGAGCCGGATGTGGCGATATCGCTCCCGCTTGGTGCCGGCCGCCTGACCCGCGAGTGGCTGCCCGACGATCCGCCCGGCCGGCGCCGGGTCGCAATGCTTCGCGACTGGCTGGATAGCGAGCTGGCCGAGGCCAGCCGTACCCTGCTGAAGGCGGGCAGCCCGGATCTGGCGGTAGCGTCATCGAAGACGGTCCGGTCGCTGGCCCGACTCACCGGCGCGGCGCCTTCCGGCGCCGGGCCGCGAGTGAAGAGGACACTGACTGCTAGCGGAATACGGCAGCTGATCGCGTTCATATCGAGAATGACCGTGGCCGACCGCGCCGAGTTGGAAGGAGTGAGTACCGAGCGCTCGCCACAGCTTGTGGCCGGCGCCTTGGTAGCGGAGGCGACCATGAGAGCGCTGTCTATCGAAACCCTGGACATCTGCCCGTGGGCGTTGCGTGAGGGCCTCATTCTGCGGAAACTCGACAGCGAAGCTGACGGAACTGCCTTAGTGGAGACCACCGTGCGGGATGCCGGATGACCGGGCCAGATCGCGAGACCCGGCCGATCTCCGTAGCTGAGCTGCTTGCCCGCAACGGCACGATCGGCGCGCCGCCGGTTGGTGGCCGGCGCCGTCGCCGACGCGGCAACAGCGACGCGGTGACCGTCGCCGAACTGACCGGTGAGATCCCGGCGGTCCAGGAAGATGAGCACCACGACACGGTTCCCCAGCCGGTGGACGCGGTGCCATCGAACGGCACAGCCGAGCCGGCTGCGGTGGACGAGTACGAGCACGACTACGAGCCCGAGATCGACGAGCACGCCGACTACCACGGCGGCTCGTCGGTTGCCGAGCAGATGCGGCCGGATCCCGTCGTCGAGGACGGACACGACGAGGACGTGTTGCTCGAGGAGCCGCCCGCCGACGAGGAAGACGACGACCTGCCGGGATACCTGCGGAGCATCCGCGCACCGCTGTTCGGCGGCCCGACCCGCGATGAGCGCCGGCACGAAGAGCCCGATCCGGTGGCCGACGAGGAGGCCCGCGACGGCGGCACCCGATCGCCTGCGGCGTTGCTGCCCGACGCGCCGCCAGAGACCACGACGACCGAGGAACTCGCAGAACACGAGTTGCCCACCACGATGCAGAAGGCGCTGCGCGCCGGCCTGATCGTGTTGCAGTCGGTCGTCGCGGTCGCCTTCGGCGCCGGGCTGTTCATCGCGTTCGACCAACTGTGGAAGTGGAACAACATCGTCGCACTGGTCCTGTCGGTGCTGGTGATCCTCGGCCTGGTGGTGGCCGTGCGGGTGGTGCGCAAGACCGAGGACATCGCCAGCACGCTGATCGCCGTCGCGGTGGGTGCTCTGGTCACCCTGGGGCCGTTGGCGCTGCTGCAATCTGGCTAGGGGCCCCGGGAACACACTGTGCGCCCCGCAATCAAGGTCGGTCTGTCGACGGCCTCGGTGTACCCGTTGAGGACCGAGGCCGCGTTCGAATACGCCGCTCGGCTCGGCTACGACGGTGTCGAACTGATGGTGTGGGCCGAGTCGATCAGCCAGGACGTCGACGCGGTCGCCAAGCTGTCCCGGCGGTACGGGATGCCGGTGCTGGCGGTGCACGCGCCGTGCCTGCTGATCTCGCAGCGGGTGTGGGGATCCAACCCGATTCCGAAGCTCGACCGCAGCGTGCGCGCCGCACAAGCGCTCGGGGCGCAGACCGTCGTGATCCATCCGCCGTTCCGCTGGCAGCGGCGTTACGCGGAGGGATTCACCGAGCAGGTCGCGCGGCTCGAGCAGAGCAGCGACGTAGTGGTCGCCGTGGAAAACATGTTCCCGTTCCGCGCCGACCGGTTCTTCGGCGGCACACAGGCCTCGATCGAGCGCATGCGCAGGCGCGGCGGCAAGCCGGGCCCGGCCATATCGGCGTTCGCACCCTCATACGACCCTCTCGACGGCAACCACGCCCACTACACGCTGGACCTGTCGCACACCGCCACCGCCGGCACCGACGCGCTCGACATGGCCGCCCGGATGGGGTCCGGGCTGTCTCATCTGCACCTGACCGACGGCTCCGGCGCATCCGTCGACGAGCACCTGGTTCCCGGCCGCGGGGCCCAGCCCACGGTGGAGGTGTGCCAGACGCTGGCCAACAGCGACTTCTCAGGGCATGTGATCCTGGAGGTGACCACATCCGGGGTGCGTACCGAGGACCAGCGCGAAGCCCTGCTCACGGAGTCGCTGGACTTCGCCCGCACCCACCTGCTCCGCTGAGCACCTGCACCAAAGGATGCCCATGACCGGATCCACCCTGTTCTCCGACGCGATGGCGTTACGGCAGGTGGATGACGGCCGTTTTCAGGGCGAGCTGAACGAGCACTGGACGATCGGGCCGAAGGTGCACGGCGGCGCGATGCTCGCGTTGTGCGCGGGCGCAGCGCGGGCTGCCCACGGCGGCACGGTGCAGCCTGTGGCGGTGTCGGCCAGCTACCTGTCGGCCCCCGACCCGGGGCCGATGCGACTGCAGACGTTCGTGCGCAAGCGGGGCCGCACGGTCAGCGTCGTCGAGGTGGAGCTGAGTCAGGGCGACCAGGGCGATCAGCACCGGCGAGCGTGCGTGCACGCCGTCATCACGCTCGGTGAGCCCGAGCACCGGGCGGCGCCGTTGCTGTCGGCCAATCCCGTGGTGCCGTTGATGGATCCCGAACCGCCACCGGACGCCCAGCCGATCGGGCCGGGACACCCGATGGCCGGGCTGGTGAATCTGGCTGCCGGATGCGAGGTGCGCCCGCTGATGTCGACAGTACCCATGGAAGGGATGCCGCCCGACGGCCGACCGCCGCTGATCCAGATGTGGGTGAGACCGCGCGGCGCGGCTCCCGACATCCTGTTCGCGCTGATGTGCGGCGACATCTCGGTACCGGTCGCGTTCGCGGTGGGCCGCCGCGGCTGGGCGCCGACGGTGCAGTTGACCGCGTACCTGCGCGGTGTGCCGGCCGACGGCTGGCTGCGGGTGCTGTGTACCACCACCCAGATCGGCCGGGACTGGTTCGACGAGGATCACATCGTCGTGGACTCAGACGGCCGCGTCGTCGTACAGACACGCCAGCTCGCGCTCGTGCCGTCGCACTGAACGCCATCGGCATCTGGCATGCTTTCGCGGTGTCCAGAATCGCGATTATCGGTGGCGGCAACATCGGTGAAGCGCTGCTGTCGGGGCTGCTGCGTTCGGGCCGCCAAGCCGAGGACATCGCCATCGCCGAACACGTCGAGGCGCGAGCTCGCCACCTGTCCGAGAAGTACTCAGTGCCGGTGACCGGCGTCGCGGACGCGGTCGCGAACGCGAGCTTCGTGATCGTCGCCGTCAAGCCGGCCGATGTGGATGCGGTGACCGGGGCGATCACCGAGGCCGTCACCCGCGCGGCGGCTGACGCCCCGGAGCAGGTGGTGGTCAGCGTCGCCGCCGGCGTCACCACCGGGTACTACGAGGCGAAGCTGCCCGCCGGAACGCCGGTGATCCGGGTGATGCCGAACGCGCCGATGGTGGTCGGTGCCGGGGTCAGCGCGATCGCCAAGGGCCGCTTCGCCAGTGCGAAGCAGCTCAAAGAGGTCGCGGCGCTCTTCGATTCGGTCGGCGGCGTGCTGACCGTGCCCGAGCCGCAGCTGGACGCGGTCACCGCGGTGTCGGGCTCCGGGCCGGGCTATTTCTTCCTGGTGGTCGAGGCGCTCGTCGACGCCGGGGTCGCGGTGGGGCTGAGCCGATCGGTAGCCACCGACCTGGTGGTGCAGACGATGGCGGGTTCGGCCGCGATGTTGCTGGACCGGATGGGGGGCGCCGGCACGCCGGAACAGGAAGCGTCTACGGGCGCCGCCCCCGACACCACCCCCGCGCAACTTCGGGCCACGATCACCTCGCCGGGCGGTACAACGGCCGCGGGCCTCGGCGAACTGGAGCGGGGCGGGCTGCGGGCCACGTTCGCCGCGGCTGTTCAGGCCGCAAAAAGCCGCTCTGAGCAGTTAGGAATTACATCAGAGTAATTCATGAATTTTCGATGGATTACCCAACACCCGTCGCAATAACCCCACTAGTCCCGCTATTCTCCTCGTTGTATGCACGTGTTCCGTGCCAGCGGTGGGGAAGCCGCTGGCCCTGGCCGTGCCTGAAGGATTGGGTTGCGATGACGTCTTCGAACGGGCCATCGGCGCGGGATTCGGCTAGCGGAAAGGCACGCGATTCGGGCGTTGCTGACGGTCAGCCGGTCGCCAGAGCTCAATTTCTCACAGTCGCCGAGGTGGCCAGCTTGATGCGGGTCAGCAAGATGACGGTTTACCGGCTCGTTCACAACGGCGAGCTGCCCGCCGTTCGGGTGGGGCGATCCTTTCGCGTGCACGCCAAGGCCGTGCACGACTTGCTGGAGACGTCCTTCTTCGACGCCGGTTAAGGGTCTCGGTTAAGGGCCTCGAGCCCGCCGGTCGCGGGACACCCCAGCCCGCTCACCTGCCGCGCCCAGGTAAGGTGGCCGGGATCGCTTGGCTTCGCAACGCAGGGCCAGGCACAGACACGACGTAGGTAGCGGAGGCTCGGGTTCTCTATGGGTTCGGTGATCAAAAAGCGGCGCAAACGCATGTCGAAAAAGAAGCACCGCAAACTGCTTCGTCGCACTCGGGTGCAGCGCCGGAAACTGGGCAAGTAGCCGCCCGGGCGCATCCGGCCGTAGCGTGCTCCGCCGAAATGCCCGGCGACGCATCGCTCGCTAGGCTGTCGGGGTGGATTCTGCGACCCCGCGGGACGACGGCACCCCGCATTACCCGAAGGTCGTGCTGGTCACCGGTGCCTGCCGGTTTCTCGGCGGTTACCTGACCGCGAGGCTGGCACAGAACCCGTTGATCAACCGGGTGATCGCGGTGGACGCCGTAGCGCCCAGCAAGGATCTGCTGCGGCGGATGGGCCGCGCCGAGTTCGTGCGAGCAGATATCCGAAACCCGTTCATCGCCAAGGTGATTCGCAATGGCGAGGTCGACACCGTCGTGCATGCGGCATCGGCGTCGTACGCTCCTCGCGCGGGCGGCCGGGCCGCGTTGAAGGAACTCAACGTGATGGGCGCGATGCAACTGTTCGCGGCCTGCCAGAAGGCCCCCGCGGTGCGGCGCGTGATCCTGAAGTCCACGTCGGAGGTGTACGGCTCCAGCGCCCACGATCCGGTGGTCTTCACCGAGGACGGCAGCAGCCGCAGGCCGCTCGGCCCCGGCTTCGCGCAGGACAGCCTCGACATCGAGGGCTATGCGCGTGGCCTGGGCCGCCGCCGTCCGGACATCGCGGTCACGATCCTGCGGCTGGCGAACATGATCGGCCCCGCGATGGACACCGCGCTGTCGCGGTACCTCGCCGGCCCGATCGTGCCGACGGTGCTCGGCCACGACGCACGGCTGCAATTGCTGCACGAGCAGGACGCGCTCGGCGCGCTCGAGCGCGGCACGATGGCGGGCAAGGCGGGCACATTCAACATCGCGGCCGACGGGATCATCATGATGTCGCAGGCCATCCGCCGGTCCGGGCGGATTCCGCTGCCCGTGCCGGGGTTCGGTGTCTGGGCAATTGATTCGCTGCGCAGGGCGACCCGCTACACTGAGGTCACTCGAGAGCAGCTGAACTACCTGAGCTATGGCAGAGTCATGGACACGACGCGGATGCGTGTCGAACTCGGCTTCAGCCCCAGGTGGACTACTCTCGAAGCCTTCGATGACTATCTTCGCGGTCGTAATTTGACCCCGATCATCGATCCACGATGGGTACGCTCACTGGAGAGTCGTGCCGTCGCCGCAGCTCAGCGCTGGGGCGGGTAGGCGAACTGTGACGGGCGGGGAGAAGGAATAGCGGTGGCGGGCGAACCCAAGGCCAAAGTGATTCCGCTGCACGGCAATTCAGGTCGCGCGGCGGTGCCGCGACGGCCCGGCGAGCGCGCCGAGGCCTCGCGCCGACATCCATCGCTGATGTCCGATCCGGACGGCCGGGCATCCGCGGAGCAGCTCGCGGCTGTCGTCCGGGACATCGACGCGCGCCGGGGCGGGGCGGCCGCCGGCGATCAAACCCCCGAAGAGCCCAACGAAATCGCACAGCGCATCGCCTCGATCGCGCAGTTCGTCCGGCGCCGGATGACAGGTGATTACACCGTCGACGAGTTCGGCTTCGATCCGCACTTCAACGACACGATCGTGATGCCCTTGCTGAGAACGTTTTTCAAGGCATGGTTCCGGGTCGAGGTCACCGGCATCGAGAATTTGCCAGACAGCGGTGCGGCACTGGTGGTGGCCAACCACGCGGGGGTGTTGCCGTTCGACGGCCTGATGGCGGCGGTGGCGGTACACGACAAGCACCCCGCCCACCGGGTGCTGCGCCTGCTGGCCGCCGACATGGTGTTCGACAGCCCGTTCCTGGGCCAGGCCGCCCGCAAGGCCGGGCACACCATGGCCTGCACGAACGATGCGCACCGGCTGCTGGCCCACGGCGAGCTGACAGCGGTGTTCCCGGAGGGTTACAAGGGGCTGGGCAAGCGTTTCAAGGATCGCTACAAGCTGCAGCGATTCGGCCGCGGCGGCTTCGTGTCGTCGGCGCTGCGGGCCAAGGCGCCGATCATCCCCTGCTCGATCGTCGGCTCCGAGGAGATCTACCCGATGATCGGCGACCTCAAGCTGGTAGCCCGGTTGCTGGGGTTGCCGTATTTCCCGATCACGCCGTTGTTCCCGCTTGCCGGACCGGTCGGACTGATCCCGCTGCCGTCGAAATGGCACATCGAGTTCGGCACGCCGATTTCGACGGCGGACTATGACGATGCCGCGCCGGAAGACCCGATGATCACCTTCGAGCTCACCGACCAGGTGCGCGAGACCATCCAGCAGACGCTGTACCGGCTGCTGACCGGCCGGCGCAACACCTTCCTGGGTTAGCCGGCGGGCGAGCCTCCCCCGCGACCGGGAGGTACCCCCACGGCCGGCTGTTGGCCCGCGAGCGCGGCGTCGCGGGCGGAGGCGATCGTCGACACCACCTCGTCGGCTTCGCTCTCGTGTGCGGCCTCGCCGATCATCGTCACGATGCTGGTGATCACCGGCTTGCCCTCGGCGTCGGTGACTTCGCCGCGGATCTCGCTGATCACGGTGCCGTGTGACTCGATGACCGAGTCCAGGTAGGAGTCGAAGAACAGCCTGTCGCCGGCAAGGATCGGGCGGTGGAACATGAGCTTCTGGTCCCGGTGCAGGACTCGCGCCAGGTTGATGGGCACATCGAAGTGGTTGAAGAGCTCCAGCTGGACCCTGCGTCCGGCCACGGTGAGAAACGTCAACGACGCCACCAGCGCGGGATACCCGAGCTCCGCGGCGGCTTCCTCACTGAAGTGGGCGGGGTGGTCATCCTTCACCGCGCGGGCGAACTCGCGGATCTTCTCGCGGTTCACCTCGAAGTAGTCGGGGTACCGGTAGTGAGTTCCGATGATTTCTTCGGCGAAGCTCATGCCTGCGGGTGCTCTCCAGCTGTCGTTCGTGCTCAGCGGCGCGAGCTTATCAGCGGACCGTCAGCGACCGTCGTGGCGGCGCGACACAATCGCGGCCAGCGCGCCCCCCGCGGCTCCCAGCGCCAGCGCCGACGGCACCCCGATGCGGGCCGCCTTGCGCGCGGTCCGGAAGTCGCGAATCTCCCAGCCCCGGTCCCGGGCCAGCTCCCTCAGCGCGGCGTCGGGGTTGATCGCCACCGCCGTGCCGACCAGTGACAGCATCGGCACGTCGTTGATGCTGTCGGAGTATGCCGCGCAGCGCTTGAGGTTCAGCCCCTCGCGAATGGCCAGCGACCGCACCGCATGGGCCTTACCGGAGCCGTGCAGGATGTCGCCGACCAGCCGGCCGGTGAAAACGCCGTCCACCGACTCCGCGACCGTGCCCAGCGCCCCGGTCAACCCCAGCCGCCTCGCGATGGTGTCGGCCAGCTCGAAGGGGGTGGCGGTGACCAGCCACACCTGCTGACCGGCATCCAGGTGCATCTGGGCCAGCGCGCGGGTGCCGGGCCAGATCTTGTCGGCGATGATCTCGTCGTAGATCTCCTCGCCGAGCGCGACCAGCTCGTCCGTGGAGCGGCCCTCGATGAACGCCAGCGCCTTGCGTCGGCCCGCGGCCACGTCGTCGCTGTTCTCGCGGCCGGTGAGCTGAAACTTGGCCTGCGCATACACGAACCGGACGAGGTCGCCGTAGGTGAAGTACTTGCGGGCGGCGAGGCCACGGGCGAAATGCGCCAGCGACGACCCGTGCACCAGGGTGTTGTCGACGTCGAAGAAGGCGGCCGCGGTCAGGTCCGCGGGCGGCGGCGGCGGTGACGGTGCCGGTCGCAAATGGCTAACGGCCGCTTCCGCGCTCGCGTCACCCGCGAGATCCTGCGAATCCGTCCCTGTCACCGTTCAACATTAAGCCACTGGCGGATACTGACCGCGTGAGCCTGCGGCAGGTGGTGTTGCTGACCCGTGACGGCTGTTCGGTGTGCGAACGGGCCCGGCAACGCCTGGCCGGATTGGCCGGCGAACTGGGCTTCGAGTTGTCGGTCACCGACGTCGATGCCGAGGCCGCGGCCGGTCGGCCGACCTTGCGCGCGGAATTCGGGGACCTACTGCCGGTGGTGCTGCTCGACGGGCGCGAGCACAGCTACTGGGAGGTCGACGAACCCCGGCTGCGGGCGGATCTCGGCGTGGGCGGCGCCGACACTTAACCAAGTGCGGCGACACGCCGGGCGGCGCCGCAGCAGTTTAAGTCTCGGTGTACGGGGATGAGCCGGATCACGAATTTGGTCGCCCAACCAACAAGCGACTACCGTTTATGACGTGGTGATTAAGCCGTGAGCGTGCTGCTTTTCGGGGTGTCACACCGCAGCGCTCCGGTGTCGGTTCTGGAGCAGCTGAGCACCGACGAATCCGATCAGGCCAAGATCGTGGACAAGATGCTGCAGTCCTCACTCGTGACCGAGGCGATGGTGCTGTCAACGTGCAACCGCGTCGAGGTCTACGCGGTCGTCGACGCGTTCCACGGCGGCCTGTCGGTGATCGGGCAGGTGCTTGCCGAGCAATCCGGGATGTCGCTGAACGACCTGACCAAGCACGCCTACGTGCGCTACGCCGAAGCCGCCGTCGAGCACCTGTTCGCGGTGGCCAGCGGCCTGGATTCGGCGGTCGTCGGCGAGCAGCAGGTGCTCGGCCAGGTGCGCCGGGCCTATGCGGGCGCCGAGGCCAACCGGACCGTCGGCCGCGTGCTGCACGAGCTGGCGCAGCGGGCGTTGTCCGTGGGTAAGCGGGTACACACCGAGACCGATATCGACGCGGCGGGCGCGTCGGTCGTGTCCGTCGCACTCGGGATGGCCGGGACCGAGCTTGAAGCCCTGGCGGGGCGCACGGCGGTCGTCGTCGGGGCCGGCGCGATGGGCGCGCTGTCGGCCAAACACCTCGTTCGCGCAGGCATCGGGCGCCTCCACCTCGCGAACCGGTCGTTGCCGCGGGCGCGCCGGCTGGCCCACGCGATCCGCGACCTCGGAGTGCCTGCTGACCCGGCGGCCCTGGACCGCCTTCCGACGCTGCTGGCGGGGGCCGACGTGGTCGTCTGCTGCACCGGCGCGGTGCGCCCGGTCGTGTCACTGGCCGACGTGCACCGCGGCTTGGCGCTGGGCCTGGGGGCACCTTCCGCTCGCCGGGGAGAACCACGCCGGCTGGTGATCTGCGACCTCGGGATGCCACGCGACGTCGATCCGGCCGTCGCAGGTTTGCCCGGCGTGTTCGTCATCGACATGGACCGCATCCAGCGGGAGCCGTCGGCGCGGGCGGCGGCGTCCGACGCCGAGGCGGCCCGGCGAATCGTCGCCCAGGAGGTCGCCGCGTACCTGGCCGGGCAGCGGATGGCCGAGGTGACGCCGACGGTCACCGCGCTGCGCCAGCGCGCCGCCGACGTGGTGGAGGCCGAGTTGCTGCGGCTGGACAACCGGCTGCCGGGGCTTGACGCCGGGCAGCGCGACGAGGTGGCCCACACCGTGCGCCGTGTCGTCGACAAGCTGCTGCACGCGCCGACCGTGCGGGTCAAGCAGCTGGCCAGCGCGCCGGGCGGCAACAGCTACGCCGAGGCGCTGCGGGAACTGTTCGAACTCGACCAACAGGCCGTCGACGCTGTCGCCGCAGGCGAGCTGCCTTTGCAGCCAGGCGAATTCGACGGCCCGGCAGAAATATCCGGGTAACGGTTGGCCAGCTCGCAAGACTCGGTGATCCGGATCGGCACCCGGGGCAGCCTGCTGGCCACAACGCAGGCCGGTGCCGTCAGGGATGCCCTGGCGGCTCGAGGTCACGCCGCGGAGCTGGTGGTCATCAGCACCGAGGGGGACCGTTCCGACGCACCGATCGCCGACATCGGGATCGGGGTTTTCACCGCCGCGCTGCGCGAGGCCATCGCCGAGGGGCGCGTCGACATGGCCGTGCACTCCTACAAGGACTTGCCGACCGCCAACGATCCGCGGTTCGTGATCGCCGCGGTCCCGCCGCGTGAAGACCCCAGAGACGCCCTCGTGGCCCGCGACGGGCTGACCCTGGGCGAGTTGCCCGCGGGCTCGGTCATAGGCACGTCAAGCCCGCGACGGGCCGCGCAGCTTAGAGCATTGGGTCTCGGTTTGGAAATCCGCCCCTTAAGAGGCAACCTTGATACCAGGTTGAACAGGGTAAGCAACGGTGATCTCGACGGCATCGTGGTCGCCCGGGCGGGCCTGGCCCGCATCGGACGCCTACACGCTGTCACCGAGACGCTCGAGCCGGTGCAGCTGTTGCCGGCGCCGGCTCAGGGTGCGCTCGCGGTCGAGTGCCGCAGCGGCGACACCAGGCTCGCGGCGCTGTTGGCGGAGCTCGACGACGCCGACACGCGCCTGGCGGTCACCGCTGAGCGGGTCCTGCTCGCCGAACTGGAGGCCGGCTGCTCCGCGCCGGTCGGCGCGATCGCCGAGGTGGTCGAGTCGATCGACGAGGACGGCCGCGTCTTCGAAGAGCTGTCGCTGCGCGGCTGCGTGGCAACGGTGGACGGATCCGACGTGATCCGTGCGTCCGGCGTCGGAACGCCCGAGCGGGCCGGGGAGCTCGGCTCCTCGGTCGCCGCCGAGCTGTTCGAGCTGGGCGCGCGCGAGTTGATGGGACACGTGCGCTAGCGCGTGATGACAAGAGGATGAGTGGACAGATGACGCGAGGGCGGAAGGCGAGGCCGGGGCGCGTCGTGTTCGTCGGCTCGGGTCCGGGCGACCCGGGTCTGCTGACCGTGCGAGCCCGAAACGTGCTCGCGTGCGCGGAGGTGGTGTTCACCGACCCCGACGTGCCGCCCGAGGTGCTCGCCCTGGTCGGCGCGGGGCTGCCGGAGCGGCCGAAGCTGTCCGAACCCGACCCGGGGATCGTGGACGACACCGTCGAGGTGAAGCTGCCGGTGCCCGACGTCCGCCCCGCGCTCGGCGATCCGGCCGAGGTTGCCAAGACGCTGGCAAGCGAGGCGCGCGCCGGCGTTGACGTGGTGCGGCTGGTGGCCGGCGACCCGCTGTCGATCGACCCGGTGATCACCGAGGTGAACGCGATCGCCAAGACGGCGCTGCGGTTCGAGATCGTCCCGGGGCTGACCGCCAGCAGCGCGGTGCCCACATATGCGGGGTTGCCGCTGGGGTCGTCACACACCGTCGCAGATGTGCGCGGCGATGTCGACTGGGCGGCGCTGGCCGCGGCGCCCGGGCCGCTGATCCTGCACGCGACCGCCGAGCACCTGGCCGAAGCCGCCAAGGCGCTGATCGACTTCGAGCTGGTCGAAACCACTCCGTGCGTCGTGACGGCCCACGGCACGACGACCCAGCAGCGTTCCGTCGAGACGACGCTGTCCGGGCTGACGGACCGGGCCGTGATCGGCGGCACGGATCCGGCAGGCCCGCTCACCGGGCCGCTGATCGTGACGATCGGCCGCACCGTTGCCAACCGGGCGAAGCTGAACTGGTGGGAGAGCCGCGCGCTGTACGGCTGGACCGTGCTGGTGCCGCGCACCAAGGACCAGGCCGCCGACATGAGCCAGCGGCTGATCTCGCACGGCGCGCTGCCGATCGAGGTGCCGACGATCGCCGTCGAGCCGCCGCGCAGCCCCGCGCAGATGGAGCGAGCCGTGAAGGGCCTCGTCGACGGCCGCTACCAGTGGGTGGTGTTCACGTCGACCAACGCGGTACGTGCGGTCTGGGAGAAGTTCAACGAGTTCGGGCTCGATGCTCGGGCGTTCTCGGGAGTGAAGATCGCCTGCGTCGGGCAGGCCACCGCAGACCGCGTGCGCGCGTTCGGGATCGACCCCGAACTCGTGCCATCCGGCGAGCAGTCGTCGCTGGGCCTGCTGGACGAGTTCCCGCCGTACGACGACGTTTTCGATCCGGTCAACAGGGTGTTGCTACCCCGGGCGGACATCGCCACCGAGACGCTGGCCGAAGGACTGCGCGAACGCGGGTGGGAGATCGAGGACGTCACCGCGTACCGCACGGTGCGCGCCGCGCCGCCGCCGGCGGAGACGCGCGAGATGATCAAGTCCGGCGGCTTCGACGCGGTGTGTTTCACGTCGAGCTCGACGGTGCGCAACCTTGTCGGCATCGCGGGCAAGCCGCACACCCGCACGATCGTGGCGTGCATCGGGCCCAAGACCGCCGAGACCGCCGCCGAATTCGGGCTCCGTGTTGACGTGCAGCCCGAGACCGCGGCGATCGGACCGCTGGTCGACGCGCTGGCCGAGCACGCCGCCCGACTGCGCGCCGACGGCGCGCTGCCCCCGCCGCGTAAGAAGACCCGCAGGCGGTAGGGGGCGGAGGTGGGCTACCCCCGACAACGCCCGCGCCGGCTGCGTTCGACACCGGCCATGCGACGGCTCGTCGGCGAGACCTCGGTGCAACCAAAGCACTTGGTGCTGCCGATGTTCGTGGCCGACGGCATCGACGAGCCGCGGCCGATCTCGTCAATGCCGGGTGTTGTGCAACACACGCGAGACACGTTGCGGCAGAGCGCAGCCGACGCGGTCGCCGCCGGGGTCGGGGGCATCATGCTATTCGGCGTGCCGCGGCCCGACGACAAGGACGCGACCGGCTCAGGCGCGGTGTCGGCCGACGGCATCCTCAACGTCGCGCTGCGCGACCTGTCCAAGGACCTCGGCTGCGCGACCGTGCTGATGGCCGACACCTGCCTTGACGAATTCACCGACCACGGCCACTGCGGCGTAGTGGACGGCGCGGGCCGGGTCGACAACGACGTCACGCTGAAGCGCTACGTGGAAATGGCCGTGGCGCAGGCGGATTCGGGCGCTCACGTGGTGTCCCCGAGCGGAATGATGGACGGTCAGGTGGCGGCGATCCGCGATGCGCTGGATGCCGCGGGCCACATCGACGTAGCGATCCTGGCATATGCCGCGAAGTTCGCGTCGTCGTTCTACGGGCCGTTCCGGGAAGCCGTCGCGTCCAGCCTGACCGGCGACCGGCGCACCTATCAGCAGGAACCCGGCAACGCCCGCGAAGCGATCCGCGAGATCACCTTGGACATCGACGAGGGCGCCGACATCATCATGGTGAAACCGGCGATGGGCTACCTTGACGTCGTGCGTGCCGCCGCCGAGATATCGCCGGTGCCGGTTGCCGCCTACCAGGTGTCGGGAGAGTACGCGATGATCAGCGCCGCGGCGGCCAACGGTTGGATCGACGGCCGGGCGGCAGCGCTGGAGACCCTGACCAGCATTCACCGGGCAGGCGCAGACATCGTGCTGACCTACTGGGCGGCCGACGTTGCGGGCTGGCTCGGCTGAGTCGATGGAATCACCACAACAGCCGCCGGCCCGACCGCTGGACGTCGATACCGGGTACGGCCTGTGGCTGGCGGCGCTGCCGCTGCTGGTGATCGGCCAGGCCGCCGACACCGTGCTGACCGCCAACCGGCCCCACGCCTTCATCCTCTACGCCGCCGCCGGGGTGTTCCTCGTCCTGCTGTGCGCGGTGGTCGTAACCTTCCTGCTGTTGATGCGCCAGGGCTACCGGTGGGCCCGCACGGTACTCACCGGCGGGGGAATCGCGACGATCGTGTACGTCACCACCAGTTTGTTCACAGTGCAGCGGGGCACCGCGGCGGCCGTCGTCTACGCGATCACCGCCATCGTCGCTTCGGTGCTGATCGCAGGCGGGGTCTTCCTGCTGCACCGCAAGGACGCCCACGCTTTTTTCACGCGGTGAGCGGTCAGTAGGCTGGTCCGATCATGACAGCAGCACCCCCGCGGCCACGCATCGTCGACGTGGCGTTCTGGTCCTGGCTGGCCGCCGCCGTGTTGCTCATCGTGGGCGGCATCCTGCCCCAGTTTCTGTCGTTCGGCACCGTGCGCAGTGCCGCCCTGAAGACCGTGACCGACGAGCAGATCCGCTCGTGGTTGCTGCTGCACAAGAGCGCGGGGGTCGTCGGCGTTCTTCTCGGCCTGGCGATCGCGTATCTTGCCAGCCGGACCCGCCGCGGCGACAAGCGATTCCGGCGCGCCGCGGTGGCGCTATCGCTGGCCGGCGTGGTGCTGCTGGCCATCGGCTGGTTCGCAGCGATCGTCACGTTGTACGCGTTGCCGGCGATGATCGCGCTGATCGTCGCCGTCGGACTTATCACGCGTCCGAATGCGGCTGCGTGGTTCGACGAAGTGAACCAGCCGGAGGGCGGCAATGTCTGACGGACCGGAGGCCGACGTCGACAAGTCCGCCGTCGAACCGCTCTTCCTCGAGGCCGGCGCGAGCTGGTACTGGGTGCTCGCGGGGCCGATCTCCGCGGCGATCATGCTCGGGATCGAACTGCACGCCGGCGTCGGCGCAGCGTGGATCGTGCCGCTGGCCTTCCTGGTCCTGGTGTCGGGCTTCATCGCGCTGCAGGTCAAGGCCGCCCGAATTCACACATCGGTCGAGCTGACCCGCGAGCGGCTGCGACAGGGCACCGAGGTCCTCGACGTCGACAGGATCGAGAGCGTGTATCCGGAACCCGCGCCGCGCGCGGAGCCGGCCGCGTGGCAGTCGGCCCGCGCGCTCGGCGAGTTGACCGGCGTGCCGCGCGGACGGGTTGGCATCGGCCTGAAACTCGCCGGCGACCGCACGGCACAGGCCTGGGCACGACGGCATCGCGAGCTGCGGGCGGCGCTGACCGAGCTGGTGGAGAACCGACAAGTCCCCGGCACCGCGCGATGACCGACCGCCGCCGCGCTGTCGTCGAACTGGTGCTCGCCGTCCTCGCTGCGGTCGGCTGCGTGGTGAGTTGGCGGCAATCCTTGTCCACGGTCGAGGTGGCCCCGATCGCGGACGGCGAGCCGGCCACCACGTCGGTCACCTACTACGCGCCGCTGCTCGTGCTTGCGCTGGTGCTGGCGTCGCTGGCGGG
>NZ_DATFYW010000246.1:0-8492 GCF_035314905.1 Mycobacterium sp.
GATCGGCTCGACGAGGGGGCAGGCCTGTACGACGAGCACGCGCAGCCTGTGCTTCGGCCGGAAGTCCACTCTGTCGGCACGCACGGACTTCCCCGTCCAGATGTGCAGCGGCTCGATGTCGGAAAGGCGATCGGGGTGCGACACCTCGACGAGCGCGACGACTTTCGCGCCGGCGCGCAGCACAACAGCGTCGGCGGTGCTGTCGGCCGAGGACGACCGCAACAGATCCTGGTGTTCGGCGCGCACTCGCTCGGCGTGGCTGTGCGCGACGGTCGGGAACAGCAGGAACCGTGATGAGGCCACGTCGAACCGCTTCTCGTGGATGCCGCCCTTGCGCAGCAGCACCGTCTGCCTGCCGTCCAGAAGCGCATGCACGGCCGCGCTCCACTCCTTGAGACCCGGGTAGGTCGCGACAGTCGTCATGCCAGGCGCGCACGCACTTCCGGTCGACGCAGCGGCGGCACGGTCTTGGGCGGCTGCTTGCGCGGCGGTAACTGCGCGAGCAGCCGGGACGTCGTTGCGCTGACCTCGGCGACCGCCGTCTCGAACACGTCGGCATTGGCCGGCGTCGGCCGCGTGATGCCGCTTAGCTTGCGCACGTACTGCCGTGCGGCGGCCTCGATCTCCTCCTCGGTCGCGGCTGGCTGCAGCCCGCGCAGTTCGGTGATGTTTCGGCACATACCTCGACGATAGGAGCTGGGCGTACCTCGCGCTTGCGGGCGGAGCGATGCGCCGCTGGGATTAACTGGGATTAACCTGGGACCCGTGCCTGACGACGACGTTCTGCTCACCGGAAGCGCCGACCGCGTCCGGACCCTCACCCTGAACCGGCCGCGCGTGCGCAATGCCCTGTCGGCGCAATTGCGCGACGAGCTTTTCTCCGCGCTGGCCGCGGCCGAGTCCGACGACGACGTCGACGTGGTGGTCCTGACCGGCGCCGACCCGGCGTTCTGCGCCGGCGTGGACCTCAAGGAACTCGGCGGCGGCGTCGACGGGTCGGGCGAGATCCCGGATCTGTCGCCGCGCTGGCCGTCGATGACCAAGCCGGTGATCGGCGCGATCAACGGCGTCGCGGTCACCGGCGGCCTGGAGCTCGCGTTGTCCTGCGACATCCTGATCGCCTCCGAGCAGGCCCGCTTCGCCGACACCCATGCCCGCGTCGGGATCCTGCCGACCTGGGGCATGTCGGTGCGGCTGCCGCAGGTTGTGGGCCGCGGGCTGGCGTACCGGATGAGCCTGACCGGCGACTACCTGGGTGCCTACGACGCGCTGCGGGTCGGCCTGGTCACCGAGGTGGTGCTGCACGACGACCTGCTCGACACGGCCAGGGCGGTCGCGACGTCGATCGTCGGCAACAACCAGGGCGCGGTGCGGGCCCTGCTGGCGTCTTATCACCGGATCGACGAGTCAGCCACCCGCGAGGCGTTCGCGATCGAGGCGCAGTCGGCCGCGCAGTGGCTGAGGACGGGCGCGAGCAGCGCCGACATCGCCGCCAACCGCGAGGCCGTGATGAAGCGGGGACGCAGCCAGATCGGCTAGCCGATTCCTGTCACGGCCATCGGCTAGCCGATTCCCGTCACGGCCCAGCGGCCGGAGAACGCGCGCCAGCCGACGAACACCAGTCGCAGCACGACGAAGGTGCTCAGGCCCGACCAGATGCCGGCCAGGCCCCAACCGAACACCAGCGACAGCCACACCAGCGGCAGAAACCCGGCCAGCGCGCTGATCACCGTCGCGTTGCGCATGAACTTGGCGTCACCGGCGCCCAGCAGCACACCGTCGAGGCCGAACACAACCCCCGCGATCGGCAGCTGTGCGACCAGGAACCACCAGGGCACGGCCATCGCGTCGAGCACGGAACGGTCGTTGGTGAACACCGGCGGCAGCACCGAGGCGCCAACGGCGAGCACCGCCGCGAGCAGCGTCGCCGCGACCGCCGAGAACGCCGTCACGCGCCATGCCACCGACTTCGCGTGCGCGGCATGCCCGGCGCCGAGGGCGGCGCCCACGAGCGACTGCGCGGCGATGGCGAGCGAATCGAGAACGAGGGCAAGGAAATTCCACAGCTGTAGCACGATTTGGTGCGCCGCCACCGCCGCCGCCCCGAACCGCGCCGCGACCGCGGCCGCGGAGATGAAGCAAGCCTGGAACGCCATGGTCCGGACGAACAGATCGCGGCCCAGCACCAGCTGCGCGCGCAGCACCGAGAAGTTCGGGCTTCGGGCCACGCGTTCCACCAGCAGGGCCCTGCCGAAGAGCAACCCCGCCATCCACTGCCCGACGAGGTTGGCCACAGCCGAACCCGGCAATCCCATCCGGGGTAGGCCGACCCAGCCGTACACCAGCAGCGGGCACAGCAGTGCGGACACCGCGAACCCCACGACGACGTAACGCAGTGGCCGCGTCGTGTCCTGCACGCCGCGCATCCAGCCGTTCCCGGCAAGCGACATCAGCATCGCCGGTGCTGCCATGACCGCGATCCGCAACCACGACAGCGCGGCATCGGCGATGTCCCGGCTCGACGCGATCGCGGACACCAGCGGCACCGCGGCGGCCTGGACGACAACGACGAACACCACGCCGAGACCAACGGCCAGCCAGCTGGCCTGCACTCCCTCGCGCACTGCGGATGCCCGGTCCCCCGCCCCGAAATAGCGGGCGGCACGGGCGGTCGTCCCGTAGGACAGGAACACGAGGTCCGAACCGACCGCGCCGACAATCAGCCCACCGATGGCAAGGCCGGCCAGTGACAGGGCGCCGAGGCGCCCGACCACCGCGGTGTCGAACAGCAGATACAGCGGCTCCGCGGCCAACACGCCTAACGCGGGCAGCGCCAACGCGGCGATCCGGCGCGTACTGGCGGCGGGCGGGGTGGGCTCAGCCAAGCGCCCGTCGCAGCTGCGCCACCACGTCGTCGATCGGCCCCGTGGCGGAGTAGCCCGCGGCCAGCTGGTGGCCGCCACCACCGAACCCGGTCGCCACAGTGGCCAGGTCGAACGACTTGGCCCGCATCGAAACCGACCAGTGCTGCGGCTCGATCTCCTTCAACACCGCCGCGACCTCGGCCTCGTGAGTGGTGCGGACGATGTCGACCACGCTCTCGACCTCTTCGGACCTGTTGGCCAGCCAGTTCTCGTGCGAGACAACGACGTAGACCAGACCGCGCCCCTCGGCGGCGTCCGTCAACAGCGTCGCGGTCTTCAGCACACGCGACAGCATCGGCAGGTACGCGAACGGATGGGTGTCGAGCAGTTCCCTGCTGATCGCCGCGTTGTCGACGCCGAGTTCCACCAATCGGGCGGCCAACCGCAACGCCCGCGGGCTCGCCCACCTGAACGAACCGGTGTCGGTGGTCAGCCCTGCGTATATGCACGATGCCACGTCTTTGTCGATTGGCTTGTCCCATGCGTCGAGCAGGTCGGCGACGAGCATCGTCGTCGAATCGGCGCGCGCGTCAACGTAGTTCACGCTGCCGAACAGCGTGTTGGACTTGTGGTGATCGATCACGAGCACCTCACGCGCCTTGGCGGCGCGGTCGGCCAGCGCGCCTAGCCGGTTGACGCTCGGGGCGTCGACGGTGACCACCAGGTCGGCGTCGTTTCGCATCCGCGAGGGCGCGACGAGCAGATCACCACCCGGCAGGGTGGCCAGGGATTCCGGCAGTTTGGCCGGCGTCGCGAAGCTGACCTGCACGTCGGCGCCGTCGCGGCGCAGCACAAGTGCCAGCGCCAACCCTGCGCCCACACTGTCGGCATCGGGATGAACGTGGCAGATCACGCTGACTGTGCGCGCGGACTTCAGCACCTCCGCTGCGCCGCGCGCGTCAACGCGCCTACCGACCGTCGTTTCGTCAGTCGTGCTGATCGCGGTCACCGGTCTCCTGCCCCACGCTTGTCGGGCCCCCGCTGTGTCCTTCTTCTCCTACCACACGGTAGGGCTGCGCGTCGCCTGCGGGAGTGGCGCCCTGCCTCACCCGGGCCAGATCCTCGTCGGCTGCGCGCGCCCGTGCGAGCAGTTCCTCCATCCTGTGCGCGGCGTCGGGCACGGTGTCGCGTACGAACGTCAGCGTCGGCGTGAACCGCACCCCGGTGCCCGCGCCGACCTTCGTGCGCAGCACACCCTTGGCGCGGTCCAGCGCCGCCGCTGCGCCCGCGTAGTCCGGCCGGTCGTCGATCGTGCGGCCCATCACCGTGTAATAGAGGGTGGCATCGTGCAGGTCGGCGGTGACCTTCGCGTCGGTGATGGTCACCCCCGCCAGCCCCGGGTCCTTGATCTCGTACTCGATCGCGGACGCGACGATCGTGGAGATCCGCTTGGCCAACCGACGCGCTCGCCCCGGATCAGCCACGCTTGCTGGCCTTCTTCGCTCCGCTCATCAGGCGCGCTCCTTCTCCACCAGCTCGTACGTCTCGATCGTGTCGCCCTCCTTGAGGTCGGAGTACCCGATCGTCAGACCACATTCGTAGCCGTCGCGGACCTCGGTGACGTCGTCCTTCTCGCGCCTCAGCGACTGCACGGTGAGGTTTTCGGCGACCACGACGTTGTCGCGCAGCAGTCGTGCCTTGGCGTTACGGCGGATGATGCCCGACGTGACCAGGCAGCCCGCAATGAGACCGACCTTCGACGAGCGGAACAACGCTCGAACCTCGGCCCGGCCCAGCTCGCGCTCTTCGTAGACCGGTTTCAGCATGCCCTTGAGCGCATTTTCGATGTCGTCGATGGCCTGGTAGATCACCGAGTAGTACCGGATCTCGACGCCCTCACGGTTGGCCAGCTCGGTGGCCTTCCCCTCGGCGCGCACGTTGAACCCGATGATGATCGCGTCGGACGCCGACGCCAGGTTGACGTTGGTTTCGGTCACGCCACCGACGCCGCGGTCGATGACCCGCAGCTCGACCTCGTCGTCGACCTGGATGCCCATCAGGGCCTCCTCCAGTGCCTCCACGGTGCCGGCGTTGTCGCCCTTCAGGATCAGGTTCAGCTGGCTGGTTTCCTTCAGTGCCGAATCGAGGTCCTCGAGGCTGATGCGCTTGCGGGAACGGGCGGCCAGTGCGTTGCGCTTGCGCGCGCTGCGCCGGTCGGCGATCTGGCGGGCGATGCGGTCCTCGTCGACGACGAGGAAGTTGTCACCGGCGCCGGGCACCGACGTGAAGCCGATGACCTGGACTGGCCGCGACGGCAGCGCCTCGTCGACATCCTCGCCGTATTCGTCGACCATCCGGCGGACGCGCCCGTACGCGTCGCCGGCCACCACGGAGTCGCCGACGTGCAGCGTGCCACGAGCCACGAGCACCGTGGCCACCGGACCGCGGCCGCGGTCCAAGTGGGCCTCGATCGCGACACCCTGGGCCTCCATGTCGGGGTTGGCCCTCAGGTCCAGCGTCGCGTCTGCAGTCAGCAGAACCGCCTCGAGCAGCGCCTCGATGTTGGTGCCCAGCTTCGCCGAGATGTCGACGAACATCGTGTCGCCGCCGAAGTCCTCGGCCACCAAACCGTATTCGGTCAGCTGGGCGCGGATCCTGGCCGGGTCGGCGCCCTCTTTGTCGATCTTGTTGACCGCGACCACGATCGGCACATCGGCCGCCTGGGCGTGGTTGATCGCCTCCACCGTCTGGGGCATCACGCCGTCGTCGGCCGCCACCACCAGGATGGCGATGTCGGTGGCCTTCGCGCCGCGGGCACGCATGGCGGTGAACGCTTCGTGCCCCGGGGTGTCGATGAACGTGATCAACCGCTCGGTGCCCTCGAGTTCGACGGCCACCTGATACGCACCGATGTGCTGGGTGATGCCGCCGGCTTCGCCCTCGCGGACGTTGGCCTTGCGGATCGTGTCCAGCAGTCGGGTCTTGCCATGGTCGACGTGGCCCATCACGGTCACCACCGGCGGGCGGGTCCGGAGGTCCTCCTCGCCGCCTTCGTCCTCGCCGTAGCTCAGGTCGAACGACTCCAGCAGCTCGCGGTCCTCGTCCTCGGGACTGACGACCTGCACGTTGTAGTTCATCTCACCGCCGAGCAGCTCGAGGGTCTCGTCGGCCACGGACTGCGTGGCGGTGACCATCTCACCGAGGTTGAACAGCGCCTGCACCAGCGCGGCCGGATTGGCGTCGATCTTCTCGGCGAAATCGCTCAGCGATGCGCCGCGGGCCAGCCGGATGGTCTCGCCGTTGCCATGCGGCAACCGCACGCCACCGACGACCGGCGCCTGCATGTTCTCGTATTCGGCGCGTTTCGCCCGCTTGGACTTGCGTCCGCGCCGCGGCGCGCCGCCGGGACGGCCGAACGCGCCGGCCGCGCCACCGCGCTGACCGGGACGGCCACCGCCGCCACCGCCGCCGCCTGGACGACCGCGGAAGCCGCCACCGCCACCACTGGGCGGAGCACCGACGCCGCCGCCACCACCGGCACCGCCACCGCGGTAGTTGCCACCGCCGCCACCGCCGCCGGGGCGACCACCGCCCGGGCCGCCGCCTCCCGGCCGGTTGCCGAAGCCGGGGCGCGGTCCGCCGCCGGGACGCGGGGGTCGACCTTGTCCGCCACCGGCGCCGCCGGGACGGGGCGGCATGCTGCCGGGCGACGCGCCCGGGCGCGGAGCGCCGGGCCGGGCGGCACCCGGACGGGGTGCCGGCGGACGTGGAATTGGCCGTTCGACGGGCTGTGCCGTCGAGAACGGGTTGTTGCCGACGCGCGGCGTGCGAGCCGCCGGCTTCGGGGCCGGGCGCGGACCGGGTGTGGGTCCGGGACGCGTCGGCGTCGGAGCCGGGGCCGGGGTCGGAGCCTGCGGGGCCGCCTGCACCTGCGGCTGTTCGGCAGCAGGGGCCGGCGGCGGGGGCGGTTCGGGCGCCCGCGGAGCGGACGGTTTGGGACCCGCGGGTTTTTGCGGCGCGGGGGCGGCCGCTTTGACGGCGGCTTTGGTCGCGGCCGCGCCGTTGCCGGCGGTCTTCTCTTGCGCGGGCTTGCCGCCGCCGAACGACTCACGCAGCCGACGCGCGACCGGCGCTTCTACTGTCGACGATGCGGATTTGACGAATTCACCCTGCTGGTTGAGCCGGGCCAGAACTTCCTTGCTGGTAACACCGAGTTCCTTAGCTAACTCGTGTACGCGCGCCTTGCCTGCCACTACATCTCCTGTCTATGAGGCGACAGCTGTGGTCGGCCGCGCCTCGGGTTTAGCTATGACGCATGGTCATCGGGACTTCACGGTGTGCTCATGTTCTTCGCTACCTGTTCTGTTGGCGGGATGATCGGGCGCGTCCAAAAACTCGATGTGCTCGACCACCGCTGATGCGTCCAGTGCTCCGGCGATCCGCAACGCTCGCGCGAACGCTCGCCGCCGGATCGCTTGTTGTGCGCACTGCGGAATGGGATGCAGCCATGCACCCCGCCCCGGAAGACTACCTGCTGGGTCAACGGTCACGGCGTATTTACCGTTCCCGGTCGACACAGCCACCACTCGAAGCAGTTCGACGGCCAACTCTCGCTTTCGGCAACCGACACACGTCCGCACCGGTCCATCGACGCGTCGATGTGCGGAGGCCGAAGTCTCGCGCTGGATCACGGCTTAGTTTACCTGCACCGAACCGGTGGTCAGCACCACCCGAATGTGTCCGCAATTACGCTCGCGCCGCGACATGCCGACACCCACCACTGACAACACCACCGAAGCACCGTCGACGAACTCACCACCACGCGCTATCACGCAGTACCGCTGACAGTCCAAATCCTCAGCGGGCCGCCAGGATGAGTGTCTGCGCGGCGATCAGCCTTGTGCCATCGGGGAATTCGATGCCTGCGTCGGTGCACCGCGTCGGCACGGCCGTCCCGTCGACGGACGCGTGGTACTCGCCTACGCCGCCGACGACCGTGAGCCGGTGCAGGTCGAGCTGCCCGCCGGTGCAGGCCATGACGAGTTGGTCACCCTGCTGCGACCACAGGCCCCAACCGGAGCCCGCGAGGAACGGCAGGGCGGTGTCCGGGCGGCGGAAGGTGTAGGCGCCGGCCGGGGCGTCGTGGGTGAACCCTGCCAGCGCCTGCAGCGCCGACCAGCCGGCGAGCGAGCGGGCGTAGTGGTCGCCGCACTCGATCTCGTTGAACGGGTTGCGCCGCCGCCCGTCGTAGCGTCCCCACACGGCGTCCAGCACGGCGCGCCCCTCGTGATGCAAGCCCTCGCGCAGGCAGTGCGCGGCCACCTGGTACTCCGAGCCGGTCCACACCTCGTCGGCGTACCGGATCGGGACCCCGGGCCGGCCGCCGTGCGGCCAGGCACACTCCAGCAGCCCCGCGTCGTCACCGTCAGCGAACACCCGGTACGGATGACTGAAGTCGCGGAACCCGCGGCGGAGGTTGTGCCGCACCACCGCGGCGAGGGCGGCGCGCACGTGCTCGGCGGGCAGCAGGTGGCCGAGGTCGAGCTGGTGCGCCCACCACTGCCCGATCAGCTGGTCGGCCAGGCACCCGTCGCCCCACTGATAGTCGGGGTTGTCGCCGGGCAGCAG
>NZ_DATFYW010000247.1:0-50240 GCF_035314905.1 Mycobacterium sp.
CACCGGCGCAGGGCTTGGTTTTCGACGGCGGGCCTGAAAACGTCGGCTTCGTCAGTGTCTAACTAACGTCGCAACTACTGTTGTACAGCCAGATGCATTGGGGCACAAGGGGGTTTGCCGTTACTAACACATGCAGTTATACGCATGCTTTTTGGAAATCGAAGGCGGCACAGAGGCATTCACCAGCTGTGAGAGTGCCTCATAGCCAGCGCTGTGTTTCCCTCGTTGAGGCCGCAATGATGCGGACCCGTGCGGGGCAGCAGTAGGCCGTCAGGTATTGCCCATTTGACGGCACGGCATGTGCGGTTGTCGTCGTGCGCAGCATTAGAGACTCAGCCAGCGCACTGCCCCGAACCGTGATCAGTCGAATTGCTGCGCGGACCAAAGGCATGCGGCCAAGGGGCTAACGACTCTGCCCCATGCGCGGCGGTGCTTATAGCGTCGGGGCAGCAGCTTGCGCACCACCTGCTCAAGCGGCAGAGGCTGTATCCCCCGCAAGCGGGTGAGTGGGCGTAGTTCGGTCCCTCCGATCGTGCGCGAGAATGCACGGCCTCCCATGGAGGGAGTTCAGACAATGGACCTTGGCAGCCTCGCGGGAACAATCGGTGCGGAATGGATCGGCAAGCCACCACATGAGGAGCTGGACCGCAAGGTTCGCCCGTTACTGCCGTCGGAAGACCCGTTCTACCAGCCACCACCCGGCTATCAGCACGCGCTGCCGGGGACCGTGCTGCGCTCACGCGATGTCGAGGTGGCGTTTTTCGGCCTGATACCGCTGCGGGCCACCGCCAGCCAGCTGCTGTACCGGACGATGGACATGAACGGCAAACCCGAGGCGGCCGTGACGACGGTGATCGTCCCCGCGGACGTGGCTCCGGGCCAGACCTGCCCGCTGCTGTCGTATCAGTGCGCCATCGACGCTGTGACGTCCCGCTGTTTCCCGTCTTATGCCCTGCGGCGACACGCCAAGGCCATCGGCGCGGTGCCGCAGTTCGATTTTCTGCTGGTCAGCGCCGCCCTCGCCAAGGGCTGGGCGGTCTCGGTACCCGACCACGAAGGCCCCAAAGGGATGTGGGGCGCACCGTATGAACCTGGCTACTGCATCCTCGACGGAGCCCGGGCCGCACTGAGCTCGGAGCGCATCGGATTGTCAGCGTCGGCGCCCATCGCGTTGTGGGGGTACTCCGGCGGCGGGCTCGCCACCGCCTGGGCCGCCCAAATCTGCGCCGATTACGCACCCGAACTCGACATCGTCGGCGCCGTGCTGGGATCACCCGTTGGCGACCTGGGCCACACCTTCCGCCGGCTCAACGGCGGCTTCCTGGCTGGTTTGCCCGCGTTGGTGATCGTCGCGCTGGCACATCTCTACCCAGACTTGGACCGAGTGATTCGCGAGCACACTAACGAAGAGGGACTCGCTCTGCTGCGCCAGCTGGAGACCATGACCACGGCAGGCGCGGTCATCCGGATGGTGAGAAAGGACGTAAGCCGATACTTCGACCGGCCGCTGGACGAGATCCTGACGATGCCGGAGGTCCAGCACGTCGTCGACAGCATCAAACTCGGCGCTACGACGCCGACACCGCCGGTGTTGATCGTGCAGGCCGTGCACGACTACCTCATCGATGTCGCCGACATCGACGCGCTAGCCGACGCCTATTCGGCCGGCGGAGCCGACGTCACCTACCACCGGGACGCGTTCTGCGAGCATCTGCTGCTGCACCCGCTGTCCGCCCCGATGACGCTGCGGTGGCTGTCGGACCGGTTCGCCGGCCGACCCCTGACCGATCACCTGATCAGAACGAAGTGGCCGACCATGTTCAGCCCGGCAACCTACCTCGGCATCGCCCGGCTGGCCGTGTTCGCGGCGGAGGTCCTCACCGGCAGGACGGTCCGCCGCCGTCCGCTGTGACTTATGACCTGGCGGAAGTTTCCGCGGTCTCCGGCGACACGGTCACCGCAGTTGGCGCTGAGGCGCAGCTGGATAGCCGCCAAGGTCGTCGCGTCGGCAACGTGTACGTCGCCGACCACTACAACAATCGAGTGGTGATGTTGATGGCGGGCTGATGTGTCGCGCAGCGCCCGCATCCCGGGACGTCCGGAAACGGGTTAGGGTACCTGGGCCGAGCACGGTGAGGGCAATCGTCACATACCGCGCGTCGACTCACGGATCCACCGCACTACCCCGCCAGCGGCGGTCCGCACGCACGCCTTCAGCTCCTTCTTGCCGATATCCAACGCGGCGCACCGCTCATGCAACAGTTCCATCACAATCCCTCCGGACACAACAACTTCGAACATTGCGCGTCCGTCCGGAGGAACCACAGGGCCTAAAGAATCTGGTCCGCGTGCTTACCGCAACAATCGACAGTTCCTGTCGGTGGCTCCCAACACCATCCTGACCGACGAGCTCAGGGCATCACAGTAAATTCGGCGTCCCGGACGAATGCGGCGTCATTTTCCCGCCTCCACGGCGGCCCAGCGCAGCGGGCCCGGGTTCCTGTTCGCCCGGCCCTCCGAACGTTACCCGTCGAGCGCCACTGGCTAGTTGACGTACGTAGAAGCCTCCAGCCCGGGATTCTGCATTGTCAGCTGACCGGGTTGCCAGCAACGGCGGCGATTCGATCGACGCTCCAGATCTTCTCAGCGACCGCCTGGTACAACGCTTGCCGCTCTTCGACGGCAGTCTGGTCGAAGTCGGCGATCGGCTCGAACGCGAAACCCGAGCGTTGCTTGAACGCCAAAAAGCCAGGGTTGTTCTGGTAGCAGCGTGGGTGGAGGCTTCGAGCGAGGAGGTTCTGACCCGTGTAGTGCTCGACTTTCTCTCTGTAGGGCTGATCCTGGAAGCTGGCATCGAAGCCCTTGGGGAGGAGGACGAGTCCTCCAAGGCGGTTCCTGACTCGGTGGAACTCTTCCTCCGACCTGCACTCGGGGTGGCGTTCGTAGTGGTTTGCGATGACATGCTCGATCTCGAAACGGCTCGCCGAGTAGGCGGGAAACCCGATCGCCTCGATGCCGCTCTGTTGCTCGATGAAGTCGGTGAGCCGTGCGAGCAAACATCGCACCTGGTGCCCATTTCGGCCGTGAAGCGAGTATGAAGACATCCCGGCGATCGTGTCGCCTTCATTGGCTTGTTGCGCCAGTTGATCGAGAAGAATCCGAACCAGCGTTTCAGGGTCTTTGGCGCGGATCTCCTTGGTCACAAGGAATAGGCGGTAGAACATCGTCCTGGAGCCGTACCCGTTAGGTACTGCCCGCGCGGAAGTCAGGTAATTGACTACGCTGCCACGCTCCGCCAGACCTCGGAATACTACGGATACCAGCGCTGTGCTGGTTTGAGTGATCCGACAGTTGGGAGAGACGTCATGAGCAACCCATCAGGTGACTACGTCCCGTTCGTGGGTCTGGGTTTCACCGGCCTGCGATTCTTTCAGGATGGTAGCCAGTACGTTGGCGGCCTCTACTACGAAGAAAACGAGTATTCCATCGCGATCTCCGGCGGGACATACACCGATGCGACCCGCGTCGTGACCTTCAGCGTGCACGAGAGCCCAGCAGGCGTCACGGACGTGAATTTCATCGGCAACGTCATTGTGGATTCGACCGGCAACGTGACTGCGATGGTGGGCACGTGGACCGGCCACTTTTCTCTCAATCTACTCCCCCGAGGCGCCCGCGCAAAGGCTGCGATCCCGAAGTATCGTCCGATTCTTCCGATCCCGTCAGCTCAGGGACCGTGGATGGCGTTGAACCGCGAGAACATCATCGAGTGAAGCCGGTGGCACCGAACGCGTTGTACGGGTACACCGTTGGCGACTACGTAGTAGCCGCAGCCGATGCAGAACGTGTCAGGTCGGTCGTGGGCGCTGGAGAAGACCTGACTCCACCGGTCTGAAGGCTTAGACGTCTTGCTCATGCGGATTTCTGCCTTCTGTGGCTGCATTTGATGGCGGGGTCGATGGGGTGGCCGTGCGCTTCGGTGCTCCAGCCGTATTCGTCGCAGTGGTTGCAGTCGCGGATCGCTTGGAGGCGTTGTTCGGCGCGCTGTTGGCGTTCTCGGTTGCGTTGTTCGTCGGCTTCCAGTTCCCACGTCTGGAACGCCTGGCGTGCGTCGCGGCGACCCGCCCATGTCTTGCCGGCGCTCCGCTGGGCCGACACGATACGGACCGACGATTCGCCCGATGCAGGAAGGAAACAACGACCATGACCTACGAGCAGCAGCCGACCCTGTTCGACGACCTGCCGCCGCGCTGCTGGCGCTGCGGCCGGGCGGGCGTTCGGCCGCGATGCACGCGGCGCATTTGTTGGGCTCCCAGCGATCACCGGACGGCAGCTTTACGCGGCACACCACACACCACGGGGGTGCCGCGTAACCCGTTGCGCCAGAATGTGTCAGCGCGCTTTCCATTAGAGTTTCATAAACCACGGCAAACCCCCTGTTGTGCAACGGAAAACCTCGCGTACGAAGGAGGTTGCGACGACCCGCGCAAGCTGGCCACAAGCCGACGTTCAAGGAAAGGCCCGTCGTTAACCAGCCCCGACACTTGCGGTAATTCCGGAAACCGCAGGTCATAGGTTCCCCGCGCGGCGAAAGCCGCCGGCGAGTGAACGCTGCCCAGACTCGGTTTTGGGGCGGTTTCCTCGCGGGACGGGGGCCTTTTTTGGGGGGGAGGGCCATGCCTACCGGAGGTAGGCAAGTGATGCCCACCGGAGGTGGGCAATACGTTTCCTCATGCGGCCCTTCACCTTTCCCGTTACGGCTGGTAGGCTTCAAACTAAGCCCCCGCCTGCTGCTCAGCTTGGGGCGTCGGACGTGGAGAAGCCCCCGCCGGCCGCGTTTTCGCCCTGATGAGACGCGTTCCGCCGTGTTAGCTACGCCGAGGCGTGTCTGAGGGTCGGCTCTCGCCACCACGGAACGTGCCGTCGGACGTTTCGTGGCGGCGCGCCAGGACGAGGGCTTGTCTCAGTCCTTCTGGTCTTTGCATGCTGTGGCCCCTGGCGTCGAACCACTGGCAGCGCAGACACGCCGCATGCGCTATCCACAGCACCTCGTCCAGGACAACGCCCGGGTGTTGAGACGGCCAGCCCTCCGGGTCGGTGCCGTGGACCGATTCGTATGTGCGGCACAGGTATTCACGCTGGTCCCACAGCCTCCGGGCGATGTTCACTCCGGAAGACATTCGCTTCCAGTTGATCCAGGCGCAGCACACGACGGGGCGGAAACAACGCGTCCCAGTACGGGCCCCACGTGTCCTCCGCACCACGCGACGCCGATGTCGACTCGACCCAGTCCCCCATCCAGTGGCCGCTGGGCCCGCCGGTCACGGCGCATCCCCGAGTGTGGGGTGGAGGCGTCGCAGCGCCGCGCGGAAGTCGGCGTTCGGGTTGGCCTCCGGCAGCACCGCGAGCACGTCGCGCAGCGCGTCGTCAATGTCGATGCCCTGTTTTCGGGCTCCGTACAGCGCGGCGATGGTGGGTGTGCGGCTGGCTGCCTGGACGCAGTGGACGAACACCGTGCGGCCCTCGGCTCGCAGTTGCTCTATTGCCCGCACGGTGTCGAGCAGCACGAAGTCGAGGTTGGGGTTCTCGTTCTGACCCTCTCGGTCGATGAGGCGGACATCGAGCTGTTTCACACCGGCGGGCAGGTCCACGTCTTTGACCCGGCACAGCGACACGATCGCGTCCACTTCCTTGGGCAACTTCAGCAGAGCGGCGATGCCGCCGATCCACATCTTCTCGTCGTAGGGATGCTGGACGGCTTTGCGGGCCTCGGGGTACCCGCCGTAGGTGTAGTCGAATTCGTCGGGTTTACCTTTACGAACGATCTTGGTGGCTAGTTGCACCAGACCACGGGTCCTCAGGCCCGGCCAGCCCTGCAACGCCAACCGCCAGCCAGCCCGAGCACACGTCGATCCATGCCCCGTCGCCCAGCGGGCGGCGATCGGCGTGCTCGAACAAGGTGCCCTGGACTGCGAACGTCATCGCCGGAATTCTATCGCACGGTTGTTCGACGTCACTGGAGCCGGACCGGGCCCGGGCCCTGCCCGGCCAGGATGTCGCCGGGGTTGGACAAGGCGCAACTGCGCAGGCTGAGGCACCCGCAGCCGATGCAGTCGGCCAGGTTGTCGCGCAGTCGCTGCAGGTGCACGATGCGGTCGTCGAGATCCTGACGCCAGCCAGCGGACAGCCTCGCCCAGTCCTTGCTGGTGGGGACGCGGTCTGCCGGCAGCGTGGCCAACGCGTCGCGCACCCTGGCCAGCGGGATTCCCAGCCGCTGCGACATCCGGATGAACGCCACCCGCCGCAGCGTCCCGCGGGTGTACCGCCGTTGGTTGCCGGATGTGCGCCGGCTGGTGATCAATCCCTCGCGCTCGTAGAAGTGCAGCGCCGAGATGGCCACACCGCTGCGGCCGGCGAGCTCGCCGGGTGAGAGCTCGTGTTCGTCCATGATCACCTCAACCTTAGTTGAGGTGATCGTTTCGCGATACGGTGCACGGTGTGAGCAACATCGTCCTGGGCTCGAATTCCGAGGTCGGCACGCTGCGGGCGGTGATCCTGCACCGCCCGGGGGCGGAACTGCAGCGGCTCACGCCCCGCAACAACGACAAGCTGCTCTTCGACGGGCTGCCCTGGGTGACGCGGGCCCAGCAGGAGCACGACGCGTTCGCCGAGTTGCTGCGCTCGCGGGGAGTCGAGGTGATGCTGCTGGGCGACCTGCTCACCGAGGCATTGCAGAGCGGGGCCGCGCGCATCCAGGGCATCACGGCCGCAGTGGATGCTCGTCGACTGGGACACCCACTGGCCCAGGAACTTTCGGAGTACCTGCGCGGCCTCGAGCCCGCGCCGCTGGCATATGTGTTGATGGCGGGCATGACGTTCACCGAGCTGCCGTTCAGCAAGTCGGCGGAGTTGTCGTTGGTGCGGCGCATGCACCACGGCGCCGACTTCGTGATCGAGCCGCTGCCGAATCTGCTGTTCACCCGCGACTCGTCGTTCTGGATCGGCCCGCGGGTGGCGATCACGTCGTTGGCGCTGCCGGCCCGTGTCCGCGAGACGTCGCTGACGGACATCATCTATGCGCACCATCCGCGGTTCCTCGGCGTCCGGCGGGCATACGAGTCGCACACCGCGCCGGTGGAGGGCGGCGACGTGCTGTTGCTCTCACCGGGTGTCGTGGCGGTCGGTGTGGGGGAACGAACCACACCCGCAGGTGCGGAGGCGTTGGCGCGCAGCCTCTTCGACGACGAGCTTGCGCACACGGTGTTGGCGGTTCCGATCGGCCAGGAGCGGGCGCACATGCACCTTGACACGGTGTGCACGATGGTCGACACCGACGCGGTGGTGATGTACCCGAACATCGTCGACACGTTGTCGGCCTTCACGATCAAGCGCACACCCGACGGCGTGAAGATCGACGACGCGGCGCCGTTCGTCGAGGCCGCGGCGAACGCGATGGGTATCTCCAAGCTGCGCGTGATCGACACCGGCCTGGACCCGGTGACCGCCGAGCGTGAGCAATGGGACGACGGCAACAACACGCTGGCCCTGGCTCCCGGCGTGGTTGTCGCCTATGAGCGCAACGTCGAAACGAACTCGCGGCTCGAGGATTTCGGCATCGAGGTGCTGCCCATCGCCGCGGCGGAGCTGGGCACCGGACGTGGCGGGCCACGCTGCATGTCGTGCCCGGCGGCGCGCGACCCGCTGTAGTCAGCGCCAGCTGGGCAGCCAGATCTCCATGTTCCAGGTCGCGTTGGATATCGGAAGGCCGGTGAGAATGGGATACAGCCACGCGAAATTGGCCACCACGAGTGCGACGTAGAAGCTGACCGCCAGCAGGCCCAGCGTTCGTCGTTCCGGGGACTGGTTGGGTTGATACAGGATGTCCCCGCATACCAACGCGATCGTCATCACGAGGAACGGTGCCATCGCCGCGGCGTAGAAGAAATACATCTGCCGGTCGATGTCGGAGAACCACGGCAGCCAGCCGGCGCAGTAGCCGACGAGCACCGCGGCGTAACGCCAGTCGTGGCGGACCAAGGTCCGCCACGCGGCGTAGAACAGCACCGGCACCGCGACCCACCACAACGCCGGGGTGCCGACGAGCATCACCGCCTTGACACAGGACTGCGGGCCACAGCCGGGAATGTTCTGCTGGTCGATGGCATAGAGGACCGGCCGCAGCGACATCGGCCACGTCCACGGCTTGGACTCCCACGGGTGGTGGTTGCCCGCGGCGTTGGTCAGCCCGGAGTGGAACTTGTAGACCCCGTACGTGTAGTGCCACAGCGAGCGAATCGCGTCCGGCAGCAGCCCGCCCGGCCCGATCGTGTGGCCGACCTCGTAGCGGTCCACCGCGGTCTCGGAGGCGAACCACGGCCCGTAGGACGCCAGGTACACCGCAAAGGGGATGAGCACCATCGTGTAGACCGTGGGGCCCAGGTCACGCCGCAGCACCCCGAGCCACGGCCGCGGCACCCGATATTGCCGGCGCGCCGCCACGTCGAACGCCAGCGACAACGCCCCGAAGAACAGCATGAAATACAGCCCGGACCACTTCGTCGCGAAAGCCAGGCCCAGCAACACACCCGCGCCGAACCGCCACCACCGCACCCCCAGCCGCGGTCCCCACGGCGTCTCGGCGATCCGTCCCTCGAGCAATGCGATGTGCATCCGCGCCCGGACCTGGTCGCGGTCGACGATCAGCGCGCCGAACGCCGCGACCACGAAGAACGCCAGGAACCCGTCGAGTAGCGCGGTGCGCGCCGAGACGAAACTGACGCCGTCGCAGATCAGCAGCAGCCCGGCGATGCCCCCGACCAGCGTCGATCGGCTGATCCGCCGCGTGATCCGCACCACCAGCGCGACCATGATCACGCCGCACACGGCGCCGCTGAACCGCCAGCCCAGCCCGTTGTACCCGAACAGCCATTCGCCGATCGCGATCAGGAACTTGCCCACCGGCGGGTGCACGACGAGACCGAACCCCGGGTTGTCCTCGACGCCGCCGTTGTGCAGCATCTGCCACGCCTGCGGCGCGTAGTGCTTCTCGTCGAAGATCGGCGTGCCCGCGTCCGTCGGCTCCGACAGGCCGACGAACCGCGTCACCGCCGCCAGCGTGGTGATGACGGCCGTCGTCGCCCATCCTTGGAGCCGGTCGGTGGGTCCGAAGTCGGGCGCCGGGACCAGCGGGCCGGGGCTGATCACCGGAACCGGGCGCTCGCTTTGGCGATCTTCGGTGGCGGTGGCGGTCACATCGGCGATCGTAGGCTGTCGGTCATGGGCGGTGGTCGGTTGCTGCTGGGGGCCACCCCGCTGGGGCAGCCGTCGGACGCCTCCGCGCGTTTGGTCGCCGCACTGGGTTCGGCCGATGTCGTCGCTGCTGAAGACACCCGCCGCGTCCGTGCGCTGGCCCGGGCGCTCGGGGTGCGCATCCCCGGACGGGTGGTCAGCCTGTTCGATCAGAACGAGGCGACGCGCACGCCGTCACTGGTCGCCGGCATCAAGTCCGGTGCGACCGTGCTGGTGGTCACCGACGCCGGGATGCCGCTGATCAACGACCCGGGCTACCGGCTCGTGACGGCCTGTGTGGCGGCCGGGCTGCCGGTCAGCTGCCTGCCGGGCCCGTCGGCGGTGACAACCGCGCTGGCCGTGTCCGGTTTGCCGTCGGATCGGTTCTGCTTCGAGGGATTCGCGCCGCGCAAGCACTCGGCGCGGGTGGCGTGGCTGGCCTCGCTTGCCGGCGAGCCACGCACGATCGTGTTCTTTGAGTCGCCACGCCGCCTGCCCGCCTGCCTGCGGGAGGCCGTCGACCACCTCGGCGGGTCGCGCCGGGCGGTGGTCTGCCGCGAGCTGACCAAGGTGCACGAAGAGATCGCTCGGGGCTCGCTGGCCGAGCTCGCCGGGTGGGCGGCCGGCGGTGTGCTCGGCGAGATCACCGTCGTCGTGGAGGGCGCGCAGCCGCAGGCCGACGTGCCGACGCTGATCGCCGAAGTCATCGCGCTCGTGGACGCCGGCATGCGGGTCAAGGATGCGTGCGCGGAGGTGATCGGCGCCCATCCCGGCGCGCCGTCGCGGCGAGAACTCTACGATGCGGTGCTGCGGGCTCGCTCGTGACCCGAACAGCGCGACGCCGACCGCCGCGCCGATTTGTCCGGGTCAGATGCGTTGACTGTCAACACCGCTTGGATGGCGTGCGCCTTACCTGGCGACGAACGGGGCGGCCTTGTGCAGGCATTCCTGCCATTCCTCGTCGGGAGCCGAGTCCGCGGTGATCCCCCCGCCGACACCGAGCACCGCCGTGCCTTCGGCGTCGAACTCGACGGTGCGGATCGCCACGTTCAGCTCGCAACCCGCCACCGGTGAGGCCAAGCCTACGGTGCCGCAGAATATTCCGCGCCGACGCGGCTCCCACCGCGACAACAGTTGACGAGCGCGGGCCTTCGGCGTGCCGGTCACCGACGCGGGCGGGAACGCCGCGTCCAGCAATGCGGTGATGGGCAGGTCGGCGGGCACTCGCGCCGAAACCGTCGACACCAGATGCCAGACGCCCGGCGCCGGCCTGACGGCGAGCAGTTCGGGCACGCCGACGGTGCCGGTGGCCGCGACGCGGCCCAGGTCGTTGCGGACCAGGTCGACGATCATGATGTTCTCGGCGACGTCTTTGGCCGAGTTCCTCAGCGCCGACGGCGGCGCGTGTCTGGGCAGGGTGCCCTTGATCGGGCTGGATGTCACGGTGTCGCCGGCGCGCCGCAGGAAGAGCTCGGGCGACAGCGACGCCACCGCGCCCCACGGCCCGGCGACGAACGCCGCCCGCGCCGGTGCGGTGCGGGCCACCGCCTCGACGAAGAAGTCGACGGGCGCCCCCGTCACGTCACCCGCGAATTGTGTGCAGACGCAGGCCTGGTAGACCTCGCCGGCCCCGATCGCGTCCAGGCAGGCCAGCACCCCGGCGCGGTGAGCGTCGCGGTCGGCGTCGTCCCATCCGATGTGGCAGCACGGGCGGCGGGGCGGCGACAGCAGCGCCCGAGCCACCCAGCGGGGCATCCGGCCGCCCGAAAGGCTTTCATACCACCAGGTTCCGTGGCGGTCTTGCCGCAGCACGCAGTCGGCCCAGCCGCCGGCCGCCTCCGGGATCCGCGCCGGCCTGCCGTCGGCGCCGTCGTCGGGGTAGGACAGGTAGCCGATCCAACCGCCGCCGATGCCGGTGCCGCGTGCCGGCGCCGCGCCGAACACCTCGGGCGGATCCACCGGCGACGCGCAGACGGTGGGAGCGATCACCGCGCGCGACGCGAACCACTCCCCGATCAGGGCGGCCGGTGGGGGCAGGCCGCGGCGGGCGGCACCCTGCGCGACGGCGAGCAGCACGGCCGGGGCGTCGCCCAGGTCGCCGAGCCGGTCGATCCGCATCGGTCCAGGGTGGCAGACGCGCTCAGCGGCGGGTGATCTCCCTGGGGGTGGTGACCGTGGCGAGCTTCTCGGGGTTGCGGATCACGTAGAGCGTCGAGATGAGGCCGTCGGTGATCTCCGCGGTGATCACGACGTCGATGTCCTCGCCGCTGAAGACGACCGCTGCCGGGGCGCCGTTGTAGGTGGCCAGCTCGATGCGCATGTCGGGGACACCTTTTCGGCCCAGGCCGACGACGGCGGCGGCCACCTTCCGTGCGCCGACCACCGGACGGCGGGCGGCGCTGACCTTGCCGCCGCCGTCGGCGATCCAGACCGCGTCGGGCGCCAGCATCGACATCAGCGCATCCACGTCGCCGTTGGCGGCGGTGGCGAGGAACTGTGCGGTGATCTGCGCGCCGACCTGCGGGTCGACCGGCTCGAACCGTTTCCGCCGCGCCTGGACGTGCTCGCGTGCCCGGTGGGCGATCTGGCGCACGGTCGGCGCCGATTTGCCTACGGCGGCCGCGATCTCGTCGTAGTCGAACCCGAACACTTCTCGCAGCACGAACACCGCCCGCTCGTCGGGCCCGAGCGTCTCGAGCACCACCAGCATGGCCATCGACACCGATTCGGCGAGGACCACGTCGGCCGACGGGTCCCGCTCGTCGAGCAGCAGCGGCTCGGGCAGCCACGGCCCGACGTAGTCTTCGCGGCGGCGGGCCCCGGCCCGCAGCGCGTTCAGCGCCTGCCGGGTGACCAGTTGCGCGAGATAGGATTTCGTGTCACGCACGGTCCTGAGGTCCACCTGTGCCCATCGCAGGTAGCTGTCCTGCAGCACGTCGTCGGATTCGGTTGCCGAGCCCAGGATTTCGTAGACGATCGTGAACAGCAGCGGCCGCAGCTGGGTGAACCGTTGGGCGTGCGCGTCGGTCATGAGACCTCCACCGGTGTCGGTGCCGGCCGCTTGCCGCCGCGCAACCAGAAGTACGAGCCCGGCCTGCGGGCCTCCCGCGCGATGAACTTCACGGTGCCCTTGCAGACCAGCTCCTTGATCGCCGCGGCGGTCCGTCCGCCGATGTAGATCCGCCGGGGCGTGTCGTCGCTGTGCGCGAACACAACGGTGCCGAGCGACCGGCCGAGGCTGATGCACTGCCCGGCGAACGCCTGGTTCACGACGTCGGGTTCGGCGCCTGCGATCCGGCTGAGCACGGTGTTGGCCGCCTGCGCGCCCAGCGGCCCCGCCGCCTGGCAGCTCATCCTCAGCGGCTGGTCCGACGGCGCGGCGGCGTCACCGGCGGCGACGATCCGATCGTCGTCGACGCTGGTCAGCGTCTCGTCGGTGAGCAGCCGGCCGATCGTGTCGGTGCGCAACCCGCTGGCGGCGGCGAGATCCGGGACACCGAACCCGGCCGTCCAGACGGTCACGGCGCTGGGCACTTCGCTGCCGTCGTCGAGCACCACGCTGGAGTCCCGCACCTCGGCGGCTGCGCTGCCTTCGAGCACCTGCACGCCGAGCCGGGCCAGCTGGCGCGCCACCGACCGGCGGCCGGGCTCGCTCAGTGACGGGCCCAGCGCGGCGCCGCAGATCAGCGTCACGGTCCCGGCGGCGCGCTGTTCGGCCAGCTCGGCGGCCGCCTCGATACCGGTCAGCCCGCCCCCGACGACACACACCGGCGCGTTCGGATGCAGATCGTCGACCCTGCTGCGCAACCGCTGGGCGTGCTCGTATTCGGCGATCGGATAGGCGAATTCGGCGGCGCCGGGTACCGCACCGGTCGCGGCGGTGCTGCCCACCGCGTAGACCAGGTAGTCGTACCGCAGCTCACCGCCGGATGCCAGCGCGACCCGGCGGCCCGCCGCGTCGATCTCGATCGCGGTGTCCACCACCAGCCGCACGTTGGGATGCAGCATTGTGGCGTAGTCGACGGTGGCCGTGCTCGAGCCCGCGACGAGCTGGTGCAGCCGGATCCGCTCGACGAACGACCCGCGCGGGTTGACCAGCGCGACGTCGACATCAGCGCGTGTCTGTAGGTGATTGGCCGCCAGCGTTCCTGCGTAACCGCCGCCGATGACGACGACTCTGGTGGCCTCGATGTGGTTCGTCATGTCAGCTCCTGCCCCGATGTCGTTACGCCCTTGGGACACCGGTGCCGCGCCGGACGTGACAGCCCCCGCGGCGGGTGTGACCGGATTCACGTCATGTCGCGCTGCGCCCGCCGAATTGGCTGGCCAGCAGTTCTATGCGCTCGAATTCCTCGGCCGGGCGCAGCCTGCCGCTGCGGCTCAGCGTGGCCAGCCCGTGCAGCGCCGCCCACACGACCTCGGTGACGGTGTCCACGTCCGCGTGGCTCCCGGTCGCCGCCACCGCCGCCCGCAGCTCGCCGAACGCCGCCGACAGCGCAGCCGGTGTGTCGTCGGCGGCGAAGTGCAGCGTGGTCGCCCGGGTGAACATCGCGTCGTAGGGGGCCGGGTTGTCCCGAGCGAAGTCGAGGTACGCGTGCGCGATGCGTCGCAGCGCGTATTCGGGCCTCTCGGCACCGGTGCGCGCCTTCCACAGGGCATCGGCAAGTTCGGCGAATCCGTCGATCGCCACGGCTTCGGCGATCGCGTCCATGCCCGAAAAGTGTTTGTAGAGCACGGGCTGGCTGTATTCGATCTCGGTGGACAGCCGGCGTGTGGTCACCGCGTCCCACCCCTCGGCCTCGGCGACTTTCCGTGCGGTCGTCACGATCAGCCTGCGCCGGGCCGCCCGGTCGCGGGTGCGGCGCTCCTCGATGGTCATGCCTGACGATAGCACCGCTATCGATAAGAGCAATGCTATTGACACCCGCCGCACCTGGGGTTAGCGTTGCTAACACCTACCACCGATGGGAGCCTCCGGATGACCGACTTCGCACGCCTGGCAGCGCTGGTTGCCGTGCTGGCCACGGCGGTTGTGTACGGCACGGATGTGTTCTGCGCGCTCGTGCTGCGCCCCGCCCTGGCCCGGGTCGACGACCGGGCCCTGGTTGCCGTGATGGGAAACGTGCACCTCTACGGCGACCGTCGGATGCCGGTGCCGGGGGCGATCAGCGTCGTCGCCGCGGCGGCCGGCGTCGTGCTCGCCGGACTGGGCGGTCGGTGGGTTGCGGCCGGCGCGTCGGCCACCGCCGTTGGCCTGCTGTTGATTTGGCTCGCGCTGTATCTGCGGGTGAGTGCGCCGATCAACCGTCGGCTCACCACAGCGGCGACGGCCGGCGATGTCCCACCGGATGCGCGTGTGCTGCAGAGCGACTGGGACCGGATCATCACCGCACGCGCCGTACTGCAGGGCCTGGCCCTCGTCGCGCTGTGCCTCGCGCTGGTCAGCTGACTCGACCGGGTCTGCGGCCTCAGTTCACCTGGTGGCGCGGGAACACCGCGGTTGGCTGCGGCAGCACGGTGCCGGGTGCCAGCCGGGTGGCGATCGCGCTGAACGCGCGCCGGTCGGCGGGCTGGCCGAGCAGGTCGAGCAGCCTGGCCGTTGATTCCGGCATCACGGGCTGCGCCAGCAGGGTGGCGATCCGCACGACCTCCAGCGTCGTGTGCAGCACGGTGCGGAACCGGGCCTGGTCGGCCTCTGTTTCCGACTTGCGCAGCACCCACGGCTGCTGGGCGGAGAAATACTTGTTCGCCGCGCCGAGCACGCGCCAGATCGACTCCAGCGCAAGGTGCATGGCCTGACCGTCGAAGTCGGCCCGAACCCTGTCCAGCAGCGCGTCGGCGGCGGCCAGAAGGCGCAGGTCGTCGTCGCCGGGCGCGGTCGGGTCGGGGACCACGCCGTGCAGGTCCTTGGCCACCATCGACAGCGAGCGCTGCGCCAGGTTGCCCAGCTCGTTGGCCAGGTCGGCGTTGATGCGGGTGGTGATGGCGTCTTCGCTGTAGCTGCCGTCCTGCCCGAACGGCACCTCACGCAGCAGGAAATAGCGCACCTGGTCGACCCCGAACTCGTCGACCAGCGTGGCCGGGTCGACCACGTTGCCCACCGACTTGCTCATCTTCTCGCCTCGGTTGTAGACGAAGCCGTGCGCGAAAACCCTTCGGGGAAGCTCGATTCCGGCCGACATCAGGAACGCCGGCCACAAGACGGTGTGGAACCGGATGATGTCCTTGCCAATCATGTGCAGATCTGCCGGCCAGTAGCGCCGGAACATCTCCGATTCCGTGTCGGGATAGCCGACGCCGGTCAGGTAGTTGGTCAGCGCGTCCACCCACACGTACATGATGTGCTCGGGGTCGCCGGGCACCGGCACCCCCCAGTCGAACGACGTCCGCGAGATCGACTGGTCCTCGAGGCCGCCCGAGACGAAGCTGACGACCTCGTTGCGGCGCACGTCCGGGCCGATGAACTCCGGGTGCGCCTCGTAGTGCGCGAGCAGTTTTTCGCTGTAGGCCGACAATCTGAACTTGTATGTCGGCTCCTCGGTCCACGTGACCGGGGCGCCCGTCTCGACCGTCACCCGGGTGCCGTCCGGCCCGACGCGGGTCTCGTCCTCGCTGAAGTAGCGCTCGTCGCGCACCGAGTACCAGCCGGAGTAGGTGTCGAGATAGATGTCTCCCGCGTCGGCCATCCGGCGCCAGATCACTTTCGAGGCTTCGTAGTGGTCGGGGTCGGTGGTCCGGATGAAGCGGTCGTAGGAGATGTTGAGCTTGTCCTGGAGCCGCTGGAACACGTCCGAGTTGCGCCGCGCCAGCTGCGCGGTCGGCAGGCCCTCGGCGGCGGCGGTCTCGACCATCTTGAGGCCGTGCTCGTCGGTGCCGGTCAGGTAGCGCACGTCGAAGCCGTCGAGGCGCTTGAACCGGGCGATCGCGTCCGTCGCGATGTACTCGTAGGCGTGCCCGACGTGCGGTGCCCCGTTCGGATAGGCGATCGCCGTCGTGACGTAGAAAGGCCTCATTTGTTCTCCACCTTATGGTGTGCAGGTGAGCCGCTCGACCGTGCGCCCGGCGCCACCGCCGCCGCAACCGCTGGCACCCCTCGTCGACGCCCACACGCACCTGGACGCCTGCGGTGCCCGCGACGCGGACGGGGTCACCGGCATCGTCGACCGCGCCGCGGCGGTCGGCGTCAGGGCGGTGGTGACGATCGCCGACGACCTGGCGTCGGCGTGCTGGGTGACGCGCGCCGCCGACTGGGATCCCCGCGTGTACGCCGCGGTGGCGCTGCACCCGACCCGTGCCGACGGCCTTGACGACTCGGCGCGCGCCGAGATCGAGGCGCTGGCCGCCCACCCCCGCGTGGTGGCGATCGGGGAGACCGGCCTCGATCTGTACTGGCCGGGGCGCCTCGAGGGCTGCGCGGAGCCGGCAGTGCAGCGGCTGGCCTTCGCATGGCACATCGACCTCGCCAAGCGCACCGGCAAGCCGCTGATGATCCACAACCGCGACGCCGACGCCGGCGTGCTCGACGTGTTGCGGGCCGAGGGGCCACCGGACACCGTGATCTTCCACTGCTTCTCCTCCGGCCCGTCGATGGCCCGGACCTGTCTGGACGCCGGGTGGGTGTTGAGCCTGGCGGGCACGGTGAGCTTCAAGAACGCCGACAACCTGAGGGCAGCGGCGAAGTTGATTCCGCCCGGCCAGCTGCTGGTGGAGACCGACGCGCCGTTTCTGACCCCGCACCCGTTTCGCGGCGCGCCGAACGAGCCGTACTGCCTGCCCTACACCGTGCGGGCGCTGGCCGACGTGACGGGCCGCCGGGCCGGGGACCTGGCCTGCGAGGTCACCGACACCGCGGCCCGCGTGTACGGCCTGTCACGGTCAGACCTGCTGGGCCCCGCTGAGGATTTGCCTTAGGTACTCCTCTTCGTTACCGTCTTGTGATCAGATTGGGCCCCTGGGCCCAGGCAGTCGACGTCAACACCGGGATAGCCGCCACCTTGAATGCGCTGACCAAGCTCCATCAAACTGAAACACCCATGCTGCGGGTCCTCGTCGGCGCGTTCCTCGGCGCGCTCACCTTCGCGGGCAGCTACGCGGTGGCCGCCCACAAGACCGTCACGCTCTCGGTCGACGGCTCGTCGATGACGGTGTCGACGATGAAGTCGCGGGTGATCGACGTGGTGCACGAGAACGGTTTCATGGTCGGCGGGCGCGACGACCTGTACCCGGCGGCCAACCAGCCGGTCCACCAGGCCGAGACGATCGTGCTGCGGCGCAGCAAGCCGCTCGAGGTGTCGATGGACGGCCAGCAGAGCAGGCAGATGTGGACGACCGCCTCGACCGTCGACGAGGCGCTCAAGCAGCTGTCGCTGAGCGACACCGCCCCGGCCGCGGCGTCCCGGTCGAGCCGGCTGCCGCTGGCGGGCATGGCGCTGCCGGTGGTGAGCGCGAAGGACGTGCACATCAACGACGGCGGGGTGGTCAGCGACCAGCGGCTCGCGGCACCCAACGTCGGCCAGCTGCTGGTCGCCGCCGGTGTGCCTCTGGAGCAGGGTGACAAAGTTGATCCGCCACCTTCTTCCCCGGTTACCGACGGAATGCAGCTCACGGTCACTAGAATTCGGTTGGAGAAGCTCACCGAGCGGATGCCGCTGCCGCCGCCCGCGCAACGTATCGAGGATCCGACGATGAACATGAGCCGCAAGGTCGTCGAGGACCCCGGCACGGCCGGAACCCAGGACGTGACGTTCATCGCCGAGATCGTCAACGGTGTCGAGACGGGCCGGTTGCCGGTGTCCAACGACGTCCTGACTCCCGCCCGCGCCGCCGTGCTGCGCGTGGGCGCCAAGCCCGGTACCGAGGTGCCACCGGTGCGCAGCGGCGCGACGTGGGACAGGCTCGCCTCGTGTGAGGCCGGCGGAAACTGGGCCATAAATACGGGGAACGGTTTCTACGGCGGGGTACAGTTCGACCAGAACACATGGGAGCGCAGCGGTGGTCTCCGTTACGCCCCGCGCGCCGACCTCGCCACCCGCGAGGAGCAGATCGCGGTCGCCGAGGTCACCCGGGCGCGTCAGGGCTGGGGAGCGTGGCCGGTGTGCGGAGCGAGGCTTGGGGGCAACTGAGCTGACCATCCGGCTACTCGGACGGACCGAGATACGGCAGCTGGCCAAGGATCTTGACTTTCGGCCACGGAAGTCGTTGGGCCAGAGTTTCGTTCACGATGCGAACACGGTCCGTCGCGTCGTGTCGTCCTCCGGGATCAACCGCAACGACCACGTCCTCGAGGTCGGTCCCGGGCTGGGATCACTCACGCTCGGGCTGCTCGATCGGGGCGCCACGGTTACCGCCGTCGAAGTGGACCCGGTGCTGGCCGAGCGGTTGCCGAAGACGATCGCCGAGCATTCGCACAGCGAGATCCAGCGCCTCGCGGTGCTCAACCGCGACATCCTGACACTCGAGCATTCCGACCTCGACACCGAACCGACCGCGCTCGTCGCCAACCTGCCCTACAACATCGCGGTGCCGGCACTGCTGCACCTGCTGGCCGAGTTTCCGTCGATCCGGGTGGTGATGGTGATGGTGCAGGCGGAGGTGGCCGAACGGCTCGCCGCCGAGCCGGGCAGCAAGAACTATGGCATACCGAGCGTGAAGGTGCGGTTCTTCGGCCAGGTGCGCCGCTTCGGCATGGTGTCCCCGACGGTGTTCTGGCCGATCCCGCGGGTCTACTCCGGGCTGGTGCGCATCGACCGCTACGAAACGTCGCCGTGGCCGACCGGCGCCGAGTTTCGCCGGCGGGTCTTCGAGCTGATCGACATCGCGTTCGGCCAGCGCCGCAAGACCGCGCGCAACGCGTTCGCCGACTGGGCCGGGTCGGGCAACGAGTCGGCGCAACGGCTGCTGGCGGCCAGCATCGACCCCGCCCGCCGCGGCGAAACCCTCGGCATCGCCGACTTCGTGCGGCTGCTGGAGCGGTTCGACGAGCAGTCCGCGCAGCAGCCCGGCCGGCAGTCCCACGCCGAAAGCCACTAGCGACTGTATTGCGCCAGCACCTTCGTGACGATCTCGACGAATTCGGTGCAGGTCTGGTAACGCTCCTCGCGGTCCTTCGCCATCGCCCGTTGCAGGATCGAGTCGAACGCCCGGGGCACCCACGCGACGGTTTGCGAGATGCGTGGCGGCGGCTCGTAAAGCTGCGCGTTTGCGATCGCCATCGACGTGTTGGCGGCGAATGGCGGTGCGCCGGTGACCAATTCGACCGCGGTGCAGGCGAGCGCGTACTCGTCGGTGACCCCGGTCGGCATCTGCCCGCGCAGGAGTTCCGGCGCCAGGTAGGGCAGTGACGCCCGAATCTCCAACGGCCTCTTCTGATGGACGTCCTCGGCAAGTGCGTGCGCCACCCCGAAGTCGATCAGCACCGCGCCGTCGCGGCAGAAGTCCTTGGCGACAAGGATGTTGGTGGGTTTGACATCGCAGTGGATGATGCCGCGGTAGTGGACGTAATCGAGCGCGTCGGCGATCTGCCCCAGCGCCTCCAGGCGTTGCGCGAGGGTGTCCAGGGCCCCGACGTTGCCGCCGTCGACCAACTGCATCGTGAGCCACCCGTCGCGGTGCCGCTCGACCGAGATGACGTGGGGATGATCAAGCTGGCGCGCGAAGTCGAATTCTCTTTGCAGCCGCGTCAATTCGGGGGGCAGACGATGCTCGTCGTCGAGAACCTTCAGCGCGACCGGATGCAGCGCCTCGTCGTGCGCCCGGTAGACGGTGGCCGACCCGCCGCGGCCGAGGACCCCGTCGATGACGTAGCCCTCGAACGTCCCTCCTGGTCGCAGCACATTCTCAAGCGTAGGAGCCCGGCTCAGCGTGCCCGGGTGTTTTGGTGCGGCCGGCGCCGGGTAGCTGTTGCTTGCGGTGGCGAGGTGGTCGAGGGGTCCATCTCGCCACTCTTTTGCTCTGCCGGGCGATAGTCTCTGTGCCGTGTCCGATTGCAGCACCGCTCCCGAGTGGGTGGCCACCGGTTCGGTGACCGTACGGGTGCCGGGGAAGGTCAATCTCTATCTCGCCGTCGGCGATCGCCGCGAGGACGGCTACCACGAGCTGACCACCGTGTTCCACGCGGTCTCGCTGCTCGACGAGGTCACGGTCCGCAACTCCGACGTGCTGTCGCTGGAAGTGGCCGGCGAGGGCGCCGACATCCTGCCCGCCGATGAGCGCAACCTGGCCTGGCGGGCCGCCGAGCTGATGGCCGACCACGTGGGCCGCGCGCCGGACGTCGCCGTCACGGTCGAGAAGTCCATCCCGGTGGCCGGCGGCATGGCCGGCGGCAGCGCGGACGCCGCCGCCGTGTTGGTCGCGATGAACAACCTCTGGGAGCTGGGGCTACCGCGCCGCGACCTGCACGCGCTCGCCGCCCGGCTGGGCAGCGACGTGCCGTTCGCGCTGCACGGGGGAACCGCGCTGGGCAGCGGGCGTGGGGAGGAGCTGGCCACGGTGCTGGCACGCAATACGTTCCACTGGGTGCTGGCCTTCGGTGCGGGCGGCCTGTCCACGCCTGCGGTGTTCGCGGAGATCGACCGGTTGCGCGATGCCGGCCACCCGCCCCGGCTGCCCGAGCCGGAGCCGTTGTTGGCGGCGCTGGCCGCGGGGGATCCGGCCGAGCTGGCGCCGCTGCTGGGCAACGAGCTGCAGGCGGCGGCGCTGAGCCTGGATCCCGAGCTGCGGCGCACGCTGCGCGCGGGCTCCGAAGCCGGGGCGCTGGCCGGGATCGTCTCGGGTTCGGGGCCGACGTGTGCGTTTCTCTGCACGACATCGGCGTCGGCGGTCGATGTCGGCACCCAGTTGGCCTCGGCGGGCGTCTGCCGTACCGTTCGGGTGGCCAGCGGCCCGGTCCAGGGCGCCAGGGTGGTGCCCGCGCCGACGACCGGAGTGTGACCCAGGCCTCAAAAAAACCTGGAAGTTGCCACCTATCCTAAGAGGAGTTTAAGATCACTCGCGGTGTCCAATAGCGGTCCGACGTATCATCTGCTGTCGCCCACCCGGGGAAGTGGTGGGCGACGGTCGTACCGCGCAGACATCACCCGAAAAGGCGCGTGGGCAACCGCCGGGACTTTCGCGGGGTCAACACCGATTCGCAATGGAACCGCTCCCCAATTGTGTGCGCGCGCCTCCTGTAAAGCACCCTCTAGCAGGCGGAATATTACATCCCGGGCCTTTGCGCTGTGTGCAGCGTCGCCACAGTCGCGGCTCCGGACACCCAGGAGGTTGTCGTGAGCAGATTCACCGAGAAGATGTACCGCAACGCCCTGACCGCCAACACGGGGATGGTGACCGGCGAGCCGCATGAGCCCGTTCGGCACACCTGGGGCGAGGTGCATCAGAAGGCTCGGCGGATCGCCGGTGGCCTGGCGAAGGCCGGCGTCGGCCACGGTGACGCGGTGGGTGTGCTGGCGGGCGCCCCGGTGGAGATCGCCCCGGCCGCGCAGGGCGTCTGGATGCGCGGCGCCAGCCTGACCATGCTGCACCAGCCCACCCCGCGCACGGACCTGCAGGTGTGGGCCAAAGACACCACCACCGTCATCGACATGATCGAGGCCAAGGTCGTCATCGTCTCCGACCCGTTCATGATGGCGGTTCCGGTGCTCGCCGACCGTGGCATCGAGGTGGTGACCATCGCGGAGCTGATGGCCGCGGACCCGATCGATCCCGTCGACACCGGCGAGGACGATCTGGCGCTGATGCAGCTGACCTCGGGTTCGACCGGCTCTCCCAAAGCTGTCCAGATCACCCACCGCAACCTCTACTCCAACGCCGAGGCGATGTTCATCGGCGCCGAGTACGACGTCGACAAGGACGTGATGGTCAGCTGGTTGCCGCTGTTCCACGACATGGGCATGATCGGCTTCCTGACGGTGCCGATGTACTTCGGCGCCGAGTTGGTCAAGGTCACCCCGCTGGACTTCCTGCGCGACACGCTGCTGTGGGCCAAGCTCATCGACAAGTACAAGGGCACGATGACCGCGGCGCCGAACTTCGCCTATGCGCTGTTTGCCAAGCGGCTGCGCAAGCAGGCCGAGCCCGGCCAGTTCGACCTGTCGACGCTGCGCTTCGCGCTGTCGGGCGCCGAGCCGGTCGAGCCGGCCGACGTCGAGGACCTCATCGATGCGGGCAGGCCGTTCGGGCTGCGGCCCGAGGCGATCCTGCCCGCTTACGGCATGGCCGAGACGACGCTGGCGGTGTCGTTCTCCGAATGCGGCGCCGGGCTGGTGGTCGACGAGGTGGACGCCGACCTGCTGGCCGCGCTGCGCCGCGCCGTGCCGGCCTCGAAGGGCAACACCCGTCGGCTGGCCTCGCTCGGGCCGCTGCTGGAGGGCCTCCAAGCGCGCATCGTCGACGAGGACGGCACCGTGTTGCTGCCCCGCGGGGTCGGCGTGATCGAGCTGCGTGGCGAGTCCCTGACACCCGGTTACACCACGATGGCCGGTTTCGTTCCCGCGCAGGACGAGCACGGCTGGTACGACACCGGCGACCTGGGCTACCAGCTGGAGAACGGCCATGTCGTGGTCTGTGGCCGCGTCAAGGACGTCATCATCATGGCGGGCCGCAACATCTACCCGACCGACATCGAGCGCGCCGCCGGACGCGTCGACGGCGTGCGCCCCGGCTGTGCCGTCGCGGTGCGGCTGGACGCCGGGCACTCGCGGGAGTCGTTCGCCGTGGCGGTGGAGTCCAACAACTGGCAGGATCCCGCCGTTGTGCGCCGCATCGAGCACCAGGTCGCGCACGAGGTGGTCGCCGAGGTCGACGTCCGGCCGCGCAACGTGGTCGTTCTGGGGCCGGGCACCATTCCGAAGACGCCGTCCGGCAAGCTGCGCCGCGCGAATTCGGTGTCGCTGGTCAGCTGACGCCGCGGCCGAAAAACCGCCGGCCGCCGCCGACACTGAACTCACCGTCACGACACGCCGCGGCCGCGTCCGTCACTTCAATCTCGACCACAACGATTTGGCCTCGACCACAACGATTTGGCCTCGACCACAACGATTTGGCCTCGACCACAACGATTTGGCCTCGACCACAACGGCGAAGCTGCTACCAGGCGTGCACCTGGTTCTGCGCGCCCTCGAGCCCGACCTTGATCAGCAGTTCGGTGGCGTCGGCGGCCTGCTCGCAGATCACCGGCACCTCCGGCCGTTCGGCGGCGGTGAAGTTCTCCAGCACGAACGCGGCGGGATCCTTGCGGCCGGGCGGGCGGCCGATGCCGATCCGCACCCGGTAGAAGTCCCTGGTGCCCAGGGCCGCGGCCACGGACCGGACACCGTTGTGCCCGCCTTCGCCGCCACCGAGCTTCAGCCGGATCTTGCCGAAGTCGACGTCGAGTTCGTCGTGGATGACGATGATGTGGGCGGGCGGCACCGAATAGAACATCGCGAGCCCCGCGGCCTGGCGTCCGGACTCGTTCACGTAGCTGCGCGGCTTGCCGAGGATCACGGGTCGGCCCGCCAGCCTCCCGGTGGCGACATCGGCGCCGGAACGCTTGTGCAGCTTGTAGTTCGAGCCCGCCCGGCCGGCCAGCAGGTCGGCCACCATGAACCCGAGGTTGTGCCGGGTCTTGGCGTAGACCGGCCCGGGATTGCCCAGGCCGACCACCAGCAGCGGCTCGGCCACCGGCTATTCGGTGGCCGACTCGGAGCCAGACTCCTCTTCGGCCCGCGCCTCTTCGCCGGCGGCGGCGGCCGCGGCCTCGGCCTCGGGCTCCTCGATGGTCGGCGCGGTGACGATGTTGACCACCAGCATGTCCGGGTCCGAGACGAGCGTGACGCCCCGCGGGAGCTCGATCTGGCGGGCCAGGATCTGCGTGCCCTCCTCGGCGCCCTCGATCGACACCGTCAGCTGTTCGGGGATCGACAGCGCCTCGGCCTCGATTTCGATGGTGCTGGAGTCCTGGGTCACCAGCGTGCCGGGGGCCGCATCGCCCTGGACCGAGACCGCCACCTCGACGGTGACCTTCTCGCCGCGGCGCACAACCAGAAGGTCGGCATGTTGGATGTTGCGGCGGATCGGGTGGATTTCCAGCGCCTTGGTCAGCGCGAGCTGCTCCGTGCCGTCGATGTCGAGGGTGAGCACCGCGTTGGTCCCGGAGTGGCGCAGCACCGCGGCGAAATCGTGACCGGGCAGCTCCAGGTGCTGCGGGTCGGCGCCGTGGCCGTAGAGCACCGCGGGGATCCTGCCCTCGCGACGCGCACGCCGCGACGCGCCTTTGCCGGTCTTGGTGCGCACCGACGCGGTGAGCCGATTGGTGCTGGTAGCCATGTCGCTCCTGTCGTTTCCGTAAAGGTTCGGCGCACGGCAGGAGCAGACATCGGAAGGGCTGTCTCCGTCGATAACGGTGGCCGAAACCACCCTCGCCGTGGACCTGGCACAGGGTAGCGCATCAGCTCGTCAGAGCGGAAATTTCGTGGCTGTGAGCTGCTCGGACAGCTCCCACAGCGCCGCGGCGGTGCCGGCGTTGCGTGCCCGTGGGCTGCGCCCGACGGGCTGGGTGGCGCCCGACAACCCGAACCGGGGGCCGATGAACGTGTCGCCCGGCAGGTTCTGTGACACGGCGAACAGTGTCTGGCGGGCCCCGAAGTCGGCGTCGGTGGCCATCAGCTTGTCGCCGATCGACGTGAACGCATCGCTGAGCCGCCGGCCGCTGTGTCCCTGCAGATTCGTGTTCGAGTAGCCGGGATGGGCGGCGAGGGAGAGAACCGACGAGCCGATTTCGTCGAGGCGGCGCTGCAGCTCGCTGGTGAACAGCAGGTTGGCCAGTTTGGACTGTCCGTACGCGAGCCACGGGCGGTACGGCCGCGACTTCCAGTTCAGGTCCTTGAGGCTGATGTGGCCGATCCAGTGGAACATCGACGACACCGTCACCACCCGGTCGCTGATCTTGGGCAGCAGCAGGTTGGTCAGGGTGAAATGGCCGAGATGGTTGGTGCCGATCTGGCTTTCGAAGCCGTCCTTGGTGACGGCGTACGGCACCGCCATGATGCCGGCGTTGTTGACCAGGACGTCCACGGCGCCGACCCCGTCGGCGAATTCGTGAACCGACGCGAGATCCTGCAGGTCGAGGCGGCGCACCTCGACATCGCCGGACATGCCGGCGGCGGCCTCCTCGCCCTTGGCGACGGTGCGGACGGCGAGCACCACCCGTGCGCCGACGCGGGCCAGCTCGCGGGCGGTCACCAGGCCGAGGCCGCTGTTGGCGCCGGTCACGACGACCCTGCGTCCGGCGAACGAGGGCAGCTCGGCAGCGGTCCAGTCAGTCATGACCCCTACCCTAGCGAGTGGCGGCTAGGCCGGCGCGACGGTCAAGCCCTTGATGATCGACTCCACGTCCGCGCCCAGCGACTCGGCCTGATCGGCCGCCGTGGTGACCGAAAACTGCACCAGGTAGCGCTGATTGGCCGGCGCCGGGCCCGTCGCGATCACGATGCGGTTGTAGGTGTGCAGCCGCTGCTCGCCGATGTTGTAGCTGCCCTCGATCATCGCGGACGGCATGCCGCGGAAGGCGGCCATCGAGGCGTTGAGCCGGGTGAACCGGTCGGTCAGTTCGGCGTCGGCGTAACCGTGGCGGATCGCCTCGGCGACGTCGAAGTTGCCGATCAGCTTGAACACCATCAGCATCGCGGTCGGCTGGTAGGCATCCACGTTTGTCTTGCGGATGACCTCGAACGTGGCCTGCTGCTTGGGGTCGTTGATCACCGACCAGCCCGGCGGACAGGGCATCGACACCTTGATGTCGGTCAGCGTGGCCCTGGTCATCGGCGCGCCGTTGACGCCTTGCTCCTGCAGGTAATCCGCGATCGGCACGGGCCGTTCGGCGCTGGGGGTCGCGGTGTTCGGGGACGACGGCGGCAGAAGGGACTGGTAGTCGGGCGCTTTGGCGGCGCATCCGGCGACCAGCACGAGCAGCGCCAGCGCCGTCAGCAGACGTCGCAACGTCACAGAATCTCTCGGACGGCGTCGACGGGCCGCACGTCGATGCCGTGGGAGGTGGGGCGGTGGTACAGCGCGCCCGGCATCACGCTTCCCCGTCGAAGAGACCCGTCACCGAGCCGTTTTCGAAGACCGCCCGGATCGTGCTGGCCAGCAGCGGGGCGATGGACAACACGGTCAGCTGCGGGAACTGCTTGTCCTCGCCGATCGGCAGCGTGTTCGTGACGATCACCTCGCGGGCACCGCTTTCGGCCAGCCGTTCGGGCGCGGGATCTGACAGCACCCCGTGCGACGCCGCGACGATCACGTCTCGGGCTCCGGCCTCGCGCAGCAGCTTCACGGCCCCCGCGATCGTGCCACCGGTGTCGATCATGTCGTCGATCAGAACGCATGTCCGGTCGGCGACGTCACCCACCACCCGGTTCGACACCACCTGGTTCGGCACCCGCGGATCGCGCGTCTTGTGAATGAAGGCGAGGGGCACGCCGTCCAGCGCGTCTGCCCACTTCTCGGCGATGCGCACCCGCCCCGAATCGGGGGAGACCACGACCTTGTCGTCGTTCGGGTAGTTGTCCTTGATGTAGCCGATGAGCAGGTTCTGCGCGCGCATGTGGTCGACCGGCCCGTCGAAGAAGCCCTGGATCTGGTCGGTGTGCAGGTCGACGGTGACGATGCGGTCGGCGCCGGCGGTCTTGAACAGGTCGGCGACCAGCCGCGCGGAGATCGGTTCCCGGCCGCGGTGCTTCTTGTCCTGGCGGGCGTACGGATAGAACGGCAGGATCGCGGTGATCCGCTTGGCGCTGCCGCGCTTGAGCGCGTCGATCATGATCAGCTGTTCCATCAGCCATGTGTTCAGCGGCGCCGGATGCGATTGCAGCACGAACGCGTCGCAGCCGCGCACGGACTCCTCGAACCGGACGAATATCTCGCCGTTGGCGAAGTCGCGTGCTGTCTGCGCGGTGACCGGGACGTCGAGTTCCTTGGCGACCTGGTCGGCGAGCTCGGGGTGCGCGCGGCCCGCGAAGAGCATCAGGTTCTTGCGGTTATCGGTCCATTCGGTGCCCACGGTTCCTCGCCGGTTCGGGATCGGGATGTCGGCCTAATGGTACGTAGGGAAACGTGCGGCCGGGTGCCGGGTTGCCGGTAACCCAACAATCGGCGACAAGATCAGGTCGCCTCGTGGTCGTCGGACGGCGGATTGTCGGCGTGTCGGGCCGCTTCGGCAGCCTCCGCAGCCGCCGAACCCGGCCGTTTGCGGGCCACCCATCCCTCGATGTTGCGCTGCGGGCCCGCCGACACCGCCAGCGCGCCCGGCGGCACATCCTCGCGCAGCACGGTGCCCGCCCCCGTGTACGCGCCGTCGCCGACGGTCACCGGGGCGACGAACATCGTGTCGGAGCCCGTGCGCACGTGCGAACCGACCGTTGTCCGGCGTTTGGTCTGCCCGTCGTAGTTCACGAACACGCTCGACGCGCCGATATTGCTGTGGTCCCCGATGTCGGCGTCGCCGACGTACGTCAGGTGCGGCACCTTCGTGCCGGTGCCGATCGTGGAGTTCTTGGCCTCGACGAACGCGCCGAGCTTCGCCTCGGCGCCGAGCACGGTCCCGGGCCGTAGGTAGGTGAACGGGCCGACGGCGGCAGCGTCGCCGATCGTCGACCAGGACCCGTGCGTGCGCACCACCGCGGCGGCGTTGCCGACGGTTACCTCGGCCAGGGTGGTATCCGGCCCGATCACGCATCGGGCGCCGATCTTGGTGACGCCGAGCAGTTGCGTGTTCGGCTGCACGACGGTGTCGCGGCCGATCGTCACGTCGACGTCGATCCACGTGGTCGCCGGATCGGCGATCGTCACGCCGGCACGTTGATGAGCTGCAACGATGCGGCGGTTGAGTTCGGCGGACAGCGCGGCCAGCTGGACCCGGTCGTTCACGCCCGCTACCAGTGTGCTGTCGTCGACGTGCTTGGCCTGCACGATCTGGCCGTCTTGGCGCACGATCGAGATCACGTCGGTCAGGTAGAGCTCGTGCTGGGCATTGTCGGAGCGCAACCGGCTCAGCGCCGACCGCAGCGCGGCGATGTCGAAGGCGTAGACACCGGCGTTGACCTCGCGGATCTCCCGCTGCGACGGGGTTGCGTCGGCCTGCTCGACGATCGCGATCACCTCGCGGTCCTGGGTGCGCAGGATGCGGCCGTACCCGGTCGGGTCCGGCAGCGTCGTCGTCAGCACCGTGACCGCGGCCGGTTCGGCGTTGTGCGTGGCGATCAGGTCGGCGAGCGTGTCGGCGTCCAGCAGCGGGATGTCGCCGGAGGTGATGACGACGACACCGGCGAAGTCTTCTGGCAGCGCGTTCAGGCCGCAGCCGGCGGCATGGCCGGTGCCGAGTTGCTGCTCCTGCACGGCGACCTCGATCGTGCGCCCGAGGTGCTCGGCCGACTCCGCGACGGCGGGGGCGATCTTGTCGCGGTCCCGGCCGAGGACGACGACGAGGTGCTGCGGGGCGAGCTTGGCCACCGAGTGCAGCGCGTGGGCGAGCATGCTGCGGCCGGCGATCGGGTGCAGCACCTTCGGAATGTCCGACCGCATGCGGGTCCCGGCCCCGGCGGCCAGCACCACGACCGCCGAATCGGCGTTGGTTGTCATCGAACCTCGCTTGCTTGCTCGGCAGGCCTGCTCCGTCGCCAGGACTCGAACCTGAACTCTCAGAACCAAAATCTGATGTGCTGCCGATTACACCACGACGGACCGCGCAACTGGTTCAGCCTAACGACTCTATTCGACCGGATACGCTGGTAGACGTGGCGGCACCGGAGAAGGAAGCGCGCACGCGCGCGCGGATGACCGGCGCCGAGCGACGCCACCAGCTGATCGAGATCGCGAGGTCGCTGTTCGCCGAGCGCGGCTACGAGGGCACCTCGATCGAGGAGATCGCGCAGCGCGCCAACGTCTCCAAGCCGGTGGTCTACGAGCACTTCGGCGGCAAGGAGGGCCTGTACGCGGTCGTCGTCGACCGGGAGATGTCGGCGCTGCTCGACGGCATCACCTCGTCGCTGACCAACAACCGCTCCCGGGTGCGCATCGAGCGGGTGGCGTTGGCGCTGCTGACCTACGTCGAGGAACGCACCGACGGCTTCCGGATCCTGATCCGCGATTCGCCGGCCGCGATCACGTCGGGCACGTACTCCACCCTGCTCAACGAGGCCGTCAACCAGGTGTCGTCGATCCTCGCCGGCGACTTCTCCCGTCGCGGCCTTGACCCCGAGATGGCGCCGCTCTACGCGCAGGCGCTGGTCGGCTCGGTGTCGATGACGGCTCAGTGGTGGCTCGACGTCCGGGAGCCCAAGAAAGAAGTGGTGGCGGCGCACCTGGTCAACCTGGTCTGGAACGGGCTGACGCACCTTGAGAACGATCCGGTGCTCGACGGCGAGTAACCCTCGCGCGCACCATCTTTCGCGTTGATCGTGACCAACGCTTAGAATGGCCGCATCATGACCTCCGCGGGGACCGCCCACACGGCGCAAGCCGGAACGGCGCCCGATACCCCGATCGCGGGACTCGTCGAACTTGCCCTGCGCGACCCCGAACTTCGAGATGTCACCCGTCGCGCCGCAGGCAAGCCGCCCGAGCTCTCGCTGGTCGGGCCTGCCGCCGCGCGGCCGTTCGTCGCGGCCGCGCTGGCGACGGCGGGCCCGCTGCTCGTGGTCACCGCCACCGGCCGCGAAGCCGACGACCTCGCCGCGGAGCTGCGCGGCAGCTACGGCGACGCGGTGGCGCTTTTCCCGTCCTGGGAGACGCTGCCGCACGAACGGCTCTCGCCGGGCGTCGACACCGTGGGCGCACGGCTGATGGTGCTCCGCCGGCTGGCCTTCCCCGATGACGCGCGGCTCGGCCCGCCACTGCGCATCGTGATCACGACGGTCCGCTCAGTTCTGCAGCCGATGTCGCCCGACCTGGCCCGCATCGAACCGGTCACCCTCGCAGTCGGGCAGGAGATCGGCTTCGAAGACGTGGTCGCGCGGCTGGTCGAGCTGGCCTACACGCGCGTCGACATGGTGGGCAAGCGGGGCGAGTTCGCGGTGCGCGGCGGCATCCTCGACATCTTCCCGCCGACCGCCGAGCACCCGGTGCGCGTCGAATTCTGGGGCGACGAGGTCAGCGAGATGCGCATGTTCTCCGTGGCCGACCAGCGGTCGATCCCCCAGATCACGGTCGACACCGTCATCGCGGTCGCGGCCCGCGAGATGCTGCTGACCGATCAGGTCCGGCAACGCGCCGCCCAACTCGATGGGTACCGGGGTCACGGCCCGAACGGCCACGGCCCGCTGGGGACGGTGACCGACATGCTGGCCAAGCTTGCGCAGGGCATCCCCGTCGACGGAATGGAGGCGCTGATGCCGGTCCTGGGCGCGGGCGAGCTGACGCTGCTGACCCGCCAGCTGCCCGAGGGGACGCCCCTTTTGGTGTGCGACCCGGAGAAGGTGCGCACGAGGGCGCGCGACCTGATCAAGACCGGCCGCGAGTTCCTGGAGGCGTCGTGGTCGACGGCCGCCATCGGCGGCGATGCCCCGATCGACATCGAACGGCTCGGCGCGTCGGGCTACCTCGACCTCGACGACGTGCGCGCCGCCGCGACCGGGGGCGGCCACCCGTGGTGGACGCTGAGCCAGCTCGGCGACGGCACCGCCACCACTCTCGACATCCGGCCCGCCCCCGCGGCTCGTGGCCAGCGGCACAACATCGAGGAGATCTTCGCGATGTTGCGGGCCCACGTCACGACTGGCGGCCACGCCGCGATCGTCGCGCCCGGCACCGGCACCGCCCACCGCGTCGTCGAACAGCTCGGCGAGGCCGACGTCCCCGCGACCTGTCTTGAGCCGGGCGAGGCGCCGCGGCCGGGTGCGGTCGGCGTGCTGCGCGGACCGCTGCACGACGGCGTCATCCTGCCGCGCAGCCGGCTGGTGGTGATCACCGAAACCGACCTGACCGGCAATCGGGTCGCCGCCACCGAAGGCAAGCGCCTGGCCGCGAAGCGGCGCTACGTCGTCGACCCGTTGGCACTGACCGCAGGCGACCTCGTCGTCCACGACCAGCACGGGATCGGCCGGTTCGTCGAGATGACCGAACGGACGGTCGGGGGCGCCCGCCGCGAGTACCTGGTACTCGAATACGCCTCCACCAAAAGGGGGGGCCGCGGCGACAATTCCGACAAGCTCTACGTCCCGATGGACTCCCTCGACCAGCTGTCGCGGTACGTCGGCGGCCAGTCGCCGACCCTGAGCCGGCTCGGCGGCAGCGACTGGGCCAACACCAAGACGAAGGCCCGCCGCGCGGTCCGCGACATCGCCGGCGAGCTCGTCGCGCTCTACGCCGAGCGACAGGCCGCGCCCGGCTTCGCGTTCGGCCCGGACACCCCGTGGCAGGCGGAGATGGAAGACGCGTTCGACTTCACCGAGACCGTCGACCAGCTGACCGCGATCACCGACGTCAAGGCCGACATGGAGAAGCCGATACCGATGGACCGGGTGATCTGCGGCGATGTCGGCTACGGGAAGACCGAGATCGCGGTTCGGGCGGCGTTCAAGGCCGTGCAGGACGGCAAGCAGGTCGCGGTCCTGGTGCCCACCACGCTGCTGGCCGACCAGCATCTGCAGACCTTCACCGAGCGGATGGCGGGGTTCCCGGTCACCGTCAGGGGGCTCTCGAGGTTCACCGATCCGGCCGAGTCGCGGGCGGTGCTCGACGGCATGGCCGACGGCACCGTCGACATCGTGATCGGCACGCACCGGCTGCTGCAGACGGGCGTGCGCTGGAAGGACCTGGGGCTGGTCGTGGTCGACGAGGAGCAGCGCTTCGGCGTCGAGCACAAGGAGCACATCAAGTCGCTGCGGACCCACGTCGACGTGCTGACGATGAGCGCGACGCCGATCCCGCGGACACTCGAGATGAGCCTGGCCGGTATCCGGGAGATGTCGACGATCCTCACCCCGCCCGAGGAGCGCTACCCGGTGCTCACCTACGTGGGGCCGCACGACGACAAGCAGATCGCCGCCGCGTTGCGCCGTGAGTTGCTGCGTGACGGGCAGGCCTTCTACATCCACAATCGGGTCAGCTCGATCGACCAGGCCGCGGCGCGGGTGCGGACCCTGGTGCCCGAGGCGCGCGTCGTCGTCGCGCACGGGCAGATGAACGAGGACGCCCTGGAGCGCACCGTCGAGGGCTTCTGGAACCGCGAATACGACATCCTCGTGTGCACGACGATCGTCGAGACCGGTCTGGACATCTCCAACGCCAACACGCTGATCGTCGAACGGGCGGACACGTTCGGGCTGTCGCAGCTGCACCAGCTGCGCGGCCGCGTGGGCCGTAGCCGGGAACGCGGCTATGCCTACTTCCTGTATCCCCCGGAGATGCCGCTGACCGAAACCGCCTACGACCGGCTCGCGACGATCGCGCAGAACAACGAACTCGGGGCCGGCATGGCCGTGGCCATGAAGGACCTCGAGATCCGGGGCGCCGGCAACGTGCTCGGCGTCGAGCAGTCCGGCCACGTCGCCGGGGTCGGGTTCGACCTGTACGTACGGCTGGTCGGCGAGGCCGTCGAGGCCTACCGCGCCGCTGTCGACGGCAAGACCGTCGGGGTCAGCGAAGAACCCAGAGAGGTCCGCATCGACCTGCCGGTCGACGCAAACCTGCCGCCGGACTACATCGGCAGCGACCGGCTGCGGCTGGAGGCTTATCGCAGGTTGGCCGCGGCGACCGACGACGACGCGATCGCCGCGGTGGTGGACGAGCTGACCGACCGCTACGGCCCGCCGCCCGAGCCCGCGCTGCGGCTGGTGGCCGTCGCACGGCTGCGTTTGCTGCTGCGCCGTTACGGGATCACCGAGGTGTCGGCCACGGGCGCCGGTGAATCGACGACGCTGCGGTTGGCGCCGCTCACGCTGCTCGATTCCCAGCAACTGCGGCTGAAACGGCTTTACCCCGGGGCGCACTACCGCGCGACCGCCTCCGCCGTGCAGGTGCCGATACCCCGGTCCGGCACCGGCGTCGCTTCGCCGCGCATACGTGATCTTGAATTGGTGGAGATGGTCGCCGGTCTCGTCCTGGCACTCGATGGGAAGCGCCAGGAAGATGTTGATATAACCGGAGTCAACAGTGCCGTTGAGACAAGCGAGGAGGTCAAGCGAGATGACCGTCGTCTTGGTCGATCCTCGCCGCCCGTCGCTGGTTCCGGTCGACGCGATCGCGCTGCTGATGGGTGAGGTCCAGTACACCGAGGAGATGCCCGTCAAGGTGCCCTGGTCGTTGCCGGGGGCGCGGCCGGTGCATGTGGGCGGAGACGAGGCGCCGGTGTTGCTGTCGTCGGACCGTGAGCACCCCGCGGTCAGGGCGCGCCTGGAGGCCGGCGACACGCTGATCGCGGCGCCGGACCCGCAGCCCGGGGAGCGGCTCATCGATGCGGTCGCGCTGATGGACAAGCTGCGCAGCGACGGTCCATGGGAGAGCGAGCAGACCCACGACTCGCTGCGCCGCTACCTGCTCGAGGAGACCTACGAGCTGTTCGACGCGGTCCGCAGCGGAAACGCCGACGATCTCCGTGACGAACTCGGCGACGTGCTGCTGCAGGTGTTGTTCCACGCCCGCATCGCCGAGGACGCGCCGCAGCACCCGTTCACCATCGACGACGTCGCCGACTCGCTGCTGCGCAAGCTCGGCAACCGCGCGCCAGGAGTGATTGCGGGAGAATCGATTTCGCTGGAGGACCAGATCGCCCAGTGGGACGAGCGCAAGGCCGCGGAAAAGCCGCGCGGCTCGTGCCTGGACGGGGTGCCGACCGGTCAGCCCGCGCTGGCGTTGGCGCAGAAGGTGCTGGGGCGGGTGCGCGACGCCGGGCTGCCCGAGGACCTGATCCCGGCCGCGCTCACCACGGTGACCGTGGTGCCCGACGTCGATGTCGAAACCAATGTGCGCACCGAGGTTCTGGAGTTCATGGAGGCGGTGCGCCTGGCCGAGAAGGGAATCGCCGCCGAACGGCGCGGTGACGCGGTGCCCGAGGAACTCGACGTCGCGACGCTGGACGCGGTCACCGAGGAGGAGTGGCACGCGTACTGGCCGGCGGCGGCGGCGCAATCAGAGCCCGCCTTGGCGGAGCCGGGGCAGACCCCTGAACGGGTGCCGGAGCCGGGACCGGCCGACGTGCCGGAGCCCGGTCCCGTGGAGGTGCCCGAACCGTCGCCGGTGGAGGTGCCGGAACCCTCACCGCAGCAGCAGGCCGCCGACGAATTCCCCGCCGAGGAGTTCACGGCGGTCGAGGAGGCCCCGGCAAACGGCGTACCCGAGGAGGCCGCGGCGTCGTCCGACGCTCAGCCGAACAAAGTCGAGCCCCAGTAGGCCGTGGCACTGTCGCCGGTACGTTGGCTGCGGGCGGTGGGCGTCGTCGGCGCGACCGCGGTGCTGTTGGCATCCGGTTGTTCGTGGCAGCTCGGCCAGCCGATTCCCGAAGGCGTCCCGCCCCCGGCCGGCGACCCGGTGCCCGGCGTCGACACTCACGCGCGGGGCCGGCCCGCCGACCAGCTGCAGGTCTGGGCGGCCGAACGCGCTCCCGCGCTGAACATGCCGGTCGAGGCCCTCAAGGCGTACGGGTACGCCGCCAGGGTCGCCCAGGTGGAGAACCCGAAATGCCACGTGGCCTGGACGACGCTCGCGGGTATCGGCATGGTCGAAAGCCACCACGGCACGTATCACGGCGCGACGATCGCGCCGAACGGCGACGTCAGCCCACCGATACGTGGGGTTCGGCTCGACGGCACCGACGGCAACATGGAGATCATCGACAGCGACGGAGCCCACCTCGACGACGATCCGGTCTACGCCAGGGCGATGGGCCCGATGCAGTTCATCCCGGAGACCTGGCGGCTCTACGGCGTGGACGCCAACAACGACGGGGTGATCAGCCCGGACAACTTCAACGACGCCGCGTTGTCGGCCGCCGGCTATCTGTGCTGGACCGGTAAGGACCTGGCCACGCCGCGCGGGTGGATGAACGCACTGCGGGCCTACAACCTCTCGGACGCCTACGCCAAGACCGTGCGCGATTGGGCGACCGCCTATGCGGCGGGCCACCCGTTGTAGCGCCCACGTAGCGCACCGCCCGGCGGTCCAACCTTTAGGCTGAGTCCGTTCCCCCACCGACGCTAGGAGAAGTCAGTGCCCATCATCGAGCAGGTCGGCGCTCGCGAGATCCTCGATTCCCGCGGCAATCCGACTGTCGAGGTCGAACTGGCGCTGGTCGACGGGACGTTCGCCAGGGCCGCGGTGCCTTCGGGCGCCTCGACCGGCGAGCACGAAGCCGTCGAACTGCGCGACGGTGACCCCAAACGATACGGCGGCAAGGGCGTGCAGAAAGCGGTCGAGGCGGTGCTCGACGAGATCGCGCCCGCCGTAATCGGTCTGAGCGCCGACGACCAGCGATTGGTCGACCAGGCGCTGCTGGACCTCGACGGTACCCCCGACAAATCCCGCCTCGGCGCGAACTCGATTCTCGGCGTCTCGCTGGCCGTTGCGAAGGCCGCGGCCGAATCGGCCGGTCTGCCGCTGTTCCGCTATGTCGGCGGCCCGAACGCCCACATCCTTCCGGTGCCGATGATGAACATCCTCAACGGTGGGGCGCACGCCGACACCGGCGTCGACGTGCAGGAGTTCATGATCGCCCCGATCGGCGCGCCGAGCTTCAAAGAAGCGCTGCGCTGGGGTGCGGAGGTTTACCACGCGCTGAAGGCCGTGCTGAAGAAGCAGGGCCTGGCCACCGGCCTCGGCGACGAAGGCGGCTTTGCTCCGGACGTGCCCGGCACCCGCGCGGCGCTGGACCTGATCCTGTCGGCGATCGAGGCGGCCGGCTACCGGCCCGGCTCGGACATCGCACTCGCGCTGGACGCGGCGGCCACCGAATTCTTCACCACCACAACGGGTTACACGTTCGAGAAGGAAACCCGCGACGCTGCGCAGATGACGGAGTTCTACGCGCGGCTGCTCGACACCTACCCGCTCGTGTCGATCGAGGATCCGCTGGCCGAGGACGACTGGGACGGCTGGGTCGCGCTGACCACGATGATCGGCGACCGGGTGCAGATCGTCGGCGACGACCTCTTCGTCACGAGCCCCGAGCGCATCGAGGAAGGCATCGAGCGGGGCGCGGCCAACGCGCTTCTGGTGAAGGTCAACCAGATCGGCACGTTGACCGAAACCCTCGACGCGGTCACGCTGGCGCACAGCAGCGGATACCGCACGATGATTAGCCACCGCAGTGGCGAGACCGAGGACACCACGATCGCCGACCTGGCGGTCGCGGTCGGCAGCGGCCAGATCAAGACCGGCGCGCCGGCCCGCAGCGAGCGCGTCGCCAAGTACAACCAGTTGCTGCGCATCGAGGAATCGCTCGGCGACGCGGCACGCTACGCCGGGGATTTGGCTTTTCCCCGGTTCGCTCCCGCCGATGAGCCCCCCGCGCGAAGAGCTCAGAAAGAGACGAGATAACAAGTGCCCGAAGGGAAACGGTCCGAATCCAGGCGGCGTTCCCCGGCCTCGCGGCCGGGCAGACCCGGCGATTCGGGCCGTGGCCGACCGCGCGCGCCGCAGCGCCGCGAGCCACGCCAGGCGGAGCCGCGCGCCGAGCAGGAGCCCATCACCGAATCGATCAGCGCGTCGATCGCCGCGGCGGCCGAGCACCGGTCCGAGCAGCGGTTGGGGTCGGCGGCGCGGCGTGCGGCGATTCTGGCGGCCGTGGTGTGTGTGCTGACGCTGACCATCGCCGGGCCGGTGCGGACGTACTTCGCGCAGCGCACCGAGATGAGGCAGCTGGCGGCGTCGGAAGCCGTGCTGCGCGCGCAGATCGCGGACCTGGAGCAGCAGAAGGCGAAGCTCGCCGACCCGGCGTTCATCGCGGCCCAGGCGCGGGAGCGGTTGGGCTTCGTGATGCCGGGCGACATCCCGTATCAGGTGCAGCTGCCCCCCGGTGCGGCGGCGCCTGCGCCGGAGCCCGGCGGGCAGGCGCCGAAGTCGGCGGCAACCGATCCGTGGTACACGTCGCTGTGGCGGACCATCGCCGACACCCCGCATAACGTCCCGTCCAGCGCCCCGCCGGCCCCGAACCCGCCACCGCCTGGCCCGCCGCCCGGTGGTTGATCCCGCCGACCTCGAGGCGGTGGCGCGCCAGCTTGGCCGCGAGCCGCGCGGAGTGCTCGAGATCGCCTACCGTTGCCCGAGCGGCGAGCCGGGCGTCATCAAGACCGCGCCGCGGCTGCCCGACGGCACCCCGTTCCCGACGCTGTATTACCTGACCCATCCCGTGTTGACGGCCGCCGCGGGCCGGCTGGAATCCTCGGGGTTGATGACGGAGATGACCGCGCGGCTGGCGACCGATTCCGGTTTGGCGGCCTCATATCGGCGCGCTCACGAGTCGTATCTGGCCGAACGCGACGCGATCGAACCGCTTGGCACGACGTTCTCGGGCGGCGGCATGCCGGACCGCGTCAAGTGCCTGCACGTGCTGATCGCGCATTCGTTGGCCAGGGGCCGCGGCGTGAACCCGCTCGGCGACGAGGCGCTGGCGATGCTGGCCGCCGAACCGGCGATGGCCGGAATCCTCGTGCGGGAGCAGTGGCTATGAATCGCGTCGCCGCAATCGACTGCGGCACCAACTCGATTCGCTTGCTGATCGCCGATGTCGCCGACGGGCAGCTGCACGAGTTGCACCGGGAGATGCGGATCGTGCGGCTCGGCCAGGGTGTCGACGCGACGGGACGGTTCGCCCCGGCGGCGCTGGCGCGCACCGGCTCCGCGCTGGCCGACTACACCACCCTGCTCGGGCGCTATCAGGTTCCCACCGTCCGGATGGTCGCCACGTCGGCGGCCCGCGACGCCTCCAACCGCGACGAGTTCTTCGCGATGACCGCAGCGGTCCTTGCCGCCGCGGTGCCGGGCGCGGTTGCCGAAGTGATCTCCGGTGAAGAGGAGGCCGCGCTCTCCTTTCACGGCGCGGTCGCCGAATTGGATTCGGCCGGAGCGCCTTTCGTCGTCGTCGACCTCGGTGGCGGGTCCACCGAAGTCGTGCTGGGCGCCGGGCGGGTGGAGGCGAGCTTCTCGGCAGACATCGGATGTGTCCGGCTGACCGAGCGCTGCCTGCACTCGGACCCACCGACGCCCACCGAGGTCGCAGCCGCCAGGGAGGTCGTGCGGGAGCGGCTGGCGCCGGCGTTGCGGATCGTGCCGGTCGAGCGGGCCCGGACCTGGGTCGGCGTGGCCGGGACGATGACGACGTTGGCGGCCCTTGCCCAGAGGATGACGACCTACGACCCGGCGGCCATCCATCTGTCGAGGGTTGGGTTCAGCGAGCTGCTCGATGTGTGCGAGCGGCTGATCGCGATGCCGCGGGCGCAGCGCGCGGCGCTGGGGCCGATGCACGAAGGCCGCGTCGACGTGATCGGCGCAGGGGCGATCGTGGTCGAGGAGCTGGCCCACGCGCTGGCCCGGCTGGCCGGCATCGGCGAGCTCGTCGTCAGCGAGCACGACATCCTCGATGGCATCGCGCTCTCGATCACGCCGTAGTCAGGCTTGGGCGATGTCGGCCGGCACGACCGGGCGATGGCCGTTGGACCGCAACACACTCGCCTCGGTGATCTCGATGGCCTTCTCCGTGTACACCCGATACCCGTAGTCGGGCTTGTAGCCGTGGATCTCCGGAGTGTCCAGATCGCGGATGAACGAGAGAATCTGCTTGCTGAACACCTGCCCCGGAACCAGCACCGGGAACCCCGGAGGATACGGCGTGACAAAGGTCGATGACACCACATCGATTCCGGCGTCGAGCTTTTCGTCAATCTCGTCAGCCGTCAGGTACTCGCAGAAGCTGTCGTCATAGGAGAGATAGAACGCCCTGCGGACGTCGCCTTCCGGCGTTGCCTCCGCGCCTGTGAGGTCCCGGAAAGCCGCGTGGAATCCGCTGAAGTCGGGAAGCGGTGCGGCCCTTGTTGTCAGGCGCGCGACTTTCTGTTCGAATCGGCTGCGTTCGCCCGGTCCCATTTCTGAGATGCCCTCGTCGAGCTCGCGCGCGATCTTGACCAACACTTCGACCAGGAATGCCACCGAGCTTCGGGTGGTGCCGATGTTGGTCATGAACAGCACGGTGTTGCGGGAGGTTTTGTTGATCTGCACACCGTAACGGTCCATCAGCTGTTGGCGTTTGAAGGTGTCGCCGTCGTAGCCGGTGCGCCCGATCGACAGGGTGATGCGGGAGGGGTCGAGCACGAATTCGTCCTTGTCCCAGGCGGTCATCATGTTGCGCAGCCCCGAGCGCAGGGGTTGGGCGATGTCCGAGGGCCGGAACCGCTCGGGGATCAGGTCGGAGGTGCGCAGGCAGGCCATGTACTTTTGCAGCAGCGGGTGGTTGTCGATCGCGTCGCGCAGCTGCATGGCGTTTTCGATCTGGCGCGCCACGAGCTCGACGCCTTCCAGGGCAACCTGGCGCCGGCCCAGGTCCAGGGAGGCCAGGATCTGGTAGTTGGGTGAGGTCGAGGTGTGCGCCATGTAGGCCTCGTGGAACGCCTGGGCCACCTTCTGGTCGAAGTCCTGGTCGCGGACGTGGATCATCGAGCCCTGGCGCAGCGCGGTGAGCGTCTTGTGGGTGGACTGGGTGGCATACACGCGCACCCGGGCCTTGGCCGGGTCGGGGCGCAGCCGCCGGTTGAGCAGCTCCTCGTCGGTGGGGGGGTGCTCGGCGTCGGCGGCCAGCCCCGCCCGGTAGTCGCCGATGTAGTCGGGGTCCTGCAGCCGTTCGCGCAGCCTCTCGGCGGCGGCCATGGCGGTGCGGTGGCGGTAGACGGGGTGAAACCGGGCGAACGCGAACCAGGCCTCGTCCCACAAGAACACCAGGTCGGGTTTGATGGCCAGGCATTCCTCCATCACTCGTTGCACGTCGTAGACGATGCCGTCGAAGGTGCAGTTGGTCAGTGACAGCAGCCGGACCCGGTCGAGCTTGCCGGCGCGGCGCAGCGCTAACAGTTTGGCCTTGATCTCGCGCAGCGGCACCGCCCCGTACATCGTGTAGTCGGTCAGCGGGTAGGCCTCCAGATAGACCACGTTGGCCCCGGCCAGCATCATCCCGTAGTGATGGGACTGGTGGCAGTTGCGGTCCAGCAGCACGATGTCGCCGGGGGCCACCAGCGACTGGGTGACGATCTTGTTGGCCGTGGAGGTGCCGTTGGTGACGAAGTAGGTGTGCCGCGAGCCGTAGGTTTCGGCGGCCAGCTGCTGGGCGTCGCGCAGCGGGCCGGTGGGCTCCAGCAGCGAGTCCAGCCCGCCGCAGGTGGCCGAGGTTTCGGCCATGAACACATCCAGCCCGTAGAAGCTGACCATGTCTTTGATCCAGTGCGAGTTGACGATCGACTTGCCCTGCGAGATCGGCAGCGCGTGAAACACCCCGGTGGGGCGGTGGCTGTATTGCTTGAGCGCGCTGAAAAACGGGGTGCGGTAGCGCGCGGCGACCCCCTGCAGGATGCTCAGATGCAGCTCCAGCAGGCCTTCCCGGGCGTGAAAGACCCGCCGGAAGTACTGGCCCAGCCGCCCGGCGATGTCTTCGACCTCGATCTCGGTCATCAGGTACAGGTCCAGCTCCGGGCGCAGCCGGGCCAGCGAGCACGCCAAAATCTGGGCGCGTTCGTCGGGGGACTGATGGTCGGCCAGGTCGTCGGAGACCTGGGTGTCGACGAACTCGGCCAGCGCCGACAGATCCCGCGTCGACTGGTGCGAAAACCGCCGCCGGATCACCACCGCCTGAAGATTGACATTCAACCGCGCCGCGATCAGCGCCTCGTCGCCGCTGGAGACCACCACCAGCTCGTAGACGAACTCGTCGTCGGGTCGACGCCAGTTGCGCACCTCCTTGCGCAGCGCGCGTTCTTGCGCCTCGGTCATCGACTCCACGACCAGCACCTCGAAATATGGCCGGTCCTTCTTGTCTGCCGACGGGTGCTCGAGCTGCCGGGGATCGGTCGGGAACACGTCGTGCTCGTCAAGTCCGGCATTCTCGACATCGCCCGAGCGATAAGACTCAGTGATGAGTGCCCGGTTGATGCGTGAAGCCGCGTGGGCGAACTTGTCGTAGCTGCCGGCGGCAAAGAGCCGCTGGAGTCTGGCGAATTGCGGAGCCCCCGGGAAGGCCCAGTAGGGTTCGAGCGGGGTCAGCCGAGTCAGCAGGTCGCTGCAGACCGCCACATACCGTTCCTTCAGTTTGCCGGTGGTCGTGGACCGGGTCAGGCGGTCAGCGGCCTCCTCCAGTCGGCACCAGGCATCCCCGCGCAACTGCCAGACGCTGTTGTACGCATGCGAACCTTCTGCCATCGTCGGCCCTTCCGTCACCCCGAGGCGTACCAGGGTGCAGAGCGAATAGATACCGCAGGCGATCAGGGGGCAAACGATGCGCGTCTATTGGGTGACGCGCGCCGGTAGTCAGGGTATGCGGTAGAACGGGTCGGGCAGCAGGAACGACTGCTCGGCGTGACCGCCGGCTTCCTCCGATGGCTGATCGCCGATGTTGGCGATGATCGTGTACCCGTCGCCCTCGATCGCGGCCCGCGTCGGCGCCTTGAAATCGGCCGCCGACGCGTACTGCGCACCGACGGGCGCCAGATATAGCCTCGCCCAACCGTTGTAGCCGGCGTCACGCAGGTTCTTCTCCGTGGCGGGGCGCTGACCCTCGTCGCGGGTGCTGATGAAAAACATCGCGACGCCGAGGCTTTTGGCCATGTTGTAGGTGTCGAGTGTCGGCTGGATGACCTTTGACTGTGCGGTCAGGTCCCATGCCCGCCAGGCGCACGCGTCGGGCAGGTTGCACGGCCCGTTGATGAAGCGGCCGAAGTCGTTCGCCTTGATCACCTCCCAGTTCGACAGGGCGGTTTCGTCGATGTCGAAGACGATGGCGGCACGGGTGGTGATCGGTGCCTGGATGGCGATCCAGTTCATCGCTTGCGCGTTGACTTCGGCCAGCCCCGCGTCGTAGGCGCCGCCGTCGTGGTATTGAACCGCCGCGGTCTTCGTGTCACCCACGTTGGCCGGTGAGCACGGTCGCGACGACCTGGCGCGCGAACATGCAGCGAACATTAACGGTACGGTCGCCGGTATGTGTCGCTTGTTCGGCCTGCATGCCGGCCACTGGGTGGTGACGGCTACGTTCTGGCTGCTGGATGCGCCCGACAACCTCCGGGCGCAGAGCAGGCGGAATCCGGACGGCACCGGCATCGGGGTCTTCGCGGCCGACGGCAGCCCGGTGCTTGACAAGCAGCCCATGGCGGCGTGGGAGGACCGCCAGTTCGCCAGTGAGGCGCACCAGTTGAGCGGTACGACGTTCATCGCGCATGTGCGTTACGCCTCGACTGGCAAGCTCGACGTGCTCAACACGCATCCTTTCCTGCAGGACGGGCGGCTGTTCGCGCACAACGGCGTGGTCACCGGTTTGGATGTGCTCGACGCGCGGTTGGCCGAGATGTCGGTGGCGGACCTGGTGCTGGGGCAGACCGACAGCGAGCGGGTCTTCGCACTGGTCACCGCGTCCATCCGCGCTCGCAACGGGGACGTGGAAGCCGGGCTGCTCGACGCGTTGCGGTGGCTGGCGGACAGTGTGCCGATCTATGCGCTCAACCTGCTGTTGTGCACGGCGACCGACATGTGGGCGTTGCGTTATCCCGAGCCGAACCAGCTGTACGTGCTGGAGCGGCGCCGAACATCGGCATGCCCGCGCTTCGACATGCAGACTTCGCGCATCCACGCCCAGTCGTCCCACCTCGATGAGCGGCCGTCGGTGGTGTTCGCCAGCGAGCCGATGGACGACGACCCGGGCTGGGAACTGATGGAGCCGGGCCTCATGGTGCACGTCGATCGCGAGCTGACCATCACCCGTCGCCTGGTGCTGCCCAACCCGCCTGAATGCGAACTGCACCGCTCGGATCTGACCGCAACCGCGTCGGCGTCGCAGCACGGTTCCTGACCGCCGAAGTTCGCGTTGCACGGAGCCCTCTTGCGCGTTCGTCTGCGGCACAATAACTTTCGCCCGCACCGATTTGTCCCACCGGCATCCGGTGGGTGAGGGCTGCGCATAGAGCCAGGCTGGAAGCGACCAAACAGCTTTCCGGCGGCGGGGGGCGACGTAAGCTCCATTTGTATACGCACGGCAAAGGAGCCGAGATGGCAGGCAAGTTCGAAGTCTTCAAGGACCACGCTGGCAAGTTTCGTTTCCATTTGAAGGCCGGCAACGGCGAGATTATCGCCAGCAGCCAGGCGTACGAGACGAAGGCCAGCGCCAAGCATGGCGTCGAGTCCGTCAAGGAGAACGCCCCCAACGCAAAGGTCGAGGACCTGACCGAGACTCATGACGAGGGCGTAAAACCAGCTCCAAAAGGCGCCCCCTAAGCATCCACCAACGATTGTCGATATCGCCCATCGCGGGTCGTGCAGCCGTAGGGCTTGGGCCAAAGGGACCCGCCTGGCCCGGCGTCGAGGCGCGGGCAGATGCCTTGGGGCAGCTACGATCCCGAAGGTTATCCCTCGCCGCCGAGCTCGGTCTGGTCCCGCTCCGCCTCGCCGTTGTCCTGGGCCATCGCCGCCTCGTCGAGCCACTTCTGGACATCTCCGCCGAGGCGGTCCGCGGACAGCTGGGCGAAGTCGAGGGCCTGTACCGCCATCGCCGCCAAGACCTTCATGGCCCGTCCGCTGCGGTGGATCTCCGCCATCAGCGCACCGAGCGCCTGATTGTCTTGGGCGCACAACGCCGACAGGTAGCGGCGGGCATCGGCGAACTCGCGGTCGACGTGGCCCATCTCTCTCCGGAACTCGCCGGGCGGCGGCAGGTCTTCGGGCGTGTCGGTCATGGTTCTTCTTTCGGTGGTGGACCAACCGCTAGTCAGAGGCAAGATTGACGGCCTTGGTTCTGAAAATACCGTGCGGGTAAAAAATACACAGCGGCGGTCCGGCTTTCGGAATACAGGTATCCTCGGCGATCTCCGCGGGCGCTAACGTCAAGGTCGTGCAACGCCTGCTCGGACACGCCACTGCGGCTATGACGCCGGACCTCCAGAGCCCGAATCTACCTCCAAGGTGGGCTGTATACAGTCCCTGAGCTGCGAAGCCCCCATAGCCCAATAGGCAGAGGCAGCGGACTTAAAATCCGTCCAGTCTGGGTTCGAGTCCCAGTGGGGGCACACCGTACGGCCTGGTAGAGGGTGGTGTGGGGTCATTAGGTCGACTACCTAGGGCGGTGCATCGCGGCGTCGTCGCGGCGTGTGGGCGAACCGATGGCGGTCGGGCGTCCGCGCTAGCTAACTCGCGCCGAAGCACGAGGCGGGAACGCTCTTTGCGCAAAACCAGTTCCAGTTGAGGTGTGAAATCCCTGCTGCTGTAGGCGTTTTGAGGCCCCAGGCGTTCTGCGTCACCTATCTCACGGCTGGCTCGTGATGCCGTTCGCGACGCCGATTGACCCCCTACCGGGAAGACGACTCCGAGACCTATCTCACGGTCCCCGAGTGCGCCGAGGTGATGCACATCAGCGAGGAGCGCGCGCGCCAGTTGATGAGGCCTGCCCCATCCTGTCGAATCCGTCCGGCGGCGGCCCTAGACTGCTCTTCACGTATCCGGTGTCACAATCGACGCATGACCGTAACAGTCGGCCAGCCACCCACGCGGATGATGGCCCGAGGTGGAGTTGCTGCCGGCGACCGCCGGGCGCGCCTTTCTTAGTCCCGCTGGAGGTTGACCCATGACGACCGAATCCGGCATACCGGACGTGTCCGAAGCGCAAATCGAGGTGCACTGGCGTGAGGAGGATTACATCCCTCCCCAGCCGAAATTCGTCGAGCAGGCCAATGCCAATGACCCGGCGATACTGGACCGGTTCGCGGAGCAGAATTTCCCGGACTGTTTCACCGAATACGCCGACCTGCTCACCTGGGACGAACCCTGGCAGACCGTGCTGGACACCAGCAATCCGCCGTTCTGGCACTGGTTCACCGGTGGCAAGCTCAACGCCTGCTACAACTGCGTCGACCGGCACCGGAGCCGGGACCGCAACAAGCCGGCGATGCTCTGGGTGCCCGAGCCGGAAACCGAGCAGCCCCAGACCATCACGTATCAGGAGCTGTACCGGCGGGTGAACGAATTCGCCGCGCTGCTCCGCTATCACTGCGGCCTGAAGACCGGTGACCGGGTCACGTTCCACCTGCCGATGGTGCCCGAGCTGCCCATTGCCATGCTGGCCTGCGCGCGGCTCGGCGTGATCCATTCCCAGGTGTTCGGCGGGTTCAGCGGCACCGCGGCCGGCGGCCGGATCGCCGACTCGGGCAGCCGCGTGCTGATCACCATGGACGCCTACCACCGCAACGGCACGCTGATCGATCACAAGATCAACGCCGACGAGGCGGTGGCCGAGGCCAGGCAGCTGGGCCAAGACGTGGACAAGGTGCTCGTGTTCAGCCGCTACCCCGGCCGCTACAGCTCCCCCACGCCCATGATCAACGGCCGTGACGAGCTGGTGGACGACATCGCCGGCCCGTACCGGGGCGCCGTTGTCGAACCGGTGTCCATGCCGGCCGAGGCCCCGCTGTTCCTGATGTACACCAGCGGCACGACCGGCAAACCCAAGGGCTGCCAGCACTCCACCGGCGGCTACCTGTCCTACGTGACCGGGACGTCCAAGTACTACCAGGACATCCACCTCAACGATACGTACTGGTGTGCCGCGGACATCGGCTGGATCACCGGGCACAGCTACATCGTGTACGGGCCGCTCGCGCTGGGCGCCACGAGCGTGCTGTACGAGGGCGTGCCCACCTACCCGGATGCCGGCCGGCTGTGGCGGATCGCCGAACGGCTCGGCGTGACGATCTTCCACACCGCGCCGACCACGATCCGGATGCTGCGCAAGCTCGGCCCGGACGAGCCGGCGAAGTACAACTACCACTTCAAGCACATGACCACGGTCGGCGAGCCGATCGAGCCCGAGGTCTGGCGCTGGTACTACCAGGCCGTCGGCAAGGGCGAGGCCGTGATCGTGGACACCTGGTGGCAGACGGAGACCGGCGGTTTCCTCGGCGCCACGCTCCCCGCGCTGCAGCAAATGAAGCCCGGCAGCTGCGGTCCCGGCGCGCTGGGCATCTACCCGGTGATCTACGACGAGCACGGCAAGGTGGTCGAGGCCGGCAGCGGAAGGGCGGGCAACATCTGCATCCGCAACCCGTGGCCCGGCGAGTTCCAGGACATCTGGGGCCAGCCCGAACGGTTAGTGGACACGTACTACCGCAAGTACTGCCGTGATCCGGAGAGCAAGGACTGGCACGACTGGCCGTACTTCGCCGCCGACGGCGCGCTGCACGCCGCGGACGGCTACTTCCGCATCCTGGGCCGGGTGGACGACGTGATCAACGTGGCCGGCCACCGGCTGGGCACCAAGGAACTGGAGTCGGCCAGCCTGACCGTGGAGGAGATCAGCGAGGCCGCCGCGGTCCCGGTGATCGACGAGACCCGCGGCCGGGCCGTGGAGATGTACGTGTCGCTGAAGAAGGGCCTGCAGCCGAGCCGTGCGGTGGAGGACAAGGTTACTGCGGCGATCGAGCACGAGATCGGGAAGATCGCCCGGCCAGCGCACGTGTGGATCGTGCCGGATATGCCCAAGACGCGGTCCGGCAAGATCATGCGCCGCGTGATCGCCGGGATCTCGAACTTCGCCGATGTGGGTGATGTGTCCACGCTGGCGAACCCGGAGATCGTGGACGACATCAAGCACCACATCCAGAGCGAGAAACTCGCGCACGGCGAGGTCCCGCGCCAGCTGACGCCAGAGGAGACCGCCGAAATCGGCGCGAACCAGGAATAGCGGCAGCGGCCCGGCGCCCGCGACGGGTGTCGGAGCACTCGCCGATCCCCAGGCCCGAGGCCCCGCCCGCAACAACCGCGCCTCCGCGACCGGCAACAACGACCACGCAACCGCCGGGGGCGGCATAAACACCAACAACAACCACGTCACCATCACCGGCAACGGCATAACTCGCCACAAGCCATGATCGGCGGACCCGTCGTTTAGGTCCGCACGCCCGGCAATGGTGTTGACCCGCGGTGGGGCTTGCTGAACGGGAAGATCGACAAGTTCAGTTTCGACGCGCTCGTCAACATGCTTCCCGCTGTCGGCTTAGTCGTCGGGGTTTCGTCGTCGGTGCGCCGCTGAGCCTGGCGGGGTGGCGAATTCACATCGTGGTCGGTCATCGCTACGCCGCCTGATCGGCGAGGGGTTTCGAGCACGGTATCCCCGGCGAGCAGCTCGCCGAGGCGGCCGGGCTGTCAGTAGGGCGTGTCTATCAGCTCTGCGACGGACGACGCACCTAAGCCGCGCAGTCGGAAGTAAACCCTCGGCCGTGGCCGCTCCCTGGCCGCCGGACGGCTGGCTGTCACGAGAGTGTCACAACTCATGCACCACACCCAGGAACACCGGCGAACGCCCACGGGTGAATGATATTGCGGGACAACAAAAGATGAACACGTACGAATACAGGCGAATATGCCGATGCGGACTTAAAATCCGTCCAGTGTCGGTTCGAGTCCGACTGGGGGCACGAGGATAACGCCTGGTAAAGTGGCGTTTTCGGTCATTAGCGGGACTAGGCGTGGGGCGTTTTTGTACGCGGCGTGTACGCGGGCGGGCGAACGAATGGGCGAAATTAGTTAGCTGCGCCGAACAGCGGTACCACATTCGTCGCAGCCGTCGCCGGTGGTTCAGGCAAGGTGCTCTCGGCTATTGCGCCGTGCTGTAGGGCCCGGGGTGGGCAAGGCGGTGTTCAAGCCTTGTGCGCCAGGCGCGGCCCTAAGCGGTCAATGAGAAGACGGACGGCTTCGACCTGAAGCTCGTTAACAGCATGCGGGCTTACCGGACGGCGGTTAGTGCCATCGCCGCCGACAAGATCGGCACCTGACAGACTTCAGTGACCCGATCGGTCACCCGGCATTTGCTGGCCTCAGTGAACGTTGCAGTTCTGGTAGCCGCCGTAAGCGTTGCTGCAGCCACCGGTGGCGCGACCCGGAACGGAAGCTTCCGGGGCCGCACCCTCGCCCCTGACTTCACCCTGCCCGCACAGTGTTGTCCCGCCGACGGTTTCACAGTTGGTCGTATCGGCCCCCGCCAGCGGCGCGATGCTGATGCCAATGGTGGTCGCGGCACAGGCCAGGACCAGGACGGCGGTGGTCTTCTTCATGTCCTGGTCTCCAATCTTGCGGAGTTATAGTGGCAATCCTAGCCCTCGCGGGGCTGTGCCCGAGAAAGGCCCGAGAAAGGTTGGCAACTCACAGACCCTTGTCTCTTGACAAAGGTGACAGTCCGCAACACACCAAGACTTCCAGGTGGGGGAATTTCCCACCTGTGTAGAGGGGTCTGCCCGCCGATACGCCCGCCGAGGCCAGGAACTAAGCCCGCTGGCATTATCGCAAAAGTCGCTTAACCTGATGTACAAGGCGTTTAAGAACCGACCGCCGCTGCGCAAACGCGCGCCGCCTGGCGGGCGGCAGCACCGGGGCCCGACGTCGACCGCCGTCAGACCGGTGCGTCCTTGTGGGCCTTGATCGGCGTCGTGCTGGGCGGCTGAAACAGGTTGCCCCGCAGGCTACCTCGCGCGGTGCGAACGGCCACCAGGATCCACGTGGCGAGCAGGCCGGGATAGGCCACGGCTGTGGCGATCCGGAACGCCGGCAGCCCGGTGTGCACGGCCAGCTGAGTCGTCCCGGTGACGAAGGTGCCGACCGGGAACGTCCGGCTCCACCATGTGAGTGCGAACGGCATCCCGCGCCGCAGGGTGCGGACGGTCAGCGACGTGGCCAGGCTGATCCAGAGCACGGCGAATCCCCAGACCGGCACCCCGTACAGGATCGCGAAGACGCTCATCCCTGCGGCCACCGCCGGTCCCACGGCCAGCGCCGCACTCGTCCCGAGAAGTCCTGCGGCCGTGATGGATTGGCCGAGTGGGCCTAGCACAATCCACAATGTCGGCACCCTCGCGCTCCCCGAGGTGCCGTAATAGGTGAGTCGAGTCCAGATCATCGTGATGATGATCAGAGATGCCACGAGCGACAACCCGAACATCGCGTAGCACCCGTAGAACATGGTCTGTCGGCCTGGGCCCGACTGCACGTGCGCGATCAGCAGCGCACCGGTGGCCGCCGACACCATCGGCCGCACGACCGGCATCAACCATCCGCCGAATGCGGCGTCGGGTTCGACACTGTGCTACGTGAACATCAGGTATGGGATGCTGACGGCCGTAAAGAGCCCGCCGGCGGTGCCCGCGGTCCACAACACCCAGTCGAGGTCGACGGCGATGCGTTCCCCGACCAGGTCCCTACCGACCAGCAGCGACCCCACGCCGACGGTGAGTAGCGCCATCGGTGCCGCGCCATAGAAAGCCATAGAAATGGGCCATCTGCGGGTTGCGGGCGTGACTGCGGGCCACCGTGGGGTGCCGCAACCAGTGGCCTCCGACGGCAACCACGAGCACCGCGATCAGCACCGCCGCGAACACCCACACCACTTCCGCGAAGACCCGCAGACCGGGCACATGGACGGGAAGTGTTGCCGCGGCCGTGGCGACGATCCCGGTTCCCATGACGGAGGCGAACCAATTGGGCCCCAGACGTCCGAGGATCTCTGGTCCCGCCCGGTCGTCCGGGCTCACAGTTGCCATGAACTCGAAACGCTACTGCCGCGCGTCGGCGTCTCGGGGCGATCCCGCGTCTTGGTGCAGGACATCGACGTCAGCGTCGGCACCAAACCCGGGATGCGTCAGCCCTGTTGTACGACATTCGATTCACCGGACTTGTCGACACTTGGCGAGCCCGAGTGAAAGGTGACCTGGTTGTTGAAACCCGAGGCCTCGATGCTGTCCGCGGCGTCGACGGTCACTGAG